>NZ_JBIWLQ010000005.1:0-288589 GCF_044766265.1 Streptomyces sp. NPDC102283
GTTGATAGGCCAGATGTGGAAGCCCTGTAAGGGGTGGAGCTGACTGGTACTAATAGGCCGAGGGCTTGTCCTCAGTTGCTCGCGTCCACTGTGTTAGTTCTGAAATAACGAACAGCTGTGATTATACCGGTCTGTTCAATTTCATAGTGTTTCGGTGGTCATTGCGTTAGGGAAACGCCCGGTTACATTCCGAACCCGGAAGCTAAGCCTTTCAGCGCCGATGGTACTGCAGGGGGGACCCTGTGGGAGAGTAGGACGCCGCCGAACAATTTTTCCGGGAAAGCCCCGTGCCTTGTGGCACGGGGCTTTTCTGCGTTCTGAACGTCTAGGGTCGAACCATGCGCTACGAACTGGTCATCTTCGACAACGATGGTGTGCTCGTCGACAGTGAGCCGCTCGCCAACACCGTCCTCTCCGGCTACCTGACCGAACTCGGTCACCCCACCTCGTACGACGAGTCGCTCCGTGACTACATGGGGTCCGCCGTGCACCGGGTCCACGATCTCGTCGAGGAGAGGACCGGGCAGAAGCTGCCCGAGGACTTCGACTCCACGCTCAACGCCCGTACGTTCGCCGCCTTCCAGCGGGAGCTCGTGGCGGTCGACGGGGCCGAGGAACTGCTCGGCAAGCTCGTCGCGGACGGGGTGGACTACTGCGTCGCCTCCTCCGGGAGCCACGAGCGGATCAGGGTCGGACACCGCAGGACGGGGATCGACCAGTGGTTCGAGGAGGAGTGGATCTTCAGCTCGGAGGATGTCGGGCGGGGCAAGCCGGCGCCGGACCTGTTCCTGTACGCCGCCGAGCGGATGGGCGTCGCTCCGGAGAGGTGCGTCGTCGTCGAGGACAGCCCGCTCGGGGTCGAGGCGGCCCGCGCCGCGGGGATGGACGTGTACGGGTTCACGTCGATGATGCCCGCCGACCGGCTCACCGGAGTGACCGGGCACTTCTCCGACATGGCCCAGCTTCCCGAACTGCTCGCCTGATCCATCTACCCCTGGGTAGAACCTGGCTCTACGCTCGCGGCCATGACTGATGCGGGCTTGCGGCACGGCAGGGCCTCCCTGGGGTTGAGCTTCGGCGTTCAAGGGGTGGCCTTCGCCCTTCTGGTGACGCGCATCCCCGCCATCCAGGACCAGTACGGGATATCCGACGGGCTGCTGCCCGCCTTCCTCGCCGCTGTTCCGATCCTGGCGGGGGCCGGCAGTGTGGTCACCGAGAAGGTGGTCGCGCGGGTGCGGCCCGGTGTCGTCCTGCGGTGGTCCCAGCCCCTGGTCCTGCTCGCCCTCCTTGGGGTGGGCGCGGGGCGGGAGGTGTGGCACGTCGCCGTCGCGCTCGGCGTCTTCGGGCTGGCCGTCGGGGCGCTGGACGCCTCGATGAACATGCTGGGCGTCAGCCTCCAACGGGCGTACGGGCGCAGCATCATGCTCGGTTTCCACGCCGCCTACAGCCTCGGCGGGATCGCGGGGGCGTCCCTGGCGTGGGCCGGGGCGCGGTGGGATCTGTCGTTGCTCGTCTCCTACCTGCCCGCCGTGGTGGTGCTGTTGCCCGCCGCGCTGGTCGGTAGCCGGTGGTACACGGAGGGCACGGGGCCGAAGGAGAAGGAGTCCGGCCCCGCCGGTACCGGCGGGGCCGTGCCGTTCCGGCTGTTGCTGCCGCTGTGCCTCGTCATGAGCTTCGCGTACATCGGGGACTCGACGGTCTCCAACTGGAGTGCCAAGTACCTCCAGGACGTGCTGGGCGGTTCGGAGCAGCTCGCGACCGTTCCGTACAACGTCTACATGGTGACGACCCTGCTGGGCCGGGCCGTGGGGGACCTCGGGGTGCGGCGGTTCGGGGCGGTCGCCGTGGTGCGGGGCGGGAGTCTGCTGGCGGCCGGCGGCTTCGCGGTCGTGGCGGTGGCGTCCGGGGCCTGGGTGGGGATGCTCGGGTTCACGATGCTCGGATTCGGGCTCTGTGTGATCGTGCCGCAGACTTTCGCGGCGGCCGGGCGGATGTTCCCGGGAACAGCGACGCGGCCGTGGCCCGGTTGAACATCTTCAACTATGTGGGGTTTCTGGTCGGTTCGCCGCTCGTGGGCGCTCTGGGGGATGCGTGGAGTTATCGCGGCGCCATGCTCGTACCGATGGTCCTGGTGCTGGCGACGCTCGCGTATGCCCGCGCGTTCGGGCCGGAGCCCGCCCGATACGGTGGCGGGCATGAGCGGCCGCACACAGCTGATGTGGGATGACGCAGTTACGGGATACGACTTCGGGGAGACGCACCCCATGGACCCGGTCCGGCTGGCCCTGACGATGGGGCTGGTGCGGGCGTTCGGGCTCGACGGGGCGGTGGATCTGCGGTCCGCGAAGCCCGTGGGGGACTCCACCCTGCGGCTCGTGCACCGGCAGGACTACGTGGCGGCGGTCCGGGCCGCCTCCGCGGATCCGCGGGAGGCCGACCAGGACTACGGGCTCGGGACCGTGGACGATCCGGCGTTCTCCGGGATGCACGAGGCGTCCGCGCTGATCGCGGGGCTTTCGGTGGGCGCGGCCGAGGCCGTGTGGCGGGGTGAGTGCGAGCACGCGGTGAACTTCACCGGAGGGCTGCATCACGCCATGCCCGGGTCGGCCGCCGGATTCTGCGTCTACAACGACCCCGCGCTCGCCATCGCCCGGCTGCTGGAGCTGGGCGCGGAGCGGGTCGCGTACGTCGATGTGGACGTCCACCACGGGGACGGGGTGCAGGCCGCGTTCTGGGAGGACCCGCGCGTGCTGACGATCTCGCTGCACGAGCACCCGAGGACGCTCTTTCCGCAGACCGGGTGGCCGGAGGAGACCGGGGCCGGGGCGGGGGACGGCTCCGCGGTCAACGTGGCGCTGCCGGCCGGGACCGGGGACGCGGGGTGGCTGCGGGCGTTCCACGCGGTGGTGCCCGAACTGCTGGCCGACTTCCGGCCCCAGGTGCTCGTCACCCAGCACGGGGCCGACACGCACTTCGAGGACCCGCTCGCCCACCTCGCGGTGTCCCTGGACGCGCAGCGGTCGGTCATGGAGTCCTGCCACGAGCTGGCCCACCGCTACGTGGACGGCGGGCGCTGGGTGGCGCTGGGCGGCGGCGGGTACGCGGTGGTGGACGTGGTGCCCCGGTCGTGGACGCACCTCGTCGGGATCGCGGCGCACGCTCCCGTCGATCCGGAGTCGGTGGTGCCGCCGTCCTGGCGGGATCTCGTCTACGCCCGTACGCGGCAGTTGGGGCCGGGCCGGATGACGGACGGGCGTACGCCTTCCTGGAAGGCCTGGGAGGACGGGTACGACCCGGCGGACCGGCTGGACCAGGCGGTGCTGGCGTCCCGGAAGGCGGCGTTCCCACTGCGGGGGCTGCTGACCTGAGGTCGGGCGGCGCGGGGCATTGTGCCGTGCGTTACGCCAACGGTGGGGCGTAACGGGATTCCCGCCCGCCGGGCTCCGCGGTACGGCAGCATCCCAGGGGTGTTGAGCACCGGGGCGCTGCGCGCCCATCTGCTGGCGGCCCGGCTGGCCGGGCCCGTGGCCACGTCGCGCGAGACCAGTCTGCGCAGCTACCGGCTGTTCGCCGCGCGGGATCCGCGGGTGATGCTGGGGCTCGCGCCCGAGCGGGCCTGGGGCGAGGGCGAGCTGTTGCGGCTGATGGCGGACCGGTGCGGGGTCTCGGCCGATCCCCTGCACGTCTCCGGGCCGGACGCGATCGATCCGGAGCGGACGGTGGCCGCGCTGGACGCGTTCGCCGAGCGGTTGGCGCTGGTGGCGGAGCGTCGGGCTCCGGTGCTGCTGGGGACCGGTCATCCGCACCGGCTGCTCGGTTTCTACGCCGGGCTGGCAGACGCTCTGTCGGCGGCGGGCTGTCCTGTTCTCACTCCCGCGCAGGGGAGATGTGTCGACATAACGACCCGGTTTGGCGTACGTACGTACCACCTCGACTACGTACGAGGGGTCGCCCTGGTGCGCGAACCGGGGGGCCGTCCCACGGGGGGC
Source organism: Streptomyces sp. NPDC102283 (assembly GCF_044766265.1). NCBI lineage: Bacteria > Bacillati > Actinomycetota > Actinomycetes > Kitasatosporales > Streptomycetaceae > Streptomyces > Streptomyces sp. NPDC102283. The sequence goes on from NZ_JBIWLQ010000005.1 coordinate 3,990, forward strand.
GAGACCGGCGCGCACACGCATTCGCCGCTTCCGGTGCGGGTCGCGCTCCAGGACGCGGCGGAGCGGCTCGGGGTGCTGCCGGAGTTGGTGATCGGCGATCACGGCTGGGTCTGCGGTGCAGGTCAGCTGGGGATCGAGGCGATCGGCCCGGCGGACACGGATGATCCGGCGCTGTTCGTGGGCGAGGCCGAGGGGCGGGTGTCCGTCGTCGTTCCGCTCGACGACGGCGTACGGGCGCCGTTTTACCGGCCGTTGACGCGCTATGTGCTCAATCGGGCCCGTCTGTCACCGTAGGCCTCTCGCCGCCCCTCCTCTTCCCCACTCGCACCACGCGCCCCTAATCTGTGGAGTGAGCGCACAGCGACGAAGAGTCACCGGAGGGGAAGCCGGTGCCCGTCCGGTGCGGAAGGTACAGGTGGGTCATGGCTGCTGGCAGCGAGAGGCCTCTCAATGAGGTCAAGTTTCTGACCGTGGCGGAAGTCGCCTCGGTCATGCGAGTGTCGAAGATGACCGTGTACCGCTTGGTGCACAGCGGTCATCTGCCGGCGATCCGGGTGGGCAGGTCCTTCCGGGTGCCGGAGCAAGCGGTTCACGCGTATCTCCGCGACTCCTTCGTGGGGGTGGAATCAGCCTGAGGTTGCCTGCGGATTACGTCCCTCGGACGGTGGCGGGTAGGCTAGGCCGACGTAGGTCGTGTGGGCCCAGACGCCCCGCACCAGTGAAAATGAAGTGAGCGAGGGTAGTCGTGGGCTCTGTTATCAAGAAGCGGCGCAAGCGGATGGCCAAGAAGAAGCACCGCAAGCTGCTCAAGCGCACGCGCGTTCAGCGTCGCAACAAGAAGTAGGCGAACGCAGTTCGTGAGATCCGCAGCCCCTCCACCGTTCCCGGTGGAGGGGCTGCGGTGCGTTTCGGAGCACGGGGTCGTCACAGGGCGGTGTCCACCCGCTACGGTGACGGCCAGGGAAGTTACCGCGGGAAGCAGGGGAGCCGGGTCTTGGGAAAGGTCGTGCTCGTCACAGGAGCGGCCCGGCAGCTGGGGGGCCGCTTCGTCCGGCGCGTCCAGCGAGAGCCCGGGGTGGACCGGGTGGTCGCCGTCGACGCGGTCGCGCCCGCGCACGAGCTGGGCGACGCGGAGTTCGTGCGCGCGGACATCCGGCAGTCCGCCCTGGCGCGGATCCTGGCCGAGCACGCCGTCGACACGGTCGTGCACCTGGACGTCTCCGGCAAGGCGCTCGGCGCCGGCGGCCGGACGGCGATCAAGGAGACCAATGTCATCGGCACCATGCAGCTGCTCGGCGCCTGCCAGAAGTCCCCTACGGTGCGCCGGCTCGTGGTGAAGTCCAGTACGAGCGTGTACGGGTCGGCGCCCCGCGATCCCGCCGTGTTCACCGAGACCACTCCGCCCAAGTCGCTGCCCAGCGGCGGCTTCGCGAAGGACGCGGTGGAGGTCGAGGGGTACGTACGGGGCTTCGCCCGTCGGCGGCCGGACGTGGCGGTGTGCGTGCTGCGGTTCGCCAACATCCTGGGGCCCCGGCCGGACTCGCCGCTCGCGGACTATCTGTCGCTGCCCGTCCTGCCGACCGTCTTCGGCTACGACCCCCGCCTCCAGTTCGTGCACGAGGACGATGTGATCGACGTCCTGGGGATCGCGGCGGGCGAGCCGCGGCGCGGGACGCTGAACAGCGGCACGTTCAACATCGCCGGTGACGGTGTGCTGCTGCTGTCGCAGTGCTCGCGGCGGCTGGGGAAGCCGACCGTGCCGGTGCTGCTGCCCGCCGTCACCTGGGTCGGCTCGGCGCTCCGTACGATCGGCATGACCGACTTCTCGCCGGAGCAGATCCGGCTGCTGACCCATGGCAGGGTGGTCTCGACGGTGCAGATGCGCGAGACCCTCGGTTTCCGGCCGAAGTTCACCACGGCGGAGACGTTCGCGGAGTTCGCGCGGAGCCGGGGCCCGGGGCTGCTGCCGCCGGAGACGGTGGGCAGGGCGGTGGACCGGCTGGCGGCGTTGCCGCTGCCGGGCGGCGCCGGACCGCGGGAGCGCGGGTCCGGTGCGGTACAGACGACTCACGGCGCCAGGTAGAGGAGCGCACCGACGATGGCGGACGCCAAGGTCATTCCGTTCGACGAGGACCGTTCGCGGTCCGGTGGCGCGTCGCGTCCGGCGCGGCGCCGGACCGGGGCGGGCGGCCCCGGCGGCGGTCGGGGCGACGGCTCCGCGGCTCCGGTGAGCGCGCTGCCGGGGGCGCAGGTCCCCGAGCCCTCCGGGCTGTCCCCGGAAGCGGAAGCGGAAGCGGAGGCGGAGGAGGAGGGCCGGGAGGCCCGTCGGGACGCGGTGGACGCGGGCGGTTCCTCCGGTGGCTGGGAGCGGCGGATCGCGGGCGGGCTCGCTTTCCTGCGGCGGCGGGTCACCGGTGACTACGACGTCGACGAGTTCGGTTACGACGAGGAGCTCACCGACCAGGTCCTGATGTCGGTGCTGCGTCCGCTGGCCGACACGTACTTCCGGGTCGAGGTGAAGGGCATCGAGAACATTCCGTCGGACGGCGGGGCGCTCATCGTGGCCAACCACTCCGGAACGCTGCCGCTGGACGGGCTGATGCTCCAGGTCGCGGTGCACGACAACCATCCGGCGGACCGTCATCTGCGGCTGCTCGCGGCCGATCTGGTCTTCCATCTGCCGGTCGTCAACGAGCTGGCGCGCAAGGCGGGGCACACGCTGGCCTGTGCGGAGGACGCGCAGCGGCTGCTGGAGATGGGCGAGATCGTCGGGGTGATGCCGGAGGGTTTCAAGGGCATCGGCAAGCCGTTCGGCGAGCGCTACAAGCTTCAGCGCTTCGGTCGGGGCGGGTTCGTGTCGACGGCGCTGCGGGCGGGTGCGCCGATCGTGCCGTGCTCGATCGTGGGCGCGGAGGAGATTTACCCGATGATCGGGAACGCGAAGACGCTGGCCAGGCTGCTGGGCTTCCCGTACTTCCCGATCACGCCGACGTTCCCGTGGCTGGGGCCGCTGGGCGCGCTGCCGCTGCCGACGAAGTGGACGATCCAGTTCGGTGAGCCGATTCCGACGGACGGGTATCCGCCGGAGGCGGCGGAGGACCCGATGCTGATGTTCAACCTGACGGACCAGGTGCGTGAGCAGATCCAGCACACGCTGTACAAGCTGCTGGTGCAGCGGCGGTCGGTGTTCTTCTGACCTGCTGAGCGGTCCAGGACGAGAAGGGGGCCGGTACGCGGATCGCGTACCGGCCCCCTACTCGTGGGAGCTGGGCCCTTCGATCTACGGCTTGAGGTTCTCGCCGTCGATGCCGAGGCCGGGGAGGAGCCCCGGGAGGAGCGGGGGCAGGGTGACGTCCGGGGCGGCGGGTGCGTTGGGCCGGCCTTCGGGGGTGGGCGGGGCGAGGCCGTCCGTCGGGAGTTCGTCGAGCAGGCCGTCCGTGCCGCCGCCCAGCAGGCCGTCCTCCGGGGTGGCGTCGGCGGAGCCCGACGAGCCGGAGGGCTCGGGGGCGGTGCCGTCGTCGGTGCGGTCTCCGGGCTTCTCGGGGGAGGCCGGAGGTGCGGGGGCATTGGTCGGGGACGAGCCGGTGTCCGGGGCGGTGGGGGTGTCGGAGCGTCCGGAACCCCTGCCCTCGCCCGGGGGGCGGGGGAGGAGGGACTGGAGCGGTGCGACTTCGTCCTCTATGGCGTCGAAGACGGAGCTGACCTCGTCGCGGACGTCGGTGAGCTGGACGGGCAGCCGGTCGCGGAGGCTGCTCCAGGTGTCGCGGTGCGAGCGGGAGAAGGTGTCCAGGGTCTGGATGGGGCCGATCGCTCCGTCGCGCTGGTAGGCGGAGTGGAGCAGTCGGTGGCCCTCGGAGGCGTCGTGGGACATGCCGTTGAGCGCGCGTCTGACGGCGCCGAGGGATTCGTGGTCGAGTGCGCCGGACCGGCCGCGCTCCATGAGTCTGCGGGCCTCGCTGAGCCGGGTGGACGCCTGGTCGAGATAGGCCTCGCCGCGGTCGGCGTCGCCCTTGGCCATGCCGAGGCTGATGTCCTCCATCCCGCGCTTCAGTCCGTAGAGCGAATCACCGGGGAGGGCGTCGGAGCTGGCGGCGGCCACGCCGCCGAACGCTCCCGCGGCCACGCCGACGGTGAGCCCGCCGGCAGTGAGGCCCTTCGCCCAGCGTGAGCGGGGTCGCAGTTTCCGCAGTGGTGAGGCCCGGTGGGCCCCCTTGCCCCGTTGCACGGGCACCGTAGGGCCCGTGGACGCGCCGCCCTCGGCGAACATGGCCTCCATGGCCGCGACGAGCTGGGCTCGCTGCACCATTTTGACCTCGGGGTCCAACTGCGGCTTCGGTAGCTCACCGAGGCCGTTCGCCAGGGCCAACAGCGGTCCGCGGTCGGCCTGGTCGGCCGGCTCCGCGGGCTGTACGGCCGCCGCACCCTGGGGGGTCTGCTCTTCCAGGGCCTGGGCGAAGGCGTTCGCCCGCCGGTGTGCCGAAACGTTTGCGATCACTGGCGGCACCTCCTCTCGTCATGACGGTCGACTCCCCTGACGGTCCGGAAGGTTGCACACCTTGAGCGCTTCCACTCGATGGAGTGAGTGGCTACGGACAGGGGGTGACGGCAGGGGGCCTGCAACCGGCACAACGAGGCGTTCGGCACTTGGGTTACGCGCGAAGGATGATCGGACCAGTGCGTGACGGGACGGTCACGCAGAGGTCGGATCAGCGGGCGTCGTCCGGCAGGAGTCGGGCGAGCGTCCGTACGGCTCGGTACTGGAGGGTCTTGATCGCGCCCTCGTTCTTGCCCATCACCCGGGCGGTCTCCGCGACCGAGAGGCCTTGGAGGAACCGCAGGGTCACGCACTCCTGCTGCTGGGGGTTGAGTCGTCGCACGGCCTGGAGCAGTGCGGCGTTGGAGAGGGACTCCAGGACGGAGTCCTCGGGGCTGCGCGCCACCTCGTTGGCGTCGAGCATTTCGCCGGTGGTCACTTCCAGTCGGAAGCGACTGGACTTGAAGTGGTCGGCGACCAGGTTGCGAGCGATCGTGACCAGCCAGGCGCCGAAGTCCCGGCCCTGCCAGGTGAACGTGGAGATGCGGCGCAGCGCGCGGAGGAAGGTCTCGCTGGTGAGGTCCTCCGCGGTCGCCTTGCCGCCCACGCGGTAGTAGATGTACCGGTACACGGTGTCGCTGTACTGGTCGTACAGGCGGCCGAAGGCATCCGCCTCACCGGCCTGTGCGCGCTCGACGAGATCCATCATGCGCGCGCTGTCGCTGTCGGCGGTGGGACGGCGGACGGTCGACGTGGTCGAGGCGGCGCGGGTGCCGCGTCTTCCGACCGCCGCACTGCGTTCGGCCAGGGCGTAGCAAGGGCCGGCAGGTGCAGGGGTGGCAAATGCGGGGACGGCGTACGCGGTGGGGACGAAGCCGCGCAAGCGGTCAATGACCGATGCACGCAGCGTAGCCAGGCCCGAGGCGTCAACCCCGACGTGTGGGTACACGGGACTCCCAGAGGCAGAGCTTCCATCACGAGCAGTTCGAAAAACGTCACCCGTGGTAGCGAGTGGCGGTCTCCGTGATGCGTCTGAGGAGAATAACGCTTCGTGCAGGCAGCGCTACACCCAGTTGTCTAAATCATCGGTTCCGTCGCTTCTGTTATCGCTAAGTGACGTATCAAGTAGCACATGGTGACCGTTTATTGATCGGATTACTTCGTGATCTGTCTGCGGGGGCGACGGGTTGTGGCCGGGCGTCGACGATCCGGCAGGCCGGAGGGGGCGTTGCCCGGGTGGGCGGACGGGCTCGCGATCGGGTGTCCGGCTCCGGGCGTGGCTGCGCCCCGTGACCGTTCGCGGTGGGCGGGCACGGGGCGCGGAGGGTGCGGAGGGGTGCGGGCGCGGGTCAGCGGCGGCGGCGGTGCAGGGCGACGGCGGCGACGGTGCCGCCCGCGAGTGCGCCGACCCCGGCGGCGGCCGGGATGCCGACCTTGGCGGCCTTGCGGCCGGTGCGGTAGTCGCGCAGCCGCCAGTCGCGGGCGCGGGCGTACTTGCGGAGCTTGGTGTCCGGGTTGATCGCGTAGGGGTGGCCGACCAGCGAGAGCATCGGGATGTCGTTGTGCGAGTCGCTGTAGGCGGCGCAGCGCTCCAGGTCCAGGCCCTCCGCGGCGGCCAGCGCGCGGACGGCCTCGGCCTTGGCGGGGCCGTGCAGGGGCTCGCCGACCAGGCGGCCGGTGTAGACGCCGTCGACCGATTCGGCGACGGTGCCGAGCGCGCCGGTCAGGCCGAGGCGGCGGGCGATGATGGTGGCGGTCTCCACGGGGGCGGCGGTGACCAGCCAGACCTTCTGCCCGGCGTCCAGGTGGGCCTGGGCCAGGGCCCGGGTGCCGGGCCAGATGCGGTCGGCCATGTACTCGTCGTAGATCTCCTCGCCGATGGACATCAGCTCGGAGACGCGGTGGCCCTTGACGATGGACAGGGCGCTGTCGCGGGCGTCCTGCATGTGTTCGGGGTCCTCGACGCCGGCCAGCCGGAACCACGCCTGCTGCCAGGCGAAACGGGTGAGTTCGCGGCGCTCGAAGAACTTGCGCTTGTAGAGGCCGCGGCCGAAGTGGAAGATCGCGGCGCCCTGCATCACGGTGTTGTCGAGGTCGAAGAAGGCGGCGGCGCGGTCGTCCCCGGCGACGGGGAACGCGGGCTCCCCGGGGGGCGTCGCGGCCGCGTCCTCCGGGGTCTTGGTCAGGAGGGCGGATTCGTCGTCGGCGGCCGAGGTCTTGCGCGCGGCCTCGGCGGCGGCCTCGCCTGCCAGGACGCTCCGTGCGGTAGCGGAACGCCTACGGGGTGTGAGCCATCCAAGAGCGGCCATGCGGTGAGCATAGCCAGTCCGTCCGGACCTGCCCGACCTGCCGCGATGCGTGGGCGTGAACGCTGCGGGTCGTCCTGGTGAATCGGTCGATTCCGGGCGGGCCGGAGTGGCGGCCGGCGGGTGCGGAAAGTGGACGTCGCGGGCTCGGGAAGTGAGCGTGACGGGCGCAGAATGAAGGCATGAGTGCTCTGCTGCGACGTAAGAGGAAGAAGCCCGCCGAGCGGGTGGTCACGCTGGTGGGGAAGCCCGGGTGCCATCTGTGCGAGGACGCGCGGGCGGTGGTGGGCGCGGTCTGCGAGGAGACCGGTGCGTCGTGGGTGGAGAAGGACATCACCGAGGACGAGGAGCTGTACAAGGAGTACTGGGAGCAGATTCCGGTGGTGCTGATCGATGGCGAACAGCACACGTTCTGGCGCGTGGACCCGGCGAGACTGCGCAAGGCGCTGGGTGCGGACGCGAAACCCGGTTAACATTGCGGGCGTTTTGAGTGGCCTCGGGGGCTTAGTTGTGAGGAGTGTGTACTGCTTTGCCCCCTTCGAGGCTGCAACGGACCGATGCGGTGCCCGGTTCCGGGATCGCGCGGGGAATGTGCGTGACCCCGGTCACTTTGACCAGACAAAACGGACACCATCTTTGTGCACGCGTTCACAAAGACATAGCCTGCATTCGACGGGGCGGTCCTGGGACATACGGCCGCCTGCAGCCCCGCTCATCCCGCAGGAGCACCGTGGCAACTGGCCGAACTCACCGACCGGCGACCCGTAGCCGAGGAATTCCCGAGGCCACCGTCGCCCGACTTCCGTTGTATCTGCGCGCCCTGACCGCGCTCTCCGAGCGATCGGTGCCCACGGTCTCCTCCGAGGAGCTGGCCACGGCCGCCGGGGTCAACTCGGCGAAGCTGCGCAAGGACTTCAGCTACCTGGGGTCCTACGGCACCCGCGGTGTCGGGTACGACGTCGAGTATCTCGTCTACCAGATCTCGCGCGAGCTCGGGCTCACCCAGGACTGGCCGGTCGCCATCGTCGGCATCGGTAACCTCGGCGCGGCCCTCGCCAACTACGGCGGCTTCGCCTCGCGCGGCTTCCGGGTCGCGGCGCTGATCGACGCGGACCCCGCCATGGCCGGTACGCCGGTGGCCGGGATCGCCGTCCAGCACACGGACGACCTGGACCGGATCATCAGCGACAACGGTGTGTCCATCGGCGTGATCACCACCCCGCCCGGCGCGGCCCAGCAGGTCTGCGACCGGCTCGTCGCGGCCGGTGTGACCTCCATCCTGAACTTCGCGCCGACCGTGCTGTCGGTGCCCGAGGGCGTCGACGTGCGCAAGGTCGACCTCTCCATCGAGCTCCAGATCCTCGCGTTCCACGAGCAGCGCAAGGCCGGCGAGGACTCCGCCGCCGAGGACGAGGGCGCGCCCCCGATGCGCGCCACGCCCGCGAGCCGGAAGGGACCTGACGGGGACATGCCCGCCGTGATGCCGGCATGAGCCTCCTCGTCGTCGGACTGAGCCACCGCAGCGCCCCCGTCTCCGTACTGGAACGGGCCTCCCTCGCTGTCGAGACCCAGGCCAAGCTGCTCCAGGACACCCTCGCCGCGGAACCCGCGACCGAGGCCGCCGTGCTGGCCACCTGCAACCGCATCGAGCTGTACGCCGACGTGGACAAGTTCCACGCGGGCGTCGCCGAGCTGTCCACCCTGCTCGCCCAGCACAGCGGCGTCGGTCTCGAAGAGCTCACTCCGTATCTCTATGTGCACTACGAGGACCGGGCCGTCCACCACCTCTTCTCGGTGGCCTGCGGTCTCGACTCGATGGTCGTCGGCGAGGGGCAGATCCTCGGCCAGATCAAGGACGCGCTCGCGCGCGGCCAGGAGCTGCACACCGCCGGACGGCTGCTGAACGACCTCTTCCAGCAGGCGCTGCGGGTCGGCAAGCGCGCCCACAGCGAGACCGGGATCGACCGGGCCGGGCAGTCGCTCGTCACCTTCGGGCTCCAGCAGCTCGCCGCCGGGGCCGACCCCGAGAGCTGGGCCGCGGGCAAGCGCGCCCTGGTCATCGGCGCCGGATCCATGTCCTCGCTGGCCGCCGCGACCCTCGCCCGCACGGGCGTCGCCGACATCGTCGTCGCCAACCGGACCCGCTCCCGCGCGGACCGCCTGGTGGAGATCCTCCAGCAGGGCGACGACACGGCGGTGCGCGCCCGGGCCGTCGAGATGTCCGCGGTCGGTGACGAACTGACACGTGCCGACATCGTCGTCTCCTGCACCGGTTCCACCGGCCTCGTCCTCACCGCCGACGCCCTCGCCGACGCCCTGGGCGTGAGCCTGGGCGCCGCGCCCGAACGGCCGACGGTCACCGTCACCCCGGCCCCGGCCGACGTCGACCAGCACGCCGCCTGGGTGGAGAACGGCTCCGCCGCCTCCGCTTCGGTGGCCGGCCCGGCGACCGCGCTGCGCCGGGTCACCGTGCCCGCGCAGTCGACCGGCCCGGTCCGGCTCGCCCTGCTCGACCTCGCCATGCCGCGGGACATCGACGGCGCCGCCCACCGCGTCGACGGTGTGCGCCTCGTCGACATCGAGTCGCTCGCCGAGGCGTCCGCCGACGCCCCGATGGCCGCCGATGTGGACCGGGTCCGCACCATCGTCTCCGACGAGGTGGCCGCCTTCGGCGCCGCCCAGCGCGCCGCGCACGTCGCCCCGACCGTGGTCGCCCTGCGCACCATGGCCGCCGGTGTGGTCGCCGGCGAGATCGCCCGGCTGGACGGCCGCCTTCCCGACCTGGACGAGAAGCAGCGCGCCGAGATCACCCAGACCGTGCGCCGCGTCGTCGACAAACTCCTGCACGCGCCCACCGTGCGGGTCAAGCAGCTCGCCAGCGAGCCCGGCGGCGCCGGGTACGCGGACGCGCTGCGAGAACTCTTCGACCTCGACCCGCAGACGGTGGCCGCCGTCTCCCGGGCAGACCTGAACGACCCGAATAGAGGGCGGTCATGACCGACAACTCATCCCCGGGCGCGCGGAACCCCGCGCCGCTCCGGCTGGGAACCCGGCGCAGCAAGCTCGCCATGGCCCAGTCCGGACTCGTCGCCGAGGCGGTTCGCGAGGTGACCGGGCGCGCCGTCGAGCTCGTCGAGATCACCACGTACGGGGACACCTCCCGCGAGCACCTGGCGCAGATCGGCGGCACCGGCGTGTTCGTCGCGGCCCTGCGCGAGGCGCTGCTGCGGGGCGAGGTGGACTTCGCCGTCCACTCGCTCAAGGACCTGCCGACCGGCCAGCCCGACGACCTCGTGCTGGCGGCGGTGCCGCAGCGCGAGGACCCGCGTGACGCGATGGTCGCCCGGGACGGGCTGACCTTCGCGCAGCTGCCCGACGGCGCCCGCATCGGCACCGGTTCGCCGCGCCGCATGGCGCAGCTCAACGCGTACGCCCGTTCCCACGGACTGCGGATCGAGACCGTCCCCATCCGGGGCAACGTCGACACGCGGATCGGGTTCGTGCGCGACGGGGAGCTCGACGCGGTGGTTCTCGCCGCCGCCGGGCTCAGCCGCCTCGGCCGGAGCGGTGAGGTGACCGAGTTCCTGCCGGTCGACACCGTCCTGCCCGCTCCCGGCCAGGGAGCACTGGCGATCGAGTGCGCCGCGTCCGGCGCCGACCTCGCCGCCGCGCTCGCCGAGCTCGACGACCCGTACACCCGGGCCGCCGTGACCGCCGAGCGTGCCCTGCTCGCCGCCCTGGAGGCCGGCTGCTCCGCACCTGTGGGTGCGCTGGCCGACCTCCTGGTCGACGGACAGGTTGTCAACGAACTGCGCCTGCGCGGAGTCGTCGGTACCACCGACGGTTCCTCGCTCGTACAGCTGTCCACCACCGGTCCCGTCCCCACGTCGCACGACGACGCGGCGGCCCTCGGTCGCGAACTCGCGGCCGAGATGCTTGCCAAGGGTGCGGCCGGTCTTATGGGGGAGCGAGCACTTTGAGCCCCACCGGCCCCGCCGCATCCGACTTTCCGGTCCTGTCCGCACAGGGCCAGGTCACCTTCCTCGGCGCCGGTCCCGGCGACCCGGGACTGCTGACCCTGCGCGCCGTCGAGGCGCTCGCGAGCGCGGACGTCCTTGTCGCCGAGCCCGAGGTGCTCGACGTCGTTCGCAGCCATGCGCGGGCAGGCGTGAGCACGCCTGAGCTGACCGTCGTTGACACCTCGTCAACAACCGTCGGTGTACCCGTTCTCAGGGATGCGGCCAATCTTGTCATGGAGGCCGCGAAGGGCGGCAGGCGGGTGGTCCGTGCCGTCGCGGGCGACCCGGGCCTGGACGGGAACGCGGGGGCGGAAATGCTCGCCTGCGCCGCCGCCGGGGTGCCCTTCGAGGTCGTCCCGGGCGTCGCGAACGCCGTCGGCGTCTCCGCGTACGCCGGGGTGCCGCTGCGCGACGCGCAGGGTGCGGACGTCCGTTTCGTCGACGCCCGTACCGCCTCCGACCGGTGCTGGAGCGAGGTCGGCGCGAGCGACGCGACCGCCGTCGTCTCCACCACGCTGGACTCGGTGGCCGCCGCCGCCGGCGAGCTGGTCTCCGCGGGCCGCAAGCCCGACACCCCGCTCACCGTGACGATCGCGGGCACCACCACCCGCCAGCGCACCTGGACGGCGACCCTCGGGACGATCGCCCAGGTCCTCAAGCAGGCCAAGGTGCTGCCCTCGCCCGAGGGCCACCGGCCGGTCATAGCCGTGGTCGGAGAGCGCAGCTCCGCCGCCCAGCGCGACCAGCTCGCGTGGTTCGAGTCCAAGCCGATGTTCGGCTGGAAGGTGCTCGTCCCGCGTACGAAGGAGCAGGCCGCGTCGCTCTCCGACCAGCTGCGTTCCTACGGTGCGGTGCCGCACGAGGTGCCGACGATCGCCGTCGAGCCGCCGCGTACGCCCCAGCAGATGGAGCGCGCGGTCAAGGGGCTGGTCACCGGGCGCTACGAGTGGATCGCCTTCACCAGTGTGAACGCCGTCAAGGCGGTCCGGGAGAAGTTCGAGGAGTACGGGCTCGACGCCCGTGCCTTCGCCGGCATCAAGGTCGCCGCCGTCGGCGAGCAGACCGCCGCGGCGCTGATCGACTTCGGTGTGAAGCCGGACCTGGTGCCGTCCGGCGAGCAGTCCGCCGCCGGGCTGCTGGAGGACTGGCCGCCCTACGACCCGGTCTTCGACCCGATCGACCGGGTGTTCCTGCCGCGTGCGGACATCGCCACCGAGACCCTGGTGGCCGGGCTCATCGAGCTGGGCTGGGAGGTCGACGACGTCACCGCGTACCGCACGGTCCGTGCCTCGCCGCCGCCGGCCGACACCCGTGAGGCGATCAAGGGCGGCGGCTTCGACGCGGTCCTGTTCACCTCGTCCTCGACGGTGCGCAACCTGGTCGGCATCGCGGGCAAGCCGCACAACGTGACGGTGATCGCGTGTATCGGCCCGGCCACCGCGAAGACCGCCGAGGAGCACGGCCTGCGGGTCGACGTGCTGTCCCCGGAGCCGTCGGTGCACAAGCTAGCCGAGGCGCTCGCCGCCTTCGGCGCGCAGCGCCGGGACGCGGCGAAGGAGGCCGGTGACCCGGTGACCCGGCCGAGCGAGCGGCGCCCGGGCGCGCGCAGGCGTCGGACGACGACGTAGTGGTACGAGGGTGAGCGGGCCCGGTCGCTTCGGCGGCCGGGCCCGCCGCCGTTTCCGGGGCCGGCCGGCGGCGCCTTTCCCGGCGCGGGTGTCGGTAAGACCTGACTGCGTACGGGTCTATCGTCGAAGGATGACTGCGTACGGAAACTTCCCCGGCTCCCGCCCCCGGCGGCTGCGGACGACCCCGGCGATGCGGCGGATGGTCGCCGAGACACGGCTCGACCCCGCGAACCTGATCCTGCCCGCGTTCGTGCGGGAGGGCATCGACGCCCCGGTCGCCATCTCGTCGATGCCCGGCGTGCACCAGCACACCCTGGACACCCTGCGGAAGGCGGCCGTCGAGGCGGTCTCGGCCGGGGTCTCGGGGATCATGCTCTTCGGGGTGCCGGAGGACGCGAAGAAGGACGGCCGGGGCACGGCGGGCACGGACCCGGACGGCATCCTCCAGGCCGGCCTGCGCGCGGTCCGCGAGGAGGTCGGCGACGACCTGGTCGTGATGTCGGACCTGTGCCTGGACGAGTACACCGACCACGGCCACTGCGGGGTCCTCGACGGCGACGGCCGGGTGGACAACGACGCGACCCTGGAGCGGTACGCGGAGATGGCCCAGGTCCAGGCGGACGCCGGGGCCCATGTGGTGGGCCCCAGCGGGATGATGGACGGCCAGGTCGGCGTGGTCCGTGACGCCCTGGACCAGACCGGGTACGAGGACGTGTCGATCCTCGCCTACACCGCGAAGTACAGCTCGGCCTTCTACGGCCCCTTCCGCGAGGCCGTCGGCTCCTCGCTGACCGGCGACCGCAAGACCTACCAGCAGGACCCGGCCAACGCCCGCGAGTCGCTGCGCGAGCTGGCGCTGGACCTGGAGGAGGGCGCGGACATGGTCATGGTGAAGCCCGCCGGACCGTATCTGGACATCCTCGCCAAGGTCGCGGAGTCGGTGGACGTGCCGGTCGCGGCATACCAGATCAGCGGCGAGTACGCGATGATCGAGGCCGCCGCCGAGCGGGGCTGGATCGACCGGGACAAGGCGATCCTGGAGAGCCTGACCGGGATCCGGCGGGCCGGGGCGCAGATGATCCTGACGTACTGGGCGACCGAGGCCGCCCAGTGGCTCGGGCGGGACGCGCGGCGCTGAGCCGGTCCCGCTCACGGCCCGTCGTGTTTCACGGCCCACCCGCTCCGGTCTCCTGGAGCCGGCGGGCCTCCTCGATGGAGAAGCGGGCGCTGTCCCGTACGAGCGGGTCCTCGTCGGCGCGTGCGGTGGTGTTCAGGACCGTGGCGACGACCGGGTCGGCCGTGTAGGGCGCCAGGGACATCGCCGCGTACTGGCGGACCAGGTCCTCCTCCGGGTCCCGCAGGGCCGTGAGCAGGGCGCGGCCCGCTTCGTGGCGGAGAGCGGGGTCGGCCGGGGGCCACAGGCGCAGGACGGTGGCGCTCTCGACGCGGGCGAGGTCGTATTCGCCGTGGTCGGCGACGACCGAGACGAGGAACGGCAGCGCCTGGGCGTTGGCGTCCAGCTCGGTGATGATCTCGCGCTTGCGGTCACTGTCGGCGGGCAGGGCGCGGAACTCGGCTATCAGGTGTTCCGCGGCTGCCGTCGCCTCTGCCGTCGCCTCTGCCGTCGCCTCTGCCGTCGCCTCTGTGGTCGTGAGGTTCGTGTCGTTCATGGGGGTGGACACTTTCTGTCAGGGCCAGTCGACCAGTGCCATGAATGCTACGAAAGCGACCATCACGGTGGTGGGTGCGGCGAGGGCCAGGCCCACGCGCCGGGCTGCGTAGCGGAGTTGGTGGGGGACGGCCCAGGTGGCGATGAGCACGATCAGGGCGACGACCAGGCCGATGCACAGGACGGTCCACGCGGTCATGAAGCTGTCGTGGAAGCCGTCGGCCGCAGCCCCGTTGCAGGAGCCGCACGCCATCGGGCTGAGGCCGCCGATGAACAGCGCGACGAGGCCCGTCGGCAGCGTCGCGAGCGTGGAGATCAGCGGGGCGACCCACGCGCGCGGATCGCGGGTGCGCGCGGGGTCCGTCGCTGCCGTGCTGTCGTCGATGTGGCTGTTCTCGCTCATGCGTCCGAGTCAACCCCCGCCGTCCGCCGTCCGCATGAGTACGAGGGCTCAGTCCGCGGCGGTCCGGTCGGCGCGGGCCTCCGCCCAGGCGTGGGCCGCCGCCGACTGCCCGTCCGTGAGGGCCGGGCGGACCTGGTCCGGGTAGCGGAACGCGTAGTGCTCGCGGGCGGTCCTCAGCCCGATCGCGCGGGCCGCGTCGGTGAGGCGGGGGTCGTCGGCGACCTCCTGGGCGCGCCGCAGCCAGCTGTGGCTGCGCGGGTCGACGGCGTAGTGCCAGAGCGGCTGGGCGGGGTCGGCCACCGCGATCAGGACCCGGTGCAGGACGTGCGCGCGGACGCCTCGCTGTCCGATCAGCCGATCGGCGACGAGCAGGGGGTGGGTGCCGTCGAGCCGGGCGCGGAGCAGCACCCAGGTCATCAGGTGCCCGGTGTCGTGTCCGCCGGAGACGACGAACTCCCACAGCTCGGCGGCCTTCGTCTCGTCCGGTGCGCCGAGATGGGTCAGCAGCCGGACCGGGGTCTTCCAGAGCGGCTTGGGCTTCGCCCACCAGGCGGTGAGGGCGGCGGCGGCCGGGTGGTCCAGGTCGAGGGCGAGGCAGGTCAGGGTGACCAGGGGGTGGCGCCACTCGGTGTACGTGGTGCGGTACTGCTTGGTCAGCTCCTTCTTCCAGCGCGGCAGGAGTGCTTCCAGCTCGGCTTCGCCCGCCTCGCCGTGGGCGTGGAGCAGTTCGAGGCAGAACGCGATGCCCTGGACGCCGGTGGACGGGTCGGCCACCCGGTCGCGCAGCCACCGGACGTCGGCGGAGCTCGGGGTGCGGTAGCGGTGGTAGAGGTCGCCGAGCCCGCCCTCGTAACCGGTGAGGTCGGGGCCGGTGCCGGCGAGGAGGTCGTCGCGGGCGGCGTCGTAGCGGTCGGCGGCGGCGAGCACGTCGGCCTCGGTGACGCCGGGGTGCCGGGCCGCCTGCTCCCGTACGTGGGCGACCTGGTCGTACGCCCTGTGCGCGGCGGCCACGCGCAGGGGGCGCGGCACGTCCTCGTCGGTGGCGAGGCGGACGGCGGTGAGGGCCGCGAACGCCTGGGCGGCCGTGTGGTCCGCCGTCGGCCGGGCGGCGCGCCAGTCGTTCGTCAGGGTGGCGTTGAGCGCGGCGAACAGGTTGCTCAGGGACGTCTCGGGGGCGTGGTGTGCGGTCAGTTCGGCGGCGAGCACGCCGGCGGTCCGTACCGGGTCGGTTCCGTGGACCGCCCGGTGCACGTCGAGCCAGGCGTGGATCGCGTTGGGGTGACCGGTGAGCGACCACGCGCGCAGGACGTCCAGGGCCCGGGGCGAGGGGGCGGTGCCGAGGGTGTCGGACGCCCGGGGGCCGAGGCTCGCCGCCGTGGCCCAGGCCTCCTCGTGGCCGTGGCGCAGCAGCGCGTCCAGCAGGTCCGCCCAGGCGGGCCACTCGGTGAGCCGTCCGGCGTACTCCTGCCGCCAGGCCGCCAGCAGCCGTGCCGTCTCCTCGGAGGTCAGCGCCTGCCGGGACTCCAGTGCCGTGACGTATCCCGCGGCCCCGGGCAGCTCCACCGGATCGCGCAGCCGGTCGTGCAGCCAGCGTTCCTCGGCGGCGGTCAGCGGGGCGTCCTGGTGGCGGGGTTCGCCGGGCCGTCTCGCGCGGTGGCTGCGGAGCCTGTCCAGGAACTGGCGTACTCCGGCGGGGTCCTCGGGGTCGGGTAGTCCGTCGTCGTCCCTCTCCGTGACCTTGTCGAGCTGGAACGCGCCCTGGGGGCCGCCGCTGACGATCCGGTAGCCGGGCGGACCGTCGCCGAGGCCCGCGGCGACGGTGGCGTGGTCGCCGCCCCAGTGCACGTACAGCTCGCGCTTCAGACCGCCGGAGCGGTCGAAGGCGGAGTGCGACTGCCAGTGCCAGTAGGCGAAGGAGGTGTCGGTGGAGAGGGACCGGGTCGCGAACAGCTCGGCCGCGTCCTCGTGGCCGTCGGACTGGGTGTAGCGGCTCCGGGTCGGCGGCGGGAGGACGGCGAAGCGGTCGCCGCCGAGCGTGCGCCACCACTTCTTGATGCTGCTGAGGTCCGACCGCTGTCCGGCCGGGCGGCTCGCGCCCGTTCCCGGCCCCTCTTCCGTTTTCCGTTCCGTCGTGTCTAGTCCCACCAGAAGGACCACGCTTCCTGGTTGAGCACGGCCTTCTCGGCGTAGGCGTCGAGGGCGTACGGCGGGGACTGGTCGATGTTGTCCGGGCAGAACGCGTAGTGCTCGGTGGCCAGGGCGCGGGCCTCCTCGATCGTGGCGGGCGGGCGGCCCACCGAGACGACCATCGTGTCGAAGCCGAGCACCACGACCCGGGCGTCGTACCGGTCCTCCCAGGAGCGGAGCACCGCGCAGAGCCGGGCCACGTCGTTCTCGTGGTTCATCGGGCCCGACCAGCCGATCGCCGCCGGTATGTCGGCGCTGCGGCGGGCCGGGACGAGGGCCACGCGGGCCCCGCCGTGCCACGCGTCCGCGTCGGCGGCGATCACGCCCGCGAGCCCCGCGGCCACCGTGTCCGCGTCCTCGGCCGCCTCCCGGGCGGGGGCGGGTGCGAGACCGGGCCAGGAGCCGGGGCCCTCGGAGCCGTCCGTACCCGGTCCGGCGTTCTCCCCGGCCGCTGTGCCGTCGCCCACCTCGTCGTCCGCGTACTCCGTCCAGTAGCCCGCGAGGACCTCGTCGGCGTCGTGGTCGCCGGGATACGACGTGCCCTCCGGGTGGAGGTCCCACTCCTCGGGCCACTGGCCGCGCCGGCCACCCGTGACCAGCACGGGCAGCAGCCCGAGCCGCCGCCCGGCCGCTCGCAGCCTCGACCAGTCGCGCAGGTCGGCCGGCGGGCCGTCCGCGTACCAGAGCAGCGGCTCGTGCCAGGTGCCGTCCAGCGTGGCGTCCACCAGGGAGCCGGGCGGGAGGTCCAGGCCGGAAGTGGCCAGGGAGGGGAGTGGATTGGGGAGCGTCGCCATGGTGGGGAGCCTAGGCGGCGGCACTGACAACGTCCCCGGCAGCGCCCCTCCTGCCGGTGCGGGCATGCCGGTGCGGGTATGCCGGTGCGGAAACGACATCGACCTCGAACGGCCCTACGCGGCACGCCTCTTGAGCGACGCGACCGGCCCGGGGGCCGAAAGCCGGTGCAGGGCGGGGGTGGCTGGATAATGATGTCGGTCATGAGTTTGTTCGTCGATGATCCCACCCGTCTCGGAACCACCCGCCTCGCCGACGGGAGGGTGCTCGGCTGGGCCGAGTGGGGGCCGCGGGACGGGCTGCCCGTCCTGCTCTCGCCCGGCGCCGCGACCAGCCGCTGGCTCGGGATCGGGGCGGGGGCCGTCGAGACGGAGGGCGTGCGGCTGGTCTCGGTGGACCGCCCCGGGCTCGGGGTCTCCACGCCCGCGCCCGACCGGACCTTCGCCGACTTCGTCGACGACGTGTCGGAGTTGACCGGGCTGCTCGGACTGGGCCCGCTTCCGGCCATGCTCGGGAACTCCCAGGGCGCGCCCTTCGCCCTCGCCTGCGCGGCGGCGGGCGTCGTCTCCGCGCTCGCGCTCGTCTCGCCCGCCGACGAGGTCGCGGACCCCGAGGTCTCCGCCGCGCTGCCGGACGATCTGCGGGGCCTGGTCGCGCGGGTGGCGGAGGACCCGGTCGGGGCGGAGAAGATGTTCGCCGGGTTCGACGCGGACGCGATGCGGCGGATGGTTCTGGCCGGAAGCCCGGCGTGCGACCTGGTCGTCTACGAGGACCCCGGTTTCGCCGCCGCCTACGGTCGGGCGCTCGACGAGGCGTTCTCCCAGGGTGCGGCGGCCGGGTATGCCCGGGACACCGTGCTCGCCATGGGGCGTTGGCCCATCGACCTCGGTGCGATCACCGTCCCGGTCGAGGTCTGGTACGGCGAGGAGGACGTCTCGCACTCGCCCGACCTCGGCCTCCGGCTCGTCTCCCGTATCCCCGGGGCGCGGCGCACGGTCGTGCCGGGGGTCGGCGGCGCCCTGCTCTGGGCCACCGCCGAGCCGATCCTCGCGTCGCTGGCCGAGACCGTGCGTCCGGACGAGCCGCCCGAGCGGGACTGGCGGGAGGAGCTGGACCGGAGGGCTGTACGGGGGAGACGGCCGGGGGCCGTGCGGCGGGGCGGGCGCGGCTGAGCACCGCGGGGGACCGTACGGGGGAGACGGCCGGTGACCGCACGGGGGAGCGGGCGCGGCTGGGCCCGGCTGTCAGTGCCCAGGCTTATCGTCGAAGCCCGTTGCCCGCCGCCCGGACGTCGTTGCCGTCGGCCGGGCCGATCCGGCAGGAGCCGCCGTGAACAGGATCATCACGTCCATCTCCCTCTCCCTCGACGGATTTTTCGAAGGTCCCGACCAGGACATCGACTGGCACACCGTCGACGAGGAGCTGCACCAGCACTTCAACGACTACTTCCGGACGATGGGCGGCTTCGTCGAGGGGCGTGTCACCTACGAGCTGATGGAGGAGTTCTGGCCGACCGCCGATCAGGACCCGGCCAACGAGGGCCCGATGGCCGAGTTCGCGGGGATCTGGCGGGACATGCCGAAGTTCGTCTTCTCGCGGACGCTGGAGAGCGTGGGGCCGAACGCGACCCTGCTGCACGAGGTCGACCCCGAGCAGGTGCGCGGTCTGCGGGACGCCGCGTCGGGGGGCCTGGCGGTGGGCGGCGCGGATCTGCTGGAGTCGTTCCGGCAGGCCGATCTGATCGACGAGTACCGGATCTACGTCCACCCGGTCATCCTCGGCCGGGGCCGCCGCTTCTTCCAGGACGCGGAGGAGCGGCAGATGCTCCGGCTGGTGGAGACCCGGACCTTCGGGAACGGGGTCGCGATGCTCCGTTACGAGACGGTCCGGGCATGAGAATGACGGTGACAGGTCAGGCGGTGGCCGCGTAGGCGGCGAACGCCGACCAGGCGCTGGGCGCGACGGTGAACGTCGGGCCCTCGATGTCCTTGGAGTCGCGGACGTGGACGGCGGCGGGGTGGGAGGCGATCTCGACGCAGGCCCCGCCTTCGTCGCCGCTGTAGCTCGACTTCCGCCAGTCGTAGGCGACTTCGAGGCACGCGCCGCCTTCGCTGCCGCTGTAGCTCGACTTGAACCAGTTCAGTGCGGTGCTCATGTCTCTCCCCGTAAGCGGGCCAGCAGGCGCAGGGTCTCCACGGGGCTGAGCGCCTGGGCTCGCAGCATCGCATATTTCTGGGCGAGGATGCTGACCTCGTTCCGGTCCGAGATCAGCTGGCTGCCGCGCTGGGTCTCGGTGTACGCGACGTGCTGGTGGTCCGGTGTCTCCAGGAGGATGAAGGGGCCATCGATGCCCGCGTGGACCCTGCTGTCGAGCGGGAGCACCTGAAGGCAGACGCCCGGGAGTTGGGCCATCGCGTAGAGGTGACGGAGCTGCTCCCGGTGGTCCTCGTCCGAGGTCAGTTTCATCATCAGAACCGGTTCCCGGATGACGATGCTGGTGGTCGGCGGCTTCTTCCGGTCCAGGATCTGCTGGCGTTGCAGCCGTGTCGCCGTCTGCGTCTCGATCTCCTCCGGGCTGTAGACCGGGACCTTGTTGCCGAACACCGCCTGCGCGTACGCCTTCGTCTGGAGCAGGCCCGGGATGACCTGGTTGTCGTACCAGGACAGCGCCAGCGCGTCCTGCTCCATGTCGATGTAGTCCTCGGCCCACAGCGGGATCAGGTCGACCTCCGGCATGTTGTCGACCGCCGTCGCCAGCGCGCCCTTGGTGTCCAGCAGATCGTCGATCGTCTCCGCCAGATCCGGCACGAGTGACCGTCTGCCCTGCTCGACGGAGGCGATCGTGTCCTCCTGCACGCCCGCCGCTTGGGCCAGTTCGGTCTGCGTGAGGCCCGCCTCCTTGCGGAAGCGGGCCAGCAGCTTGCCCACGAGCTTCATGGTCGACGCGTTCTTACGCTGTCGCTTTCTGGGGTGCATACGGTTCCCACTCCCACCCCGGGACCCGCTTCACGCATGCGCGACCCGTACAAGAAATGTGTACGGGTCGCGCACAGTTACCGCACGTCAGGCGCTGGCCTGGGCTGCCTCGTCCGATCAGTACATCAGGGCGCTCTGGACGTCCGACTGCCAGTAGGTGACGAAGCCCAGGCCGTCCGTGGCGGTCCCCGCCGGGAGCTTCAGCGTGGACTCGCCCTTCGACTGGTTGTTCCTGTCGACCATGATCACGCCGAGGTTGTCGCTCTCGACCGGCTCGTTCTCGCCGGGCTCTCCGAGGAGTGCGATGCCCGCGTACGCCTCCTCGCCGGGGGCGAGCGTGACGACCGCCTGCGGCTTGCTGTCGTCGAGGACCGGGTACACGGCCTGTGCCCCGTCGAAGCGGAGGGACGGCGCGTAGTAGGCGGCGCAGTTGGTGGAGCCGGTGTTCGTCACCGTGAGCAGCAGGTGGTTGATCGGGCGGCTCACCGAGGAGACCTTCACCTTGGAGTTCTTGGGCGTGCAGGCCGGGATCGAGGCCGCGGCCTCCGTGTCGGGCACGGTCTCCGGCTTCTTGCCGTTGCCGTTGCCGCCCGCGTGCTTCCCTCCGGCCGGGACGGTCTGCGTCTCGGGCGTCCCGGCCTCCGGTGCGTCCGGCTGCGCCTTGTCGTCGGTGTTCGTCGCCGCGGGGGCCGCCGTCTCGGCGGTGCCCGCCGGCTTGGTCCCCATGGCCTTGTCCTCGCCGCCGCCGCAGGCGGTGAGCGAGAGGGCGGCCACGAGGGCGGTGGCGGCGAGGGCGGTGGTGCGGATGCGGTTGGTGCGCATGGCGGTGGTACTCCCCGTGATCGGTTGGCGTGTTGGTCCGGTTGAGCGGCCGGCCCGCAGTGGTGCTGTTGCTGCTGTGGTCTGGTCCGAGCTTGTGGGACGGCGGATTCCGGCCGCAACGCCTGGCGAACCATTGGGGACGCTGGAACGTCTACGCGTACGGTGACCTGCGGGAATTCCGCGTCCCTGGAACGCCGTTCCGGGACGCACGAGGAAGGGGAACGCCGTCGTGGCGACGCCGGAGGCCGTGGAGTTCGCGGCTCTGCTGAAAGATCTGAAGGACCGTTCGGGGCGCAGCTACGGTGTGCTGGCGGGGAAGCTGCACGTCAGCACGTCGACCCTCCACCGGTACTGCAACGGGGACGCCGTGCCGAACGAGTTCGCCCCGGTGGAGCGGTTCGCGCGGGTGTGCGGGGCGTCCGGTGACGAGCTGGTGGAGGTGCACCGGCGGTGGATCGTGGCGGACGCGGCACGGCGGCGGCCTCCGGTGGGGGCGGGGCCGGGGACACCTGCGTCTACTCCTGTTGCTGCTCCTGCTCCTGCCCCCGTCCCTGCTTCCGCCGGTGCTCCTGTGCCTGGTGTTGTTCCCGACTCCGTCGAAGCCGTCGAAGCCGTCGAAGTCGCTGAAGTCGTCGAGCCGTCCGTCGTGTCAGGTGGCGCTCGGCCCGGGGCGGGCTCGCGGTGGGCCAGGCTCTCCCGGCGTACGCGGGTGCTCATCGCCGCCGCCGGCGTCGCCGCGCTCCTCGTGCCCACCACCGTCGTCGCCGCCGATCTCGTCGGGGCGGGGAAGAAGGACGGCGGGAGCGCCGCGGACCGGGTGGAGGACGCGGGCGCAGACCTCGGGCCGACGCCCGAAGCCGCCGCCTCGGCCTCGCCCCGGCCCTCCGCGAGCCCGAGCTCGGCCGGTTCTTCGTCGAGCGCCTCCGCGTCCCCCTCGGGGCCGCCGTCCGGGAAGCCCCCGGCGGGCCCCGGGGCGGGGCAGTCGCAGGGCGGTGGCGGCGACAGCGGTGGCGGTACGGGCCTCGGTGCCCCGCCGGCCGTCAGCATCTCCTCGTACAACTGGGAGGAACCCTGCGGCCAGCACTACCTGGTGGACCGGGGGCCCGACGAGCTCGACCCGCCGCCCGCGCCGCAGGACCGGCGCGGCTGGGCGGAGGCGTACGGCGGGGTCGACGCCGGGAGCATGCTGCTCCAGCTCACCGTGCAGGGGACCTCGCGCGAGGCGGTGGTCCTCAAGGGCATGCACGTGCGCGTCGTCTCTCGCAAGGCTCCGCTGCCCTGGTCGGCGTACCTGATGGGCAACGGCTGCGGCAGCGGGATCGCGCCCCAGACGTTCGCCTCCCACCTCGACGCCGGGCATCCCACCCTCCGGCCGGTGCCGGGGAAGCAGGGGGACATCGAGGTCCCGGCCGTGGACTTCCCGTACAAGGTGACGTCCGAGGACGTGGAGGTCTTCAACCTCGACATGAAGGCCGTCGGTTTCGACGTCACCTGGTACCTGGAGCTGGAGTGGAGCAGCGGCGGGAAGGACGGGGTGCTGCGGATCGACGATCACGGGAAGCTGTTCCGCACCAGCGGGATGAAGGGGCGGCCGGAGTACGTGTACGGCAACGAGGAGAGCGGGTGGGAGCCCGCGACCTGACGCGCGTTCCGGCTCGGTTCTCGCCCGCCGGCGGAGAGGAACATATGTGCCCCTCGGAGGTGGAAGGCCGATTCCTTCCGGATTCGTACAGGAGTACAGTCGCCGGGTCCTCGCGGTCCGTCCGGTTCCGACCGGCCGGCCGCCCCGCCCGCCTCCCCACCAGGTGACCCATGTCCGCGACCGCCGAAGCCCCCGAAGCCTCCGACCCCATGGCCCTGGACACCCGCACCTGCGAGGAGCGGTCCCTGCGGCTCAGACGCAGGCTGGAGCGGCTGATCGGGATCGCCGCCACCGAGGGGAACGCCCTCCTCCCGCTCCGTAACGGCGACGAGATCTTCGGCGCGATGCTGGACGCCATCCGGGGCGCCGAGCACACCATCGACCTGATGACCTTCGTCTACTGGCGCGGTGACATCGCCCACGAGTTCGCCGAGGCGCTGGCCGACCGGGCCCGCGCCGGGATCCGGGTGCGGCTCATGCTCGACGGGTTCGGCTGCCGGCTGATCGAGAAGGACCAGCTGGCCCTGATGGACGAGGCCGGGGTCACCGTCACCTGGTTCCGCAAGCCCCTCTACCTCTCGCCGCTCAAGCAGAACCACCGCTGCCACCGCAAGGTCCTCGTCGTCGACGAGCGCACCGCGTTCACCGGCGGCGTCGGGATAGCCGAGGAATGGTGCGGCGACGCCCGCGACGAGCACGAGTGGCGTGACACCCACGTCCAGGTCACCGGCCCCGCCGTCGACGGGCTGGCCGCCGCGTTCGCCCAGAACTGGGCCGAGTGCCACGAGGAGCTCTTCGACGAGCGCGACCGGTTCCTCACGGAGGAGCACCACGGGGACGCCGTCGTCCAGGTCGTACGCGGCTCCGCCTCCTTCGGCTGGCAGGACATGCAGACCCTGATCCGGGTCGTCCTGGAGTCCGCCGAGGAACGCGTCCGCCTCACCACCGCCTACTTCGCCCCCGACGCCTACTTCACCGGACTCCTCTGCGACGCCGCCCGGCGCGGGGTGGAGGTCGAGATCCTGCTGCCCGGCCCGCACACCGACAAGCGGGTCTGCCAGCTCGCCGGCCAGCGCTTCTACGAGGACCTGACCGCCTGTGGCGTGAAGATCTACCAGTACCAGCCGACGATGCTGCACGCCAAGACCCTCACCGTCGACCGGATCGCGAGCCTCATCGGCTCCACCAACTTCAACCGGCGCTCGCTCGACCACGACGAGGAAGTCATGCTCGCCGTCCTCGACCGGGACTTCACCGCCACCCTCGACGGCCACTTCGACGAGGACCGGGAGAAGAGCGTGCTGATCGAGCGCGGGCGGTGGAAGCGCCGCGACCTCCTCCAGCGGGCCCGGGAAGCCGCCGTGCTGCCCATCCGCCGTTTCCTCTGAGGCCGGTTCGCTTCCCGGAGGCGTGCTCGCGTGCTCGCCGGGGCAGACGGGGAACACGACCGTCGTCCTCCATGTGAAGGGAAGGGCCCATGAGCGCCACCGCCGACACCTCACCGGCACCGTCCGCCGCGGTGATCACCGAACCCCTGCCCGACCTTCAGCTCCAGCTGCTCATCCAGCTCCTCGACGAGGACCCCCGCTCCAGCCTGCCCCTCACCCTGACCCACCCCGGAGGCCTGCTGCACGGGGACGTCATCGGGCACGAGCAGTGGAAGGCGGAGTGGGCCAGGAGTCTGCGCCAGGTCGAGGGCGAGGGAGCCAACCTGCTCGCCGAGTTTCCCGAGACGGTCGACCAGGGCGTACGGGAACTGCGCGCCGACGAGGACGCGGAGACATCCCGGCTGCCCCGCTGGATCCATCTACGGGACGTCACGCTCGTCGTCGGGTCCATGAACCCGGTCTCCCTGCCGCTGTGGCGCGGACGCCTCGCCGATGTGTCGGGGTGGGCGCTGGGCCGCCCGCAGTAGTCGGCCCCCGGCCGGACACGGCGGGAGCTCTCAACTCCTGTCCGGTGCCTGTCTGTTGTCCGTCCGTTGCCTAGGCTTTCGGCATGACCACAGAGAACCTCCCGGCCGACGGCACGCCGGAATCGCCCGTCACCTTCATCAACGTCTTCGAGATCTCCGCCGACGAACTCGACGCGTTCGTCGCGAAGTGGGAGGAGAGGGCCCGCCTCATGCGGGAGAAGCCGGGCTTCATCGACTCGCGGATGCACCGGGCCCGCTCCTCGGACTCCCGCTTCCAGCTCGTCAACGTCTCCCACTGGCAGAGCCAGGAGGCGTGGGAGGCCGCCACCGCCGACCCCGACTTCGCCTCCCGCACCCGGGCCGCGCGCGAGGGGACGAGGCAACCGGTCACCCCGAACCCGGCCGTCTACGACGTCGTCGTGGAACTCACCGCGCCCTGACCCCGCCCTACGCGCGTGGGCCCCGGCACATCACCCGTGCCGGGGCCCACGTACGTACGGACGCTTCGGGTCAGAGCCGCTCGGGCGTCCTGATGCCCAGCAGCGCCATCCCCCGGTGCAGGGTCCGGGCGGTCAGCTCGACCAGGAAGAGCCGGTTCTCGACGACCTCCGGGGCGTTGTCCGGGCTGAGCACCTGGCACTGGTCGTAGAAGGTGGTCAGGTGGGACGCCAGCTGGTAGAGATACGCGGCCAGCTTGTGCGGCTCGTAGCCCGCCCCGACCTCGGCGAGGACCTCGCCGAACTGGTCCAGGTGCAGACCGAGCGCCCGCTCCGCCGGGGCCAGCTCCACCTCCGGGTGGGCGGCCGGGACCGCGTCGCCCGCCTTGCGCAGGATCGACTGGATCCGGGCGTACGCGTACTGGAGGTACACCGACGTGTCGCCGTGCAGCGCCACCATCTGGTCCAGGTCGAACTTGTAGTCCCGCACGGCGGAGGTCGACAGGTCCGCGTACTTCACCGCGCCGATGCCGACGTACCGGCCGTTCTCGACGATCTCCTCCTCGGACAGGCCCACCTTGTCGGCCTTGTCCCGGACGACCGCCGTGGCCCGCGCGACCGCCTCGTCGAGGAGGTCCTCCAGCCGCACCGTCTCGCCCTCACGGGTCTTGAACGGCTTGCCGTCCTTGCCGAGGACCGTGCCGAACGCGAGCTGCACGGCCTGGACGTCCTCGTTCAGCCAGCCCGCCCGGCGGGCCGTCTCGAAGACCATCTTGAAGTGCAGCGACTGCCGTGCGTCCACCACGTACAGCAGGGTGTCCGCCTTGAGGTCCCGCACCCGGTTCCGGATCGCGGAGAGGTCGGTCGCCGCGTAGCCGTAGCCGCCGTTCGTCTTCTTCACGATGAGCGGGACCCTGTTGCCGTCCGGGCCCTTCACGTCGTCGAAGAACACGCACAGCGCACCCTCGGAGCGGACGGCGACGCCCGTCTCCTCCAGGATCCGGCAGGTCTCCTCCAGCATGTCGTTGTAGCCGGACTCACCGACGATGTCCGGGTCGTCGATCACCATGTCGAGCTTGTCGAACACCGAGTGGAAGTAGATCTTCGACTCGTCGACGAAGCGGTGCCACAGCTCCAGCGTCTCGGGATCCCCGGCCTGGAGGGCCACCACCCGGTCCCGGGACCGCGCCTTGAACTCCTCGTCGGAGTCGAACAGGACCCGCGACTCCTTGTAGACCCGGTTCAGCGTCGACATCGCCGCTTCGCCGTCGCTCGCGCCGTCCTCGTGCTTCAGCGCGCCCGGGTGCTCGATCAGATACTGGATGAGCATGCCGAACTGGGTGCCCCAGTCGCCGATGTGGTGCCGCCGGACCACGTTCTCGCCGGTGAACTCCAGGATCCTGACCACGGCGTCGCCGATGACCGCCGACCGCAGGTGGCCGACGTGCATCTCCTTGGCCACGTTCGGCTGGGCGTAGTCGACGACCGTCGTTCCGGCGTCGTCCTTCAGCGGCACGCCGAGCCGGCCCTCGCCGTCCGCCGACCGGGCGGCCAGCGTCTCGACGATCGCCCGGTCGGTGAGCGTGATGTTGAGGAAGCCCGGCCCGGACACCTCGATGTCCTTGATCGGCCCGCCCGCCGGGAGGGCGGCGGTGACCTGGGCGGCCAGCTCCCGCGGATTGCCCTTGAGCTTCTTGGCGAGCGCCAGGATGCCGTTGGCCTGGAAGTCGGCCCGGTCGCTACGTCGCAGCAGCGGGTCCGCGGCGCCGGCATCCGGCAGAGCTGCCGTCAGGGCGTCCGCCAGCTGCTGCTGGAGCGTGGAAGCGAGGGAAGGGACCGAGGCCATGTCCGGCTGCCGTTTCCGTAGGGGGTGCGAGGGGTTCTCTTGGGTGTCCAAGGGATCTCCCCAGTATCCCACGGGGCGTAAAGCCGTTTTCGCGCTGCGGGGGGTAGCTGGGAGAATGGTCGGGCCCCCATCGGGAAACGACAGACGAGAGAAGGACGTGCCGACCGTGGCCGAGAGTCAGACCAGCACCGAGACCGACTGGGTCTCCCGCTTCGCGGACGATGTCATCGCCGAATCGGAGCGTCGTGCGCCTGGCAAACCGGTCGTCGTCGCCTCCGGTCTGTCCCCGTCGGGCCCGATCCACCTCGGCAACCTCCGCGAGGTCATGACCCCGCACCTGGTCGCCGACGAGGTCCGCCGCCGCGGGCACACCGTGCGCCACCTGATCTCCTGGGACGACTACGACCGCTACCGCAAGATCCCGGAGGGCATTCCGGGCGTCGACAGCGCGACCTGGGGCGAGCACATCGGCAAGCCGCTGACCTCGGTGCCCGCCCCGCCCGGCTCCGCCCACCCGAACTGGGCCGAGCACTTCAAGGCCGCCATGACGGCGGCCCTGGACGAGCTGGGCGTCGAGTACGACGGCATCAGCCAGACGGAGCAGTACACCGCCGGGACCTATCGCGAACAGATCCTGCACGCGATGAAGCACCGCGCCGACATCGACGCCGTCCTGGACCGCTACCGGACGAAGAAGGACCCGGCCGGCGGCCCTCAGGGCAAGGGCGGCAAGAAGCCGCAGCAGCAGAAGAAGGTCGACGAGGCCGAGCTGGAGGCCGCCGAGGGCTCCGGCGCCGCCGACGAGGACGACGGCAGCGGCAACACCGCCGGCTACTTCCCGTACAAGCCCTACTGCGGCAACTGCGAGAAGGACCTCACCGTCGTCACCTCCTACGACGACGACACCACCGAGCTGAACTACACCTGCTCGGCCTGCGGCTTCGCCGAGACCGTCCGCCTCGGCGAGTTCAACCGCGGCAAGCTCGTCTGGAAGGTCGACTGGCCGATGCGCTGGGCCTACGAGGGTGTGATCTTCGAGCCCAGCGGCGTCGACCACTCCTCGCCCGGCTCCTCCTTCGTCGTCGGCGGCCAGATCGTCCGCGAGGTCTTCGACGGCGTCCAGCCCATCGGGCCCATGTACGCCTTCGTCGGCATCTCCGGCATGGCCAAGATGTCCTCCAGCAAGGGCGGGGTGCCCACCCCGGCCGACGCGCTGGAGATCATGGAGGCGCCGCTGCTGCGCTGGCTCTACGCCCGCCGCAAGCCCAACCAGTCGTTCAAGATCGCCTTCGACCAGGAGATCCAGCGGCTGTACGACGAGTGGGACTCGCTGGGCCGCAAGGTCGCCGACGGC
Organism: Streptomyces sp. NPDC102283; assembly: GCF_044766265.1. Taxonomy (NCBI): domain Bacteria; kingdom Bacillati; phylum Actinomycetota; class Actinomycetes; order Kitasatosporales; family Streptomycetaceae; genus Streptomyces; species Streptomyces sp. NPDC102283. The sequence goes on from NZ_JBIWLQ010000005.1 coordinate 32,520, forward strand.
ACGGTGCTGCCCGCCGACGCCGCCGCGTACTCCCGTGCCGTCCGCACGGCGGCCGGGGAGCTCCCGAGCACCCCGCACCCGCTGCCGTACCGGACGCTCGCCTCGGTCGCCGACATCACCGCCGGCGCCGAGGACCAGACGCTGCGCATCCTCAGCGAGCTGGACCCGGCCAACCCGCTGACCTCGCTGGACGAGGCCCGCCCGCGCCTCGACCGCGCCGAGAGCTGGATCACCACCCAGGTCCCGGCCGAGGCCCGCACCATCGTCCGGGACGAGCCCGACAAGGAACTGCTGGGCTCGCTCGACGACCAGGGCCGCGAGTCGCTGCGCCTCCTCCTGGAGGGGCTGGACGCGCACTGGTCGCTGGACGGGCTCACCACGCTCGTCTACGGCGTGCCGAAGACGCTGGCGGGCCTGGAGCCGGACGCCAAGCCGACGCCCGAGCTGAAGGCCGCCCAGCGGTCCTTCTTCGCGCTGCTCTACCGGCTGCTCGTCAGCCGTGACACGGGGCCCCGCCTGCCCACGCTGCTGCTCGCGGTGGGGACGGACCGGGTGCGCAGGCTGCTGGGCGCGTAGCGGTGCGCATACCCGGGCGCTTAGCGTCCTGTGCGCCGGAGCGCCGTCACCCCGAGGATTCCGGGGTGGCGGCGCTCCGGCGTGCCGTGGGGGCCGCCTGCCTCCGGCGGCGGGCCGGAGCGGCACCCGGCCCCGGCAACCGGGAGGCGGGTCCGCCGCCCCACGGCGGCCGGGAGACAGGTCCGCCCCCGGGCCCCTCCGGGCGGAAACTGATCGGGCGCACCGTCGCCACCGCCCTGCCGCTGTACCTGACCATGCTCGTCTCCACCGCGGGCGGCCTGGTCGACACCGCCCTGCTCGGCCGGCACGCCACCGCCTCGCTGGCCGCGTTCGCCCTCACGATGGCCGTGTACACCCCGGCCACCGCGACCGTCGCCGGCGCCCTGCGCGGGGTGATGCCCTTCGTGTCCGCCCACGACGACGACCCGGACGCCCTGCTGCCGGTGGTGCGCGACAGCCTCTGGCTCGGCATCGCCACCGGGCTGCTGGGCGCCCTGGCCGTCGCCGGGGTACCGCTCATCGGCCTCGCCTCCGGCGTACCGCGCCAGACCTTGGCGCAACTGGGCGCGTTCCCCTACCTGATGGCGGCGAGCGTCCTGGTGGCCGCCATCGGCAACGCCGCCACCTCCACCCTGGTCGGCCTCGGCCGCTCCCGGCTCGTGATGCGCGCCGGGATGACGGGAACCGCCACGGCCGTGGCGCTCTCCCTGATCCTCGTGAACGGCGTCGGCCCGCTCGACGGGCTCGGGCTGCCCGGCGCGGGGATCGCCATGCTGGCGGCCGCCACGATCAGCGCCACCGTGGCGCACGGGGGGCTGCGCCGGTGCGCCGTCCTGGCAGGCCGGCCGCTCGGCCCCGGCCGGCCGCAGGTCCGCGCGGTGATCAGGCTGGCCGGTGTCGGTGTACCGCTCGCCGGCACCGTCCTCATCAAGTTCGCCGTCCTCGGCGTGCTGGCCGTCGCCGCCGCACGCATCGACCCCGTGAACGCGGCCGCCCACAGCATCTCCGTCTCCCTGGTCGGCCTCATGTTCGCCGCGGCCGTCGCCGTCGGCCAGGCCACGATTCCCCTGCTGGCGCCCCACGTGAAGGCCAAGGACGTCAGAGGCGTGCGCGCCGGCGTACGCGCCGGAGTCGTCACGGCCCTCGGCGCGGTGCTCCTCATCGGCGGTGTGCTGGCGGTGCTCCGCGTCCCGGTGCTGTCCCTCTTCACCCACGACCTCGGGGCCCGCGAACAGGTACTGGCCCTGCTGCCCCTGGTGCTCCTGGTGGTCGTCACCGACGCGCTCCAGGCCGTCTTCGGCTTCGGGCTCGTCGCGATCAGGGACACCGTGCCCAGCCTGCTCGCCTTCGCCGTCTGCTACGGCCTGCTGGCAGTGGTCGCCGTCCCGCTGTCGGCCCGGGGCGGGCTCACCGCCCTGTGGCTCGCCCTGCTCGGCGCCAACACCCTGCTGGTCGTGGGGCAGGCGGCCTTCTTCCACCTGCGCAGCGGCAGGCTCAGGCGGTCTGGTCGACCGTCGACCGCGCCGGGACGTACGCCTGCTTGAACTCCGGCCACAGACGCTGGAGCAGCTGACGCGAGCGGGGATGGCGGACGTTGCGGGTGTCGGCGAGGTGGATCTCCAGGGCCTCGGCGCTCGGGTAATGGCCCTGCTCGTCCGTGTAGGCGCTGAACACCTCGAAGGCCATGTTCGCGAACTCGGCGTCCTCCTGGGACCACTCCTCCAACTGCGGCGCGTCCTCGGGCGCGTCCGCGGAAGCGTCCTCGGGGGCCTCCTCGGGTGCCTCGTCGGGGGCTTCCTCGTGGCGGGGGTGCGGGACCGCGCCGATGGTGCCCACGTCTCCCAGCGGCCGGGTCCGGCCGGGGCCCGAGGGGATCTGGACCGGGGCGTGCTCCAGGCCCTCGCTCTGTTGCGGGTCGTACGCGCTGTGGTGCGGGGCGCCGTCGGGCAGCTTCTGCGCCGCGAACCAGGGGCTGTCGTGCGTGGCCGGGGCGGCGGGCTCCTGCTGCTGAGGCACCGGGGCCTGCTGGTCCTGCTGGTTCTGCCGGGCCTGCTGGTCCTGCTGGTTCTGCCGGTCCTGCGGGTTCTGCCGGCTCTGCGGGTCCTGCTGGTCCTGCGGCTGGGGGTGCTGCTGGGGGTGCTGCTCGTCGTGCCCGGGGCCGCCCGCGTACCCCTGCTCACGGCCGTGCTCCTGTTCGCCCGTCCGATCCCGCTGGGGCTCGTACGGCAGCTCCGCCTTCGGGCGGGACCCCTCGACCGGCGGCAGCAGGGCCGGCTCGATGCCTGCGGCGGCGAGCCCGGCCGGGGCGGTGTCGGCGAGCGGCACGCCGTACTTCGCGAGGCGCAGCGGCATCATCGACTCGATCGGGGCCTTGCGCCGCCAGTTGCGGCCGAAGCGGGCCTGGAGCCGGGCCTGGTAGATCAGCCGGTCCTGTTCGAGCTTGATGACCTGCTCGTAACTGCGCAGCTCCCACAGCTTCATCCGCCGCCACAGCTTGAACGTGGGGACGGGGGAGAGCAGCCAGCGGGTGAGGCGCACGCCCTCCATGTGCTTGTCGGCCGTGATGTCCGCGATCCGGCCCACCGCGTGCCGGGCGGCCTCGACGCTGGCGGAGTGGCGTTATTCCTGGGGTGCACTATTCCGGCGGTGCCCAGGCTGATGTTTTGAGGGCGAAGGCCTCGTACCCATCGATCGAGGCATACGAGGTCACCAGCAGCATCGGCGAACCCGTCAGCTTCAACGACGTCGCCCCCAGGCCGAGCGACCTCCTCCACGCTGACGACGAGCGGGCCTGAACTGATCGCGGTTCCACCAACATCAAGCCGGTGGGACCGGGATCAGACGGGCAGATGCTCGGCGAAGATCCCGATCAGAATCCGGTCTTCATGCCTCTTGATCGGGAGTGAGAAGTGCACTCGATCCCGGTCCCACAGTCGCTTTCCATGCCACTCGCAGCGATATGTCTCGCCCGCGTAGGAGACCAGGTGCTGTTCCCATGCCTTCGCGTTCTTCTTCGTGTTGGGGCTCTCAGGGGAGATGTCGACGCCCAGGGCGCTGAACCGAGCCTGAACCTTCTTCTGGTCGCCACCGCAGATGAGCAGTGCATGGGCGAAATGATCGCTCAGCAGACCAAGCAACTTCACCAACCAGGGCAGGACGTCCGCGTAAGAGCCGTCGAAATGGTGGAAGCGAAGGGAGTCCGAGAGGAGCAGCCGGGGGAAAGCGCGATCGGACAGCGCAAAAAAGTTATCTTCCGGAACGAGTTCGCGGGTGAGGACTCCACGCCAGAAACCGGCCTCGTCTTCGGACACTCGCAGCAGGTGCAGAGCCACGTGGTCACGACCCGCGTCCGCGTCACGCTCGACGGTGAGCCATCCCGACGGCCAGTCGAGGCCTGTCGTCCTCCGGGGATTGGCGATCGACCCGACCAGACAGGACATCGCTCTGCCCCCAGCGGCCCGGGCCAGCGCATGGGCCATGCCCCAGGACGGCTCGCTCCACGCCCCGTTGTCTTGTCTCACCGGCTGAGGAACGTCGTCATCCTCCGGTTCCACGCTCCGGCACTTGTCCAGTAGTACTTGCAGACGGCGCCGCTCACTGTGCGGCAGCCCGCCGTCGGGCGAGTACAGGGCGTCGACCAGGCTGATCGACGGCAGGCACTCGGTGTCGTAGGCGGAGGTCATCAACGCGACCTTCCGGCCGTCGGCCAGCGGTTCCAGCAAGTCCGCGAGCGTATCGAGTGCTCGGCGCAGTTCCGCATCCGTCAGCCCACGCCAGTCAAGGGCCTCCTCGCCCAGGAGCATGCGGTAGTCGTCATCGGGCGCGCCTGGCACGGGCCAGCCTCCCCAGGTCGCTCTCGATCTGATCGAAGAAGCCGGCAGGCCAGTGGCTGAGTTCTCCCCGCGGGTCGGTCTGGATCGGCACCGTCCGGTCGTGGTCGAAGTAGTGCACGATCATGTCCGCCGCCGCGAGTGAGTGATCCTGCGCAACCGCCAGTCGTGCTCCGTTGAGAACGTGGTCACTGTGGGTTTCCACGATGACCTGTACACCGCTTCCGGCCACGCGGGCCAGGAATCGGCCGAGCTTGGACTGACCTGCGGGGTGCAGATGAGCCTCGGGATTCTCGACGAGCAGCAGATCCCCTGGCTCGGTCAGCAACCCCGCGACAACGATCGGCAGAGCATAAGAGACACCGAACCCTGTGTTCGCCGGGCGTACTTGTTCGGCCCCCTGCGCCAGCTCCATGAAGCGGACTGTGCTCGCCATGATTCCCACGGCCAGCTGCGCCGTGATGCGGATCGGACGAATGATGTCCGATGCCCACGCCTCGGACTGGAGGCGGGGCTGTGGACTGTCGACGTCTGGGTGACGGAGTTCGGGTCGTACCTCGCTTCGGGTCTTGACCGCCCGTGTCTCACGCAGCGCCAGAACCTGGGCGGTGAACTCGCCCTGAATGCCTACACCGATACGGTCGGGTTCATCCGCGGAGACGGACAGCGTGTCACGGGGGCCAAGGCGCTCGGCGCACAGATATGTGAAGCCGGGCCCCTGCCGATCCAGGCCCAGGGAGGCAGGCAGCTCGGTGCGCTCTGCCTGCAGATACAGGGCGTGCTCGTCCTGCGGCAGGTTGAACTCGCACGACCACGCATCTGCGCCATCTCGGCCACGCAGTCCTACCTCGAGCGTGAGCTCCGAGGCATCCCAATGCAGTACGTCGCGGGCCTCCCCCAGGGTGAGCCCGCTCGGTGTGTTCAGCGGAACGGCCTTTCCGGGGGAGGAGGCGGTGGTCCTGGCCAGCAGCAGGGACTGAATCAGCGTGCTCTTGCCTCCGCCGTTGACGCCGGTCAGGACGGTGAGCGGGCGCATGACGAACGAGGCGGAGCGGAAGCACTTGAAGTTCTTGATCTCCAGGGAGTCGATCAACGTCCTGCCTCCGTGTCCTTGGCCGCAGCGGTGAACCGATAGTCGACCCTGCGCCGGTCCGCGGTGGACGAGGTGATCGATTCCAGGTAAGCCATGTCCTCGGTCATTCGGTCCCGGGCGCTGCGCACGATGTCTGTACGCCGACGGGACAAGTCGTCAGCATCATGTCCAGCCAACGCGATGGACCAGGTCTCGAAGAGCGCGCGGTTGATCGGACTGCGCCACTCGGCTCCCCGCGGCCACTTACGGAAGGCATGTTCCCCGAAGACAAGGCGCGCATTGACCATCGCCTGCTCGAAGGCAGCCTCCAACTCCGCGACGCGCTCGTCGGACACCTCCTTAGGATCGTCCAGCAGCTCGGTGGTCTCCATCAGGAAGGTCTCCATCACCGGATGGGCGTGATAGGCGTCCAGACCCCGCAGCCAGAACGCCGAGAAGCGCAACGCCATCTCACGGTCGTTCATCCTGATGTGCCCCTTTAGACGGCCACCGGTGGCCGTGTCGAAAGCATCCGTATGGGTCATGCGCTTGAGGATGTCGCGGCTGCGCGGCCGACTCATGCAGTGCCTGATCTCCTGCGCGTTGAGCGGCGTACCTCCGGTGTTGATCCGCTTGAAGATTTCGTATGTCACCTCACGGGGCGTGGACGGATCGATCACGTTCACGATCAGCTGCGTGTTGTTGATCCGGCGCTGGAACGGAACAGGGAGGTCAGTGAACCGAGCTCCTTGTAGGTCATGCAGGTGATCAAGGCCGGTCAGCGTGAACCCATGGCTCGCCCCGCGGACGAAGGCATGCAGTGTGGACAGCCGCTGGAGGCCGTCCACGACGCGGAAGGCGCTGTCGCTGTCCTCGGCGAAGTAGAACGCCGGGAGTGGAATCTGCAACAGCAGGGACTCGACGAGCAACGACTTCTGGTCCGGCCGCCAGACCAGGCCGCGCTGGAAGTCGGGCGCGAGCTCCAGTGACTTCTCGTCGATCAGGTCAAGGATGTTGCGCAGCGAAAAGGACCTCGTCGACACCCGGATCTGCTCGGGATTCCACGGCCGCTGGATCAGGTTCTCCTCTTGCCCCGGATCCTCGACCTCGACGCCGGTTGCCCGGCCCTCGTACACGTCCTCCACCACGTCCGGAACCTTCTGTGCATCCTCCATGCTCATTCCGCCATCTTATGGGCGGACGTTTGGATGCCGATAAAACACAGTGGCGCAGGTCCTGCGCGGTGCCCTGGTCCGCAGTCCACGGCATGCCCCTCTTCCTGAGCCGCTGCCGCGCTGCGGGCTGCCTGCAGCCTTGCGATCAAGGGCGTTTTGCTCGGGTCGGCATCGCTGGTTGGCCAGGTTCGATCCGCGCCCGTGGGCAGGGGAGAGAGCAACCAGCGCGTGATGCGCGTGTCCTCGATGAAGTTGTCGGCGGTGATGTCCGCGCTCGCGCCGATCGCAGCCGGGCTGCCTCGGCACTTGCGGAGTGAGCTATCAGTGAGTGGTCCACAGCTGGACAGCGAGCACCTATAAGGAGCGCTCTGATCAATGCCCGGCGTGCGGCGGTGCAGATGGACCTTGGTCCTCCGTGGACCGTCGAGCGGCATGGAGGACGTACGGCACTTCATCTGGGTGTTGGCGTAGCCGAACTGTCTGCCAGGCGGTCTCGTAGGAGTAGGTTCCGCCGTGCCCGCTTACCAGGCGTCGGGCTCGCCAGCTGCTGAAAGGTGCAAGCAGCCAGCGGGTAGTTGATGTCTTCACTGCCGAACTCTCGCATGCAGTCGGTGCTCAGGGGGCTGCTCACCACCTTGCCTTGGACTGGCGTACCGTTCTCAGCCAACTTCGGGGTGTTTGAGGACGCGAACTTGTCCTCCTGATAGTCATAGGGGCACTCAGGCGTGGGGAACGCCGTGGCTTCACAGGGGTGGACAAAGTGAGCGAATTGGGCTTTCCGGTCTTGGCGGCGTCTGCCGCCACTCAGGCCTTCGGGTTCCTCTATGGTCAGCTGGGGGCTCTCCTGCAGCGTCGGCGAGACCGGCGAGCTGGAGTAGCCGTGCCGGCGGAGGAAGTCCCGGTAGCGGCAACAGGGATCGTGGCTTCGTCGGTTGACCGGTTCCGGCCCGATGACACGATCCTTGAACGGCGGGGCCAAGAGCTCGAGCTCTTGGCGGAGGCCTTGGAAGAGTACGTAGGGGCGACTGAGCTTGACGGCCAGGATGTACGGCTTCGACGCAATCTAGGGCGCGTGCGTCGCGCCCTAGAAGAGATCTATGGCCTTGAGTTCGCGATTTCTGACGATAACTCATCCGAGTCTGGAATCAGGATCCGGCAGAAAGTTACCAACGCCCACGACGAGGTGACCGGCATCGACGTGGAGTCTGCTGGGGCATCGGCTCGGGCCGAAGTGAACCAAGACATTGATACGGCGCACAAGGGATCGAAGATTGTTGGGGCTCGCGTCAAGCGTCTTGAATAGCAGAGCGCCTCGCTGAACTATGGATAGTCGCTTGAAATTCGGGGGGATTGAATGAATACGGAAAACGAAGACCACGACGGTGAAATCCCCGTAGTTGGCAGGTCGGCCGGACGCTGGAGGCCTGGCTTCTTCAGTCGAGACGCCTCGGATCGTGCAGCCGATCAAGACGTTACGGAAGAGCAGGACTCGCAAGAAAATGACACTGGTGATGGCCACCCCCTCCCGGTAGACGGCAAGCGAAATGCTGAGAACCTTTACTCCGCGCCGCCGAATTACCCTGTGTCAGGGGCGGCATCTTTTCCCGGCCAGGCATACAGTGATCAGACGCCAGATCAAGAAGGGTATCCCATTGGGCAGGTGTCGGGGGATAATGGGGTCGGCGCAGGTCTAAGTCGCGAAGGGGCTTCGGAGGTTGAGGAGCCGGATGAAAGTACGAATCCAAGCCCATTTGGTCGATCCGGAAGAGGGTGGCTTGGTGAGAGCGTGGACGGAGCTGATCGAGCTTATCCCAAGGTTAGCCAGACCGCTGTAACGGGAATCGATGCTGGAGAAGAAACCCAGCCCGATGACTCTGGGATCCTGCAAGGGGTTTCGGAAGAGCCGAGGAGTTATCTAACCCCTCCAGCTTCAGGAGTGGGTGCTAACGAATCTGCCACCGACGTGGCGGCGGCCTACTCCGACCGGGCGGCGGAGACGGCTGGAACAGTTGGGTCGGCAGATAATGACGAACCCGCTTCGGAAAGCGGCGTGTGGCTCTCGACTCCGGAACCCGGTGATTCATCGATTCCAGTCGGTGGTAGCAATATGCCGGCAGGTGAGAACTCCCTTCGCGAGTCGCTGTCAGGTGTTCCGGCTGAACTGCTGACAGAGATCCCTCGCCTGGCGGAACTCGCTGCCCTGGTACGGCAGGCTGTTGGCTTCAACTTCGGCCGCGTGACTGGTGTGGAGCTCACTGCGGTAATCGATCAGATGGCTGATCATCAGCAACTGGATGATGATCACCTGGATCTGATTCGGGCGGTGTTTGTTCGTCCTCGAGGGTATGAAAAGGTCCGTGCAGACCTAGCGGCCCCCGGTTCCATCTCGGTCATTTCAGGGGGCGCGGGATCTGGGCGAAAGACGACTGCAGTCCACCTGCTCGCCGAGCTCCGCCGCGCCGGAATGTCTGTTCGTACCCTCAGCTACGGCATCGACATCAACTTTCAAGCGCGCCGAATGCCGCGTATAGACAACTGTGCGTTCCTACTCGAACTACCTCCGGACGAGGACGAGTTCTCGGTTTCGACTAAGTTCGGACGAACGCTGGATGAGATCGCTGGGATCCTTCGGAGTACGTCGTCCCGGCTCGTCGTCCTTACTGACACGGATCAGTGGGAACGCGTGGGAGGCGGCGCATCCGTCATTGCCAGGGAGCTGGAACGGCCGGATGCAGTCAATATCGCCAGGGCGTGGCTTCGCCTAGATCTCTCCGATGACACTGCTCGCCGGTGGACTGATGATCATCGGATCCAGCCGTTCCTGGTCGGCCAGAGTCCGAGCGCGGCCATGGAAATGGTCGATCTCATTCTCCAGGCGTGCAGCGCATCATTTGAGGATCTCTCCGATGTCGATTCGGAGATTGAATCGACTGACGGAGCTTTGGGTGTGACGGATGATGAGGTATTCAATAGAAGAGTCCTCAGTGTTGTGTCAGCCCGCAAGAACTGGTTCTCGCAACTTCTCAAATGGCACAAGAAGGCTCAGCGCACAGGATTTGAGCGCAACTTCCTTGTGGTTGCAGCGGCCTTGCGTGGGGCGCCGATCGGTCATATCTACAGTCAGACCGGTGCGCTGGCAGAAATGATCGGAGGGCATCAGCCCGAGCTGCAGGGGCAGGACGACATCGGCGTTATCCAGCTCGTCGATTCCGTCGATGCCCGCCTGAATGGTGATTACGTCGAGTTCTCCAAGCCTGGATGGGATGAGGCTGTCCTGGACTATTTCTGGAGAGATCGGCCCCTCGGGCGGGAAGGCTTTCTGAAATGGATGGCGAAGGCACCTTTGCGGTCCACCACTCAAGGTGTAAAGGAATTCAACTCTGATGAGCGCGCTCTTCTGGCAGAGCGCATGGCGTTCTTCACCCTTCGGTGGGCTGCGCGTCACGGCACACCGGAGAATCTGTCAACGATCGTTACTGCCTGGCGCAAGGAAAACACGCTAGAGCAGGCCGTCGTGCGCTTGGTCACAGCAGCCGCGCTCCATCCTGTGATCGGTCGTGACACCCACCAAGTTCTCTACGATTGGGCGAAGAAGCCTAACGAGGATGCTTCGTTGAAAGCGGCCGTGGCCGACGTCTGTGCCGGAGAATTCGGAATTACCTATCCAGGCAAGGCTCTGGTGCGTTTGCGTCACGTCGCTACCTCTTCGGATCCGGGCGTCATCAAGGCGGTGAACACAGCTGTCCAGAAGCTCTGGGAAGAAGACTCGGTACGCAGCACACTCTTCAGCGAAGTGATCAAATGGTGCGCTTCGACTGATCAAAGCCGCCAGGCCGCTGGCCGTCGAGGTTTCGTTGCGCTGGCCGAACTTGCAGTGGGCGAGCAAGGAGCTCCGCTCCCGGCTCTTCTGGCTGGACAAGATTCCATGGGCTGGACACCGGCAAGAGACGACCTCTCCACGGGCTGGCGGGCTGCTCTTGACCCGAGCGTCGATGAGGAGCAATGCCGTGGCGCGCTGGACCTCTGGTTGAACGCAGCACTGGAAGATGTGGAGACACGCGAGACCACGGTCAGAGTGCTGCGCAGGGCAGTCCAAGACGAACCTGGAGATACGGGGCAGGCTCGCCCGAGGCACAGGCTGATCGACCGCATGAACGTCTGGCAGCCTCCGTTCCCCAAGACGGAAGAGCAGCGACGGAGGGAAGATCTCCGGCGTGAGATAGAAGATGCAGTGCACTCGGACAAGGCTCGCGCGCTTGACCTTCTCCCGCAGGCGCAAGGCGTGAACTCCCGCGAGGGAGTGGAAGTTGAGCGGGATGATCGGTAGGAGACAACGCCGGAGCGCCCAGGGTGATGTCATTAAGGAGCCTGCCCTCACCCCCAGGAAATGGAGGTACCAGTTCCAGGATATCTGGCCAAGTCGGGACAGTGAGCTGCACTTTCGGGCATACGTCCGTATTGAGTGGGAGGTTCTGGGAGAATTCGCAGGGACCGACTCTCGAGTTGCCGTGTCGATGTGGGCTCAATTGATCGCCGAGAAGATGGCCGGGGAGGCCACAGTTCTCCGGAGAGAGGCCACGGAGAATGCGATCAATCACGAATTGGCAATTCGACTTCCTCACGAAGACGGCCCGGTAAGGGTGTTGAGAGCTAGCGTCACCCTGGACGTCGAGGAAGGCGTCCGGGAACAGGCAGAACGGCGCTTGGCCATGCGGCGCCAGCTGGAACTCGATAATCTGACCCGCCAGCAGAGCTCGGCCCAAGTCGCCTTCATGCGGGAGGAGATACTTCGCGATCCTGTGAGTGCCCGCCTGCACTGGCTGCTCAGAAACCCAACGTCGGAGATTGCGGATGAGGGGACCTGGCTCGAGCTCGTTGGACAGGCGAGCATGTGGAGCAACGACAGCCGGTGGGTCCACGTCGCGCACCTGGTGGAGATTTTCCTTTCCGGGCTCAGCGTAGAGAATCGCCGTGATCTGCTCGGCGTCCTGAAGAAGGTATTCGCCGGCTACGGAGGAGCGGATCTGGCCGCGGAGATCCCGGACGAGTGGGGGCGTGACGACGAGTAGGTAGCACGGCGCATTCGGGACCCGCCGTTGCACGGGTGCGGTGCATATGCGCCATGCATGTGCAGCGTTGGCGATCTGCTGCGCGCTGGCGGTGGGGACCCGGTGGGCCACCGTCCACTAGCCGCCGGGGGTACGGACCAACGTTGGCGTGCCTGTATCGCTGGAGCCTGCGCGATTCTTGGTGTCTTCGGTGCGCGCGGCGACGTAGGTGGCCCAGTCCTTGCGGATGTAGTTGACCCAGCGGGTGGTGGTGCTGATGTGCATGCCGAGGTAGTCGGCGACGATCACGGCGGGGAAGTCGGAGGCGAGGGCGACGAGGGCTGAATTGCGGGTGGGGCGTGCGGTGATGCCCAGGCTCTTGAGGCGGGAGCGGATGGTTTGCGGGCTTACTGGGCGCCCGGGGGAGACGCCGGGGAACAGGTAGGCGGGCTGCGTCTCGCCGTCGGGGGACTGGAAGGCCGAGCGGCGGCGGGGCGGGGGAGCGGTGGCCAGGCGGATCAGGAGATCAGCGAGTGGGGGCGGCAGGGGCAGCGGGCTGGAGCCGATCTTCAGGACGGTGTCGCCCTTCGCTGTCCGCTCCAGTTGATCACACGTCAGATGCCGCAGGCGTTGAAGGGGTAGGCCGTACAGCAGGCTGAGGGCCGCGATGCAGCGGGTGTCGAGGGGCAGGGTGGTGTCGGTGAGACAGCGTTGCAGGAGGGGCCACTGGTTGTCTTCGTCGAGGAAGGCGGTGGGCTGGTCCGCGGGGCGGGGCGGCACCGTGAGGGATCCGGTGAGGCGGCGTGCCGCGGTCCAGCTCAGGAAGTAGCTGATGTCGCGGCGGGCGGTGGTGCCCTCGGAGAGCCAGATGTCGAGGACATGCTGGTTCAAGGCGTCGAGGGCGAGGTGCTGGTCGTCTAGCCACTTCAGCAGGTGCAGGGCCTGGCCGAGACGGGCGCGCAGTCCGTATTCGTCGCTGGCCTTGTAGGGGCGGTTGGTGGCGCGGCGGCGGGCGCGCTTGAGGAGGAACCAGTGCAGGAAGGGGCGCAAGAGGGTGCCGTGGTGGGCGGGGCGGGTGGTGAGCTGGGTCTCCAGCCAGGCGGGGATCCGCTCGACGTCATCCGCCTGGGGCGGCAGGACGCGGCTGTGGACGAGCAGGTCGCGGAGGTAATTGACGCTCATCCCGGAGCCGAATGCGTCCAGGCTCTCGTGGGTCAACGGTTCTCCTGATGCGGCGAGTTGGGCGAGCCGGCGAAGGGAGGGGCTGCCGGCGCAACGCTCGATGGCATCGGCAGGGTTGTCGACCTGGGAGAACACCTCTAGAAGTGGGCGGAGTTGCGCGGTGATCTGTCCGTCGGGGCCGGTGAGTAGTGTGCGCAGGCGGTCGTCGAGGACGCAGTAGGCGCAGCGACCGGCGGCGTGGAGGTAGCCGGTGCGGCCGCAGGAGGCGCAGGCGTAGTCGACGGGGTATCCGGCGCACGGTCCGCACAGTCCGGCTCCGCTTGCGGCCCGGCCGGTCAGCGGGTGGGTGCCGTGGCAGAGGGCGCACGCGGCCGGGGTGTGCAGGATCTTGAGGTAGCAGGTCTGGCATACGGCGCCCAGGGGCCAGTGTGCGGAGATGGGCCGCTGGCGACGGCAGCGGGTGCAGGTGGCGGCGGGGCGCTCCGTGCAGGTGCCGCACACCGGTTTGTCGGTGCGGGCGTGGTAGCAGGGGCGGGTGCGTCCGCAGCGATGGCATACGGCTTCGGGGGTGCGGTAGCAGTCCTGGCAGAGGGCGGGCTCGCCGTTCCGGGCACGCTGGACGATCACACGCGGCTCGCCGCAACCGCCGCAGAGGAGGCGAGCGCGGCGAAATCCGCTGAAACACTTCGGGCATACCTTCGCCGGGCGTGCCTCGGTGGGCGCCGAGCTCGCGCAACTGTCGCAGGGTTCTTCAGGCTTGGTGTGACAGCGCGGGCACAGCGACGTGCCGTCGGGCAGCCGGGTGGACACACGTTGGTTCCGGCCGCACTCCCGGCACGGTTCCCGCTTCTGGGCTAAATAGCATGCCTGGCACCAGTCGCCGCCCGGCTGCTTGGAGTGCAGACGAATGTTCTCGCGACCACACCGGGCGCACGTGCCCACCGTGTGGCGTGCCTTGCTGATGCAGCCATTGCACAGGCGGCCCTCCGCCCGCACGAGGGGCAGGTCCTCGCGTACCTTTCCGCAACCCGCGCACGCCGGGCGCGTCACTGGGTACCCGGCCGCGTACAGCACCCAGATCACCTTCAGCAGCAGCTTCGGCCCGCTCGAGCGGCCTGACGTCAGCGCATCGCCGTGAGCGCCCAGGTGGGCGGCTAGATCCTCCAGGGTGCGCGTGGTGAACGGTCGGGACCGCTCCAGCAGGTTCACCGCGGCAGGTTGGGTCAACCCTGCAACAGCGGCAGCGAGTTGGGCCGCGACCGATGATTCTGCATCCTCGCGCCTCTGCGCTGACGTCGCCCGTTTCGCTGTGTTCCGTGCGGTCCGGTCGATCACCGTCACATCCCCTCCGGACGCCGGATCGACGTACGCCGCACCATCGGGATGGGCGCTGATGGCTCCCCACCACCGTCCGCGGTCTTGCGGACCTGCTGGTTGACGACCTGCACTTCCACCAGGTCGTTCGGGGTGCAGCCGAGGATGTCGCACAACGCGGCCAGGGTGTCCATGGACATCCGCTGCGGTGGTTGGGTGACCAGCCGGAACACCTGCTCGCGCGAGAGGACGATCCCGCGCTCCGCGAGCAACGGAACCAGATCCGACGTCTGGTACATCTCCTGCTCGGCCATCAGGCGGCGCAGATGCCACTGATAGCCCATCTTCTTGATCACTTCGAGTCCTCCCACAGGCCGGGGTACCTCTGGGACAACTGCTTGCGCACCAGCCGGTTGCGGAAGTCGTCCCCGACCCCCGAATAAAGAGCCGTGGTACTGGCGTAGGCGTGGCCGGCCTGGTCCTGCACGAACTTCTCCGGATACCCGAACTCGATCGCGTGCGTGATGTACGAGTGCCGCAGGCAGTGCAGGTCCAGCTCCTTCTCCAGACCCGCCGCGTCCCGGGCAGCGGCGAACGCCTCGTTCACCGACCGCTTCGAGATTCGCCCCCGCCGCTCGGTCATCCAGATGGCAGGATGTGCCCCCGGGCTGAATCTGGGCCGTACCTCGGCCAGGTAGTGCTCCAGCACCTCCACGATCCAGTCCATCTCCGAGATCGTGAACACCGTGCGCCGCTTGGGCGGGCTCCCCTTCGACGACTTGCCCCACCGTACGAACACTGCCCCGTGCTTCCCGTAATGGGCGATCTTCGGGTTGCGCCGTAGGTCCGCGAGATCGAGTCCCAGGCCCTCACGACGCCGCAGCCCGTAGGCGTAGTAGGTCTTGATCATCGCGGAGTCCCGCAGTGCACACAGCACTCCCTTGCGCTTCAGCGCCCGGATCTCCTCCACCCGCCCGTCGAGCGCGTCGAACAGCCTCTGTACTTCGTCGTACGACAGCGGTCGGCGTCGCGGGTCACCTTCGTACTCGGCGGTGTGCGTGGCGGTGTTCAGCTCGTGCCAGATCTGCATCGGCACCTGCCCGAACTGCTCGTGGCACAGCGCGAGCCACCCGTAGCGAGGATCGGTGACGTACTCGAGGAACATCTTCAGCTGGTTCTCGTACCCGCGCCCGGTTGAGCTCGCCAGCCCCTTCTCCCGGGTCTGCAGCTGGCTGATGAAGGCCTCGCCCTCGGCAGGCTCCCACTGCCAGGGGTACTGGTTCGTGTACCGCCAGAACCGGCGCACCATCTGTAGCCGAGGCTTGATCGTCGAATCCCACTTCAGGAACCGCGACCGCTGCTGCCGGGCCCAGCCCTCCAGCATCGCATCGAAGACCGCCGACTCCGGATTGAGTCGCATCTCCACGCCGGCCAGCACGAGGTGTGCGGAACCCGTCAGATCCACCGCCTGATTCATGTTGCGTCTAACGCAACATCGTTGAATCGGTTACGCGAGCCCATGAAAGCCCAGCTCAGGCCGCCACCACGTGCCGCCCACCTTCGTTGACCCTGCCGAGCTGACCTGCTCTTACGCTCATCTCCCGCACTGTGCGGAATGCCGAACCAGATGCAACTCCGCCCATTCCGGAGACGACGAACAGCACCGGGATCACCGCGTGCATCGCGGTGCCCAGCGGGTCGGGCCAGGAGGCGGCGCCGTTGAACGCGATCGTCGCGGCGGTCAGCAGCCACGCCGTCTGGCGCAGCAGCGGGAACGGGATCCGCATCCAGGTGAGCAGGAGGTCCAGGGCGAGCAGGACGCAGATGCCCGCGTCGATGCCGATGGGGAAGACCACCGCGAACTCGCCGAATCCCTTGTCCTCCGCGAGCTCGCGCACGGCGGCGTAGGAACCCGCGAAACCGATCGCGGCGATGAGCACCGCACCGGCGACGACGATCCCGATGAGTATGCGGTGCGTGCGTGTCAGCTGCATCGCGGCCACGCGCGATCCCCTCCCCGACCTCTGTACCCGGACCCGGCTTCAGCGCCTGGCGATGGCACAGCCTGGCACATGTGTGCGAGTTGTGTTGCGCGGGGAGGGGGAAAGCCCGGCCTCCGAAGGGGGCCGGGCTTTCCAACGTGCTTGCTGGACCCGCGTATTGGCGGCGCCGTGGGGCCGTCAGGTCCCGTCGCGGGCGTCAGGTCCCGTCGCGGGGGTGGGCGCCCGGGCGGGCCGTCAGCTCGACTTCGCCTTCGGCTTCGTCGTCGACTTGGGGCTGTCGCTGTCGCCGCCCTTGGCCGTGTCCTTCGCTCCGTCCTTCGCGCTGCCCTTCTCGCTGTCCTCCGAGCCGCCCTTCGCCGGAGGAGTGACCTTGGCGTCGGCGGTGTCGGCGACGGCGGCGACCGCTTCCTTCGCCGCCTTCTCGGCGCCCTTGACGATGCTCGCGGACGAGGGCGTCTTGGCGCCCGCGTAACCCGCGCCGTTGTAGGTCAGGGTGACGACGACATTGCCCGTGCGCGCCACGACCGTGGCGTACGCGAAGTCCTCGTCCGTCTTGCTGAGGCCGTAGGTGACGGTGGTGGCCTCCTCGCCGATGCCCGCGGTGGGCTCGGCGGCGACCTTCTCGGCGCCCTCGGAGGCCTTGGCCTTGGTGACCTGCTTCGTGTACTCGGCGGTGGCGCGCTTGGCGCCGCTGCCCAGCGACTGGTCCGAGTCGAAGCGGGTGAAGCCGACGTCCAGCCAGCGGTACTGCGAGCCGTCGACGCCCTTGTCGTCCAGGCCGTTCCAGGAGCAACTGCTCCGCGCGGCAAGGTCGTTGGACCGGCCGGCGGTGCCGTTCTCCTTCTTGGCCCCGGGCACCAGGTCCTTGATCGTCTTCTTCGTGACCGAGGTGCACGGGTCGGGCAGATCGTCGAACCTCGCCGCTTCGACGGTGGGCTCCGTGGGCTTGGCGCTGGGGGTGCCGGACGACGAGGAGCCCGCGTTCTTCTTGCTGTCGGAGCCGGAGCCGGAGTCCGACGAGCAGCCGACGGCTACGAGCATCACCGGAACGGCGGCGCAGGCGAGGATGCGGGACAGGCGCGGGGCTGATCGGTGCATGGTTCCTTCACTCGGATGGCACGGAGCTCTCGGTGCTGGAGGTCTCGGTTCGTGCGGTGTACGGGTGGGCTCGGTAGCGGGTCGGTACGTCTTCCGAAGAGCCACGGTACGACGGCCGGCGGCCGTCCCGTGCCGCCGCCGAGGGCCCCCGGAGGCCGGAATCCGGCCGGTCGGGGGCCCGTGGGGCGGGGTCTATTCGCTGAGCGTCTCGGCCAGCTTCCGGGCCAGTGCCTGGGCCTTCTCCTGGAGTTCCCCGCTGTCGGGCACCTGGGTGATGAGGGCCGGCTGCTCGGCGTACCGGACGGTCACGACCACGTTCGATGTGCGGAATACCACGCTCACCGTGCGGTGCTGTGCGGTGGAACCTGCCCGAGTGGGCAGATCATGCAGAAATGCGGCATCTCCGAGGTTGTCGAGGACGCGCGAGGGGAGGACGTCCTCCGGGTCGGTGCTGCCGTCTTCGCCCTCGTTGCCGCCTCCGCCGGTCTCTTCGGCGGTGTCGTCGTCGGCGTCTGCGGAAGCCTCTCCGGAGGGCGAGGAGGAGGACGAGGGGTCCGCCGATCCGTCCGCCGAGGCCGTGGCGTTCCCCGCCGCGCCCTCCGCCTTGTCCTTGTCGGCGCCCTTGCCCTTGTCCTTCTCGCCCGGGGTCCCGGTGTTCTTCTCCGTGTCCGGCCCGGGGGTCGACGACGACGACAGGCCGGCGGCCTTCTCCTTCTTCGCGTACACCGTGTCGGCGCGGTCGTCGTCGCTGACCGCGGGGTCGTAGGAGACGACCCGCTCGAAGTCGATGGAGAGGCTGCGGGTGGCGTTCGGCGCGTCGGACTTCCAACCGCAGCCGACCTTGCGGTCGGTGTCGTAGGTGACGGACGCGGACCCCCGGAACACCTTCTCCTGCTGGTCCCCGGGCAGCTCCGCGGCGCCGGGCAGCAGGTCCTTCAGCATGCCGCGCGGCACGGCACGGCAGGGGGCGGGCAAGGTCTCGTACCTGCCCGGGGGCGCGGGGGTGACCGTCGGGCTGCCCGCCTTGCTGTCGGCGCCGTTCGCGTTGCTGTCGGAGCCGGCGCTGCAGCCGACGACGAGCGCTGCCAGAAGCGCGACGCCGGGTACGTACGCCATGTCTCGCACCGTCCCAGGCTCCCTTCGGTACGGAAAACGGGTTGCCGCTCGAAGGCGGCCGATGGACACAATGTGTATCGCACGCGCCGCTGTGAATGCCGGTCGGCCGACAGGTTTGCCGATCTTGGCACCGGTTTTGCGCTTTCAGTCTTTTCGGGGGAATCGAGGAGTTATGTCGTACGTAGAGGTGCCGGGAGCGAAGGTCCCCATCCGGATGTGGGCGGACCCCGCGTCGGTCGAGGACGTGGCGATGCAGCAGCTGCGCAACGTCTCCACGCTGCCGTGGATCAAGGGTCTCGCCGTCATGCCGGACGTCCACTTCGGCAAGGGGGCGACGGTCGGATCGGTGATCGCGATGCAGGGCGCGGTCTGCCCGGCCGCGGTCGGGGTGGACATCGGCTGCGGGATGTCCGCCGTCAAGACGTCCCTCACCGCGAACGATCTTCCCGGCGACCTGTCACGGCTGCGCTCCAGGATCGAGCAGGCCATTCCGGTCGGCCGGGGGATGCACGGCGACGCGGTGGACCCGGGGAAGCTGCACGGGTTCCCGACGGCGGGATGGGACGACTTCTGGGGGCGGTTCGGGGGGATCGCCGATGCGGTCAAATTCCGCCAGGAACGTGCCACGAAGCAGATGGGAACGCTCGGATCGGGTAATCATTTTATCGAGTTCTGTCTCGATGAGACCGGTTCTGTCTGGTTGATGCTGCATTCCGGTTCGCGGAACATCGGCAAGGAGTTGGCCGACTTCCACATCGGCCAGGCGCAGAAGCTGCCGCACAACCAGGGCCTGGTCGACCGCGACCTGGCGGTGTTCATCGCGGACACCCCGCAGATGGCCGCCTACCGCAACGACCTCTTCTGGGCGCAGGAGTACGCGAAGTTCAACCGGGCGATCATGATGGGACTCTTCCAGGACGTGGTCCGCAAGGAGTTCAAGAAGGCCCGGGTGACCTTCGATCCGGTCATCTCCTGCCACCACAACTACGTGGCGGAGGAGCGGTACGAGGGCATGGACCTGCTGGTCACCCGCAAGGGCGCGATCCGGGCGGGGTCCGGCGACTACGGGATCATCCCGGGGTCCATGGGTACCGGCTCGTACATCGTGAAGGGCCTCGGCAACGAGAAGTCGTTCAACTCGGCCTCGCACGGCGCGGGCCGCCGGATGAGCCGGAACGCGGCGAAGAAGCGCTTCTCGACCAAGGACCTGGAGGAGCAGACGCAGGGCGTGGAGTGCCGTAAGGACTCCGGTGTCGTGGACGAGATCCCGGGCGCGTACAAGCCGATCGAGCAGGTCATCGATCAGCAGCGGGACCTGGTCCAGGTCGTTGCGAAGCTCAAGCAGGTGGTGTGCGTGAAGGGCTGAGGCACTCGGCCCCGCTCCCGTACGTCGCGTGGTCCGGGGGTCCCGTCGCGAGACGCCGTCCGACACGACGCGGCCGGGGGCGCCCGGCTCCCTCGGGCCGACTCCGCGAGGGAGCAAGGCGGACCTGCCCAGCTGGGAGCGACCGCGCCGGCGCCCCGAGCGCGCCGCACGTGTCGTCCCGTACCCGAGAGGGTGGGCCGGGCTCACCCGGTGCGGTGGACCTTCGTGTTGGAGGCCTGGGCGCGGGGGCGGACCACCAGGAGGTCGATGTTGACGTGGCTGGGGCGGGTGACGGCCCAGCCGATCGTGTCGGCCACGTCCTCGGCGGTCAGCGGGGCGTCGACACCCTCGTAGACCTTGGCGGCCTTCTCCGTGTCGCCGCGGAAGCGGGTGGTGGCGAACTCCTCGGTCCTGACCATGCCGGGGGCCACCTCGATGACGCGGACCGGGGTGCCGACGATCTCCAGCCGCAGGGTCTCGGCCAGGACGTGTTCGCCGTGCTTGGCCGCCACGTAGCCGCCGCCGCCCTCGTACGCGGACAGCGCCGCGGTGGAGGAGAGGATCACGATCGTGCCGTCGCCGCTCGCGGTGAGGGCGGGCAGCAGGGCCTGGGTGACGTTGAGGGTGCCGATGACATTGGTCTCGTACATCCGGCGCCAGTCGGCGGGGTCGCCGGTCGCGACGGGGTCGGCGCCGAGCGCCCCGCCCGCGTTGTTGACGAGGACGGCGAGGGAGCGGAACGCGGTGGCGAACTCGTCGACCGCCGCACGGTCGGTGACGTCCAGGGGGTAGGCCGTCGCCTGGTGCCCGGCCTCGGTGATCTCGGCGGCCAGCGCCTCGATGCGGTCCTTGCGGCGGGCGGTCAGCACGACCCGGAAGCCGGCGGCGGCCAGCGTACGGGCGGTCGCGGCGCCGATGCCGCTGCTCGCGCCGGTGATGACGGCGATGGGGGTGGCGGCCATGGCGATCTCCTCGGGCTGCTGATCGGGTACGGGGAGAAGGATAGGCAGGCGGTGCGGGGCGTCCCGTGAGCGGGAGGCCACGACCGGCGGGCCGTGCCGGACCCGCGGCCCGCGAGCCGGGCATGACCTGAACGAAGGGTCCTAGGCCGGCGCACCCCCGAACTCGGCCACCGCCTCGGACACGATCGTCTCCAGGTGGCCGTGATGGGCGCCGCGCCAGTACACCCGGGAGCACTCCGTGCACTGGGCGAACACGTCGTACGCCTCCTGGGTGCCGTGTTCGAGCAGCCCGCTCACGGAGTCCTTCGAGGCGCCGGCCAGCGTGCCGTTGCACGCGGTGCAGCGGGTCCACGGGGCCAGGGCCGGGGCGAAGCGGCCGAGGACGTCGCGGAGCTGCTCCGCCGGGTGGTCGCTGTAGACGTACGCCCCCGCCCAGATCTCGCGGCGGCGCAGCAGCCCGCGGTCCCGGGAGAGCAGGACGCGCCGCTCCCGTGCGGAGAGGGTGGCCAGGGCGGGGTCGCCGATGTCCTCGCTCTCGTACGCCGCGTCGACGCCCAGGAGCCGCAACCGGCGTGCCAGCGTGCCGAGATGGACGTCGAGGAGGAACCGCAGGGGTGCGCCGGGGAGTTGCTGGGGGCGTTCCACCGCGCGGACGTCGACGTGCTCGCCGGGGCCCGGCACATGCGAGCGGGCCACCGGTACGCCGTTCACCAGCAGCGTTCCGGCCTCGGTGAGCGGGACGCCGAGGGACTCGATGACATGACCGAGGGTCGAGGAGCCGTCGGTTATGAGGGGCGTGGGCCCGCCGCGGCGGTCGTGCGGGACGAAGAGTCGCAGCTCAGGGGCTACTTCGAGGGTGATCTCGGGTCCGTTCACCCGGCCAGGATGTCACCGGGACGGGACGGGCTGCCAGGGGTTTGGCGGGGAACGGGCGGGCGTACGGGGTGCGCCCGGCCGCCGTCAACGCGGGGCGAACGCCGTCGGGGGCACGCCCACCGTCGCGGTGAAGTCCCGCACCAGATGGGCCTGGTCGCTGTAGCCCAGGTCCGCCGCGAGCCGCGCCCAGTCGACGGCCGGGTCGGATCCGGCGCGTCGCAGCGCCTCGTGGATGCGGTAGCGGAGGATGACCCACTTGGGGCCGACACCGACGTACGCGGAGAAGAGCCGTTGCAGGGAGCGGGCGGAGAGCCCCGCTTCCTGGGCGAGCCGGCCGACCCGGAGCACCGTGCGGTCGGTGCGCACCCGGTCGGCGACGGCCATCGCCAGGGTCGCCTGCGGATCGGGGCGGGGCTCCAGTGCGAGCAGGAAGGCGTCCAGGGCCGCGACCCGCGCGTCCTCGTCGTCCGGGTCCAGAACGGCCCGCACGGGCGGCGGCAGCCGCAGCGCCCCGGCGGCGTCGGCCCGCAGCCCGGTCCACGCGGACACCGGGCGCCGGGGAGCGAACGGGCGGAACCCGCCGGGCCGGAACTGCACCCCGCACACCCGGCCGCGCCCGGCCAGCTTCCGGGCGAAGAGCCCGGGGGCGACGCCCGCGACCTCGGCGTACCCGGAGCGCTCCCGGGGGCCGTCCCCGGCCTCGTACCGCTGGAAGACCAGGTTCACCGACGGGTGCGGGACCACATGGGCGGCGTAGGGCTCGCTGAGGTCCCAGTCGATCAGCCAGTAGTGCTCCAGATACGGGCGCAGCTCCGCGGCGGGCTCCCGGCGGCGGAAGCGCACGTGCGCGAACAGGTCCGGGGCGTCGACGATGCCCCGGGTGTCGCGGCGGGGTCCTGCGGTCATGGCCTGATTTTAGTCCCGTGTCCTCAGCCCGTCTGTCGTGTTTCTTCAAGACGTCGGGCGGTGCGCGGGCGCAGGGTGGGGGCATGACACAGACGATCGGTGAACTGCTGGAAGCCGCCGCGGACCGGGCCCTGCCCGTGGTGCGGGGGATCGACGACGGGCAGCTGGGCGGCGGTACGCCCTGTGCCGCGTACGACGTACGGGCGCTGGTGAACCATCTGTTCCAGGTGGTCGTGAACTTCCAGGCGCTCGCGGCCCGCCAGGAGGTGGATTTCGGCCAGGAGCCGGAGTTCGTGGCGGGCGACTGGCGGGGCAGGTTCGGTGAGGAGACGGCCCGGCTGGTGGACGCGTGGAGCGTGCCGGGCGTCGAGGAGGGCACGACCGGGCGGATGGGGTTGCCGGCCCGGACGGTGGGGCTCATGGTGCTCGGCGATCTGACGGTGCACGCCTGGGACCTGGCGCGGGCGACGGGCGCGGACTTCGTGCCGGAGGAGAGCGTGCTCGACGAACTGGGCCCGGGGCTCGCGGCGATGGCTCCGCAGGCCCGGGAGATGAAGGTGTTCGGTGAGCCGTTCCCGGTGGGGGAGGAGGCCGACGCGCTCGACCGGCTGCTGGCCGTGACCGGGCGCGATCCGGGGTGGCGTCCGGGACCTCTGGGGCTGCCGGGGTGACCGGGGTGACCGGGGTGACCGGGAAGTTCGACACGCGGGGCAGACATGCGAGGCAGTAGCTCGGTGCAGCGGCACGACCTGGGTTCGGGGGGTGACTGGCCTGAACCTGCGGATCCGGGACGGGACGGCACGCGGACCGGCATCGGACGCAATGGGGACGCCCGGTGAGCGGGGTGCGGCCGGGAGTCCGGGTGCTCGTACGGGCGGCTTGTCTCGTGGTGTTCGGTGCTGGGTGCGCCGATGGGAGTGGGCAGGACGGCGGTGTGGGGGACAGGCGCGGGGCGTCCTCCTGGGAGGAGGGGGTGAGTGCCTCGGCCATCGCCCGCAGGCTGGGTGTGCGGGTGCCCGGGACGGCGACGGATGTGCGGGCCGGGCACCGGAAGGGCCAGGACGACGGACTGCTGCTGGCCTTCGTCGTGCCGTCCGGAGACGTGGACGGTCTTCTCGCCGGGCTGGATCCGCAGGAGCCGGTGGAGGCGCGGTCCGTGCCGTTCGCGGGGGAGAGCGTGCCTGCCGCGCCCTTCGCCCAGCTCGGCCTGCCCGAACCGGTAGGCCTGCCCGGTGTCCGGACGGCGCAGGTGTGCGCTCCCTGCGACGGCGACCTCGACGCTCTTCACGTCGCCGTCGCGGCGATCGACGGTGGGCGCAGCCGTGTCCATCTCAAGGGCGTCGACTGAGCCGCACCACGTCGCCGCGCGCGAGCGGCACCGCAGCACGCGGCCGGACACAGGATCTCCGCACGATCCCGGATCAGGGCCGGACCAGGATCTCCGCTCGGCCTCCGGTCAGGGCCAGACCAGGCAGTACGCCTGGTGCCCCGCGTCGTGCAGCCGGTGGGAGAAGTCCTGCCACTCGTGGAGCAGCTGGTAGACGTTGTAGGCGTCGCGCGGGCCGCCGCGGTCGGGGACCGTCGACCAGATGAAGGCCGCCGCGCCGACCGATTCCTCGCCGACGCCGCGCAGCGGGTCGACGACGGTCATCGGGAGCTTGACCACGGCGTAGTCGGGGTGGAGGACGACCAGTTCGAGCGGGGGGACCTTGTTCAGGGGTATGCCCTGGATTCCGGTCAGGACCATGGCGGCCACGGTCTCCGGCTTGATCTTGGTGAACATGCCGCCCATGCCCAGCTCGTCACCGCCGAGCTCCTCCGGGCGCATCGAGATGGGCACCCGTGCGGCGGTGGCCCCGTCCGGGGCGCCGAAATACTTGTACGTCACCCCCATCCCGCCCCCGCTCCTGGTCCCGGGGGGCGGCGTGTTGTCCGCGCCCCTGCTCTGGGCGCGCTCGGCCCTGCGCCGGTGCCGCCCTCGCCGGGCAGGCTCGGGCCCCAGGTCGTCGGTCCCTTCGCCCACTCCGCCACCGCGATGCATATCTCATCCACCCGACTACTTCTTAGGAGACACAGCCCCCGCCGCGCAACCCGATCATCGTGTCAGTGACCTCCCCCGCCGGCGTGCGGTGAAACACCTGCCCGCAAGACCGTGCGTGCCTCTGACACCATGGCATGTGTGAGCTTTCCCTATGACGCCCCAGTTTCGCAGACGCGAGGGGGCTGACGCTCTTTCGTGATACGAGGGGAGCGCGCTCCCTGCTCACCGGTGGCCGAGATTGTCAGTGATTTCCCGGCCCGGCCTCCCGATACCCGAATCGCAGATCAGGACCAAAGTGGCGTATTCATACGAAGCCCCAGTTTCGCAGTCGCTGTTCGACCGGGCGTCCGTCGTGACGCCCGGCGGCGTGAACTCTCCGGTGCGTGCCTTCCGGGCCGTGGGTGGTACGCCCCGGTTCATGGTGTCCGGCACCGGTCCGTACCTCACCGATGCCGACGGCCGCGAGTACGTCGACCTCGTGTGCTCATGGGGACCGATGATTCTCGGCCACTCTCACCCCGAGGTCATCGCCGCCGTCCAGGAGGCGGTCTCCCGGGGCACCTCCTTCGGTACGCCGGGTGAGGGCGAGGTCGCGCTCGCCGAGGAGATCGTGGCGCGGATCGAGCCCGTCGAGCAGGTGCGCCTGGTCTCCTCCGGCACCGAGGCGACCATGTCGGCGATCCGGCTGGCCCGCGGTTTCACGGGCCGGGCCAAGGTCGTGAAGTTCGCCGGCTGCTACCACGGGCACGTGGACGCGCTGCTGGCCGCCGCCGGGTCGGGCGTGGCCACCTTCGGGCTGCCCGACACCCCGGGAGTCACGGGCGCCACGGCCGGGGACACCGTCGTGCTGCCGTACAACGACCTGGACGCGGTGCGTGCCGCCTTCGCCGCGCACCCGGGCGAGATCGCCTGCGTGATCACCGAGGCCTCGCCCGGCAACATGGGTGTCGTCCCGCCGGCGGACGGCTTCAACGCCGGGCTCAAGGAGCTGTGCGCGGCGAACGGCGCGCTGTACATCTCCGACGAGGTCATGACGGGCTTCCGTACGTCGAAGGCCGGCTGGTACGGCGTCGACGGCGTCCGGCCCGACCTGATGACCTTCGGCAAGGTGATGGGAGGCGGCTTCCCCGCGGCGGCCTTCGGCGGTCGCGGCGACGTGATGGCGCACCTGGCCCCGGCCGGCCCGGTCTACCAGGCGGGCACCCTCTCCGGGAACCCGGTCGCCACCGCCGCCGGGCTCGCCCAGCTGCGGCTGCTGGACGACACGGCGTACGCGAGGATCGACGCGGTCTCCGCCGAGCTGCGCTCCCTGGTGGGCGACGCGCTCACCAAGGAGGGCGTCGCGCACATCGTGTCCGCCGCGAGCAACATGTTCTCCGTCTTCTTCACGGACGAGCCCGTCCGGGACTACGAGGACGCCAAGAAGCAGGACGTCTTCCGCTTCACCGCGTTCTTCCACGCGATGCTGGAGCGGGGCGTCTACCTGCCGCCCTCGGCGTTCGAGTCCTGGTTCGTCTCCACGGCCCACGACGAGCGGGCGGTCGAGCGCATCGCCGCCGCCCTGCCCGCCGCCGCCCGTGCCGCGGCGGAGGCCACCGCATGAGCGAGAAGAGCACGGACCACGCGAGCGTCAGCCGTGACGAGCAGCTGACCGTGGTGCACGTGGTCCGGCACGGCGAGGTGCACAACCCGGACGGCGTGCTCTACGGGCGCCGCCCCGGCTACCACCTCTCCGACCTGGGCCGGCAGATGGCCGACCGGGTCGCCGAGCACCTGGAGAAGCGCGACATCACCCATGTCGTCGCCTCCCCGCTGGAGCGCGCCCAGGAGACGGCCGCCCCCGTCGCCAAGGCGCACGGCCTGGACCTCGCCACCGACGTCCGGCTGATCGAGGCCGCCAACGTCTTCGAGGGCAAGACCTTCGGCGTCGGCGACGGCGCGCTGCGCAAGCCGGACAACTGGAAGCACCTCACCAATCCGTTCAGGCCGTCCTGGGGCGAGCCGTACATCGAGCAGGTCGTCCGGATGATGGGCGCGCTCGACGCCGCCCGGGACGCGGCGCGCGGGCACGAGGCGGTCTGCGTCAGCCACCAGCTGCCGATCTGGATCCTGCGCTCCTTCGTCGAGCGCCGCCGCCTGTGGCACGACCCGCGCAAGCGGCAGTGCACGCTGGCCTCGCTGACGAGCTTCACCTACCGGGGCGACCGGATCGTCTCGGTCGGCTACTCGGAGCCGGCCCGGGACCTGGTGCCCGCGCACCTGCTGGCCGGGGCCAAGCCGGTGAGGGGGAAGGCCGCGAAGGGGCAGTCCAAGGCGTTCGGCGCGTAGTCCGACGCCACGGGACGGGACGTACGGGACCGCTTGCCGCGCACCGCGGCGGGCGGTCCCGTCCTGTTCCAGCGGCGGTCGGTGACGTTCCCGGCGCACTGGCCGACCCGCTCGACCCCCGCCGGTCCGCCGGCGTGCCGTGGAGAGTTCGGTGTTCGCCCTGCCGGCGGCCCCAGCCCCAGCCCCAGCCCCAGCCCTGGGCCGTCTCCGGGCCCGGCCCGCGCATGAGTTCGACGATCCAGGGAAGCCGAGCCGTCGGCGCCGATAGGTGGCCCCTGAAAGCGGTCGGTGATCCGACCGTCGACGGCAGAACTGCGGAGGGCCACTCCCGCGTCCCTCACCAGGGCGGCCCGTAAGCATGTGCGAGCACCGTACGGACATCGCGCCCTACTGAGGCGGACGGTCGGTCGGACTGCAAGGTAAAGCGTAAAGAAAGTCCCCAAATGCACGGAACCGACGTGTTACGCGCCTCATCTAACCCTTCAGCAGTTTGTATGGGCTTGAGATAAAACGACCGCAGATGGGGACGGTATGCGCGACATCAATCGAAGGGGCCTGCTCGGGGCGGGGCTCGGCGCCGCAGCCGCGATCGGCCTCGCCGGCTGTGGCGCCTCGGGCTCCTCCGGCGACGGAGGAGTCGGCCAGGGCGGCAAGGGCGACACCGGCAACAGCGGCAACGGCAACAGCACGGGAAACGGCGCGCCGAAGAACAAGGTCCGGCTGATCGGTGACGGCTCGACCGCCGACACCGGTAAGCAGCCCCACCAGCCGCAGGCGCCCGTTCCGCTCGAACCCGGCCAGAAGCCGCCGCAGTTCGTGATCTTTTCCTGGGACGGCGCGGGCGAGGTCGGCAACGGACTCTTCCCGCGCTTTCTGGAACTGGCCAAGGAACACGACGCGGCCATGACGTTCTTCCTCTCCGGAATCTATCTGCTGCCCGAGTCGAAGAAATCCCTCTACCGCCCGCCGAACAACCCCCGCGGCGCCTCCGACATCGGTTATCTCACCGACGATCACGTCAAGGACACGCTGAAGTACGTGCGCCAGGCGTGGCTGGACGGCCACGAGATCGGCACCCACTTCAACGGGCATTTCTGCGGTGGTTCCGGATCGGTGCAGCGCTGGACGCCCGCCCAATGGCACAGCGAGATCAATCAGGCTGTGTCCTTCGTCACGGAATGGCGGACGAACACCGGCTGGGAGAACGAGGATCCGCTTCCGTTCGACTATCGCGAGGAACTGATCGGCGGCCGCACCCCCTGCCTGCTCGGCCAGGACAATCTCCTGCCGACCGCGAGCAAGCTGGGCTGGCGCTACGACGCCAGCTCACCCGGCGGCCGTCAGACCTGGCCCGTGAAGCGCGGGGGCGTCTGGGATCTTCCGCTCCAGGCGATGCCGTTCCCCGGGCACTCCTTCGAGGTGCTCTCGATGGACTACAACATCCTCGCCAATCAGTCGCAGAATTCGACGAAGGGCATGCCCTCGCGTTATCCGGGCTGGCGCACCCAGGCGACCGGGGCGTATCTCGCCGGTTTCCAGCGCGCGTACGAGTCGAATCGCGCACCGTTCTACATCGGCAACCACTTCGAGGAGTGGAACGGCGGCATCTACATGGACGCCGTGGAAGAAGTGATCAAGAAGGTGGCGGACAAGGACGACGTGCGTCTCGTCTCGTTCCGGCAGTACGTGGACTGGCTCGACGTCCAGGATCCCGCCGTGCTCGCCAAGCTCCGGACGCTGGACGTCGGACAGGCGCCCGCCGGCGGCTGGAACTCCTTCTTTAAACAGGCTTGACAAGGGGCTTTACGGGCACCGAGGGGGGCGCGGGGGAGCCCGGAATCCGCCATGCGAAACTTTTCACATGAGCTTTGGCCGCGCGTCCCGACGCCGCTTCACCCTGCTCGCCGCCACCGCTGTGGCCGGTGCCCTGACGCTGTCCGCGTGCGGCGGGGGCAGCAAGGCCGGAGG
Source organism: Streptomyces sp. NPDC102283 (assembly GCF_044766265.1). Lineage (NCBI taxonomy): Bacteria > Bacillati > Actinomycetota > Actinomycetes > Kitasatosporales > Streptomycetaceae > Streptomyces > Streptomyces sp. NPDC102283. The sequence continues at coordinate 61,381 of NZ_JBIWLQ010000005.1, forward strand.
CGGCGGCAACACCAACTTCATCGCCGGCAGCGGGGGCATCTCCACCGTCGCCAAGAGCGACCGGGTGGCGGCGCCGAAGCTCGACGGCGAGGGTCTGGACGGCAAGCCGCTCGACCTCGCCGACCACAAGGGCAAGGTCGTCGTGCTCAACGTCTGGGGCTCCTGGTGCGGCCCCTGCCGCCTGGAGGCGAAGTACTTCGCGCAGGTCTCCGAGGAGACGGCGGACCAGGGCGTCCAGTTCGTCGGGATAAACACCCGCGACCCCGAGCGGGACAAGGCGATCAACTTCGAGAAGGACTACGGGGTCGAGTACCCGAGCTTCTACGACCCGATCGGCAAGCTCATCCTCCGCTTCCCCAAGGGCACCCTGAACCCGCAGGCCATCCCGTCCACCGTGGTCATCGACCGGGACGGGAAGATCGCGGCCCGCACGCTCCAGGCGCTCGACGCGGACGAACTGCGCAAGATGATCGACCCGATCATCGCGGAGAAGTGATCCGGTGATCCCGCTCGCCGCCCACCACGAGGCCGTCACGCTGGCCGCGTACAACGAGACCGTCCTGACCGGGGCGCTGCTGGTCGCTCTGCCGCTCGCCCTGCTGGCCGGTCTCGTCTCCTTCTTCTCGCCCTGCGTCCTGCCGCTCGTACCCGGCTATCTGAGTTACGTCACCGGAGTCAGCGGCACGGACCTCGCCGAGGCGCGCCGAGGCCGGGTGGTGGCGGGGGCCTCGCTGTTCGTCCTCGGCTTCACCGTGGTGTTCGCCTCCACCGGCGCGCTCTTCGGCTACTTCGGCCAAGAGCTTCAGGAACACTCCGAGGTGCTCAACAAGGTCCTCGGCGTGCTGATGATCGCCATGGGCGTCTTCTTCATGGGGCTCCTGCCCGGGGTGACGATGCGCGAGTTCCGCATCCACAAGCGGCCGGTGGCCGGACTGGCCGGCGCGCCGCTGCTCGGCGCGCTCTTCGGGATCGGCTGGACGCCGTGCATCGGCCCGACCCTCGCCTCCGTACTCGCTCTGTCGACCGACAGCGCCACCGCCGGACGCGGCGCGATACTGACCGTCGCGTACTGTCTCGGTCTCGGTGTCCCGTTCATCCTCGCCGCGGTCGCCTTCCGCAAGGCGCTCGGCGCGTTCGGCTGGGTCAAGCGCCACTACGCATGGGTGATGCGGATCGGCGGCGGCATGATGATCGCGACCGGAATCCTGCTGCTGACCGGTGTGTGGGCCACGCTCATGCAGCACATGCAGAGCTGGTCCAGCGGCTTCATCGTAGGGATTTGAGTTCATGAGCAAGTCGAACAGCACGGAGACGCGGCAGCGCGAGGACGAGCGCGACCAGGGCTCCGCCCACGGCGCGGCGGGCGAACGGCTCTCCACCGCGCCCCGCGAGGAGCGCCCCGACACCGGGGCGGGCGTACCCGCGATGAGCGTGATCGGCTGGGCGCGCTGGTTCTGGCGTCAGCTCACCTCGATGCGGGTGGCGCTGATCCTGCTCTTCCTGCTCTCCCTCGGCGCGATCCCGGGGTCGCTGATCCCGCAGACCAGCGTCGACGACATGAAGGTGCAGGCCTTCAAGGACCAGCACACCACCCTCACCCCGATCTACGAGAAGCTCCAGCTCTTCGACGTCTACAGCTCGGTGTGGTTCTCCGCGATCTACATCCTGCTGTTCGTCTCGCTCATCGGCTGCATCGTGCCGCGCACCGGCCAGTTCGTCGGCCAGCTGCGCAGCCGCCCGCCGGGCGCGCCGAAGCGGCTGACCCGGCTGCCCGCGTACACCACCTGGCGTACGGAGGCGGAGCCCGAGGAGGTCCGTGAGGCGGCCCTCGCGGTCCTGCGCAAGCGGCGCTTCCGGGCGCACGAGGTGGGCGACGCGGTCGCCGCCGAGAAGGGCTACCTCCGCGAGGCCGGGAACCTGGTCTTCCACATCGCCCTGATCGTGATGCTGGTGGCCTTCGCCTCCGGGCAGCTCTTCAAGTCCGAGGGCGGCAAGCTGATCGTCGAGGGCGACGGCTTCTCCAACACGCTCACCCAGTACGACGACTTCAAGTCCGGCTCGCTCTACGACTCCGACTCGCTGGCCCCGTTCAGCTTCGTGCTCGACGACTTCGTCGGTACGTACGAGAAGAGCGGCCCGCAGCGCGGCACCCCGCGGACCTTCGAGGCCCGGGTGACGTACACCGAGGGGGCCGAGGGCGCGGAGCGCAAGGACGTCATCAAGGTCAACGAACCGCTCGTCGTGGACGGCACCAAGATCTATCTGATCGCCCACGGCTACGCGCCCGTCGTGACCGTCCGGGACGGCAAGGGGAAGGTCGTCTCGCGGTCCGCCGTCCCGCTGCTGCCGATCGACAACAACATCACCTCGTCCGGCGCCATCAAGGTGATGGACGGCTACAAGGACAAGAACGGCGAGAAGACCCAGCTGGGCTTCAAGGCGTTCTTCGTGCCGACCTTCGCCGGCGAGGGCAAGGGCCAGATGTTCTCGCAGTTCCCCGCGCTGGACTTCCCCGTGCTGGCGCTCAGCGCCTACCAGGGCTCCCTCGGTGTCGACTCGGGGCTCGCTCAGAACGTCTACCAGCTCGACACGTCCAAGATGAAGGAGTTCAAGGGCGAGGACGGCGAGCTCCTCAAGAAGATGATGATGCCCGGCGAGAAGCTGGACCTGCCCGACGGCGCCGGATCGATCACCTTCGACGGCGTCGAGGAGTGGGCCAGCTTCCAGGTCTCGCAGCAGCCGGGCAACGGCTGGGCGCTCGGCGGATCCGTCGCCGCCATCGCCGGTCTCGCCGGGTCGCTGTTCATCCAGCGCCGCCGGGTCTGGGTGCGGGCGGTCCGGGGCGCCGACGGCGTCACGGTCGTGGAGATGGCGGGCCTGGGCCGCAGCGAGTCCGCGAAACTCCCCGAGGAACTGGGCGACCTGTCGGCCGTCCTGGTCACCACGGCGCCCGTCGCCCCCGCCGCCGCGGAGGCCCCGGACACACCGGACACACCGGAGAGTCCGGATGCAACCGTCTCTCCGGACGGGCCCGGCACGGCCGGCGCCACGACCGATGCCACGAACGAGGCCGGGAGCCGGCCCGTACATCCTGCCGAAGCACCTGCCGAAGGGGCTGAGAAGTGAATCTCGCCGCCGCAACCAACGAGAGCCTGGCGAACACCAGCAATGTGCTGATCTATTCGTCGATGGCCGTCTACACCCTGGCCTTCTTCGCGCACATCGCGGAGTGGGTCCTCGGCAGCCGCAGCAAGGTCGGCCGCACGGCCGCCGCGCTGTCCGCACCCGGAGCGGGCGCTTCCGCCAAGGCCACCGCCGGCGCGGGGAAGGCGCAGGCAGGCGGCACGGCCGTGCTGGACCGGCCCGAGGTCGTCACCCGTTCCGCCACCGGGACGCGTGACGTGCCCGACGGCCCGGGTGCGGCCGGCGGCACGTTCAAGGGCGACCTGTGGGGCCGGATCGCGGTCTCGCTGACCGTGGTGGCGTTCTTCGTCCAGGCCGGCGGCGTCGCCACCCGCGCCCTGTCGGTGCAGCGGGCCCCCTGGGCCAACATGTACGAGTTCTCCATCACCTTCTCGACGGTGGTGGTCGGCACCTACCTGGTGCTGCTGGCCCTGAAGAAGAACGTTCGCTGGATCGGCCTCCCGCTGGTCACCACCGTCCTGCTGGACCTCGGCATCGCGGTCACGACGCTCTACACCGACAGCGACCAGCTGGTGCCCGCGCTGCACTCGTACTGGCTGTGGATCCACGTCTCGACCGCGATCATCTGCGGCGCCGTCTTCTACCTGGGCGCGGTCGGCACGGTCCTCTACCTCTTCCGCGACAGCTACGAGAGCAAGCTCGCCTCCGGCGGCACGCCCGGGAAGTTCGCCTCCTCCGTCATGGAGCGGCTGCCCTCGGCGTCCTCGCTGGACAAGTTCTCGTACCGGATCAACGCGGCCGTCTTCCCGCTGTGGACGTTCACGATCATCGCCGGCGCGATCTGGGCGGGCGACGCCTGGGGCCGGTACTGGGGCTGGGACCCCAAGGAGGTCTGGTCCTTCATCACCTGGGTCGCCTACGCCGCCTACCTGCACGCCCGCGCCACCGCCGGCTGGAAGGGCCGCAAGGCCGCCTACCTGGCGCTCGTCGCCTTCGCCTGCTGGCTGTTCAACTACTACGGCGTGAACATCTTCGTCTCCGGCCTGCACTCCTACGCGGGGGTCTGAGAAACCCGCGGTCCGAGAAACCCGCGCACGACGTACGACGGCTCCCCGGGCGGATTCTCGCCCGGGGAGCCGTCGCGTCGTGGTCGGTGTCGTGGGTCGGTGGTACGCCGTCAGGAGGTCGGCGGGGTCTTGTCGTCGGGGCCCGTACCGCCGTCGCGGCGGCCCCGCTCCTCCTCGGCCTCGGCGTCCTTGTCGTCCTTGAGCGACTTGAGGAAGTCCGGGTTGTCGTCCGGGGCCACCCACTGCTGCCGCCCGCGCCGCTGCCAGGAGGCGGGTCCCGCGCCCCCGGCCCTGTTGCGGCGGTTCTTGCCGGCGGCGAGCCACACGACCGGGCCGACGATCCAGAACAGCAGGATGATGAAGACCCAGGCGATCTTCGGCAGATGCTTGGTGTCCTCCTCCGTGGTGTTCAGACAGTCGATGAACGCGTAGATCGTCAGAGCCAGCGGGACGATGAACATCAGGGCTCTCATGGTGCGTCCCCCAGGAAGCGGCGGTGGGCGGGATGACGCCCGGTGTCGCGGCCAGGGTACCGGCTCGGGATGAAGGAACCGGGGCCCGAGCCGGACCCGCGGGGCGGGTGCGCGGACGGTCGGCGGACTTTCGGCGCGCGGCGCGGGGGGAGCCCCTCCGGGGCCGCGGGGGCGGGGATGACAAACTGGACCGCATGGCTTACGACGATCTTCGCTCCCTGCTCCGGGCTCTCGAGCGCGATGGTGATCTCAAGCGCGTCAAGGTCGAGGTCGACCCCCACCTGGAGGTCGGCGAGATCGTCGACCGGGTCAACAAGGCGGGCGGGCCCGCCCTGCTGTTCGAAAACGTCAAGGGGGCCTCGATGCCCCTGGCCATGAACGTCTTCGGTACCGACCGGCGCCTCCTGAAGGCCCTCGGGCTGAAGTCGTACAGCGACATCAGCGACAAGATCGGCGGACTCCTCAAGCCGGAGCTGCCGCAGGGCTTCGTCGGGGTGCGGGAGGCCTTCGGGAAGCTCGGCTCGATGGTGCACGTGCCGCCGAAGAAGGTGAGGTCCGGCGACGCGCCCGTGCAGGAAACGGTGCTGACCGGCGACGACGTCGACCTGGACCAGCTCCCCGCGCTGTTCACCTGGCCCGAGGACGGCGGCTCGTTCTTCAATCTGGGGCTCACCCACACCAAGCACCCCGAGAACGGCGTCCGGAATCTGGGCCTCTACCGGCTCCAGCGCCACGACAAGCGCACCATCGGGATGCACTGGCAGATCCACAAGGACAGCGCCAACCACTACCAGGTCGCGGCGAGGCGCGGTGAGCGGCTGCCCGTCGCCATCGCCTTCGGCTGCCCGCCCGCCGTGACGTACGCCTCCACCGCGCCGCTGCCCGGGGACATCGACGAGTACCTCTTCGCCGGGTTCGTCCAGGGCAAGCGGATCGAGATGGTCGACTGCAAGACCGTGCCGCTCCAGGTCCCCGCGCAGGCGGAGGTCGTCATCGAGGGCTGGCTGGAGCCGGGCGAGATGCTCCCCGAGGGCCCGTTCGGGGACCACACCGGCTTCTACACCCCACAGGAACCGTTCCCCGCGCTGACCATCGACTGCGTCACCATGCGCAAGCGGCCGCTGCTCCAGTCCATCGTGGTGGGCCGTCCGCCGACCGAGGACGGGCCGCTGGGCCGGGCCACGGAACGTTTCTTCCTGCCGTTGCTGAAGATCATCGTGCCGGACATCGTGGACTACCACCTCCCCGAGGCGGGCGGCTTCCACAACTGCGCGATCGTCTCGATCGACAAGAAGTACCCGAAGCACGCCCAGAAGGTGATGAGCGCGATCTGGGGCGCGCACATGATGTCGCTGACCAAGCTGATCGTGGTGGTCGACTCCGACTGCGACGTCCACGATCTGCACGAGGTCGCCTGGCGGGCGCTCGGCAACACCGACTACGCCCGCGACCTCACGGTCACCGAAGGGCCGGTCGACCACCTGGACCACGCCTCGTACCAGCAGTTCTGGGGTGGCAAGGCGGGCATCGACGCCACGAGGAAGCTGCCCACGGAGGGCTACACCCGCGACGGCGGGTGGCCGGAGATGGTCGTCTCCGACCCGGAGACGGCGGCGAAGGTCGACCGTCGCTGGAAGGAATACGGGCTGTGAGCAGTACGGCGGAAGCGGCGTCCGTTCCCGGTCCCGCGCCCTCGGACAGCAAGGTGAAGGCCTTCCTGCGGCTCGTGATGATCGAGCACTCGATCTTCGCGCTGCCCTTCGCGTACATCGCCGCGCTGACCGCGATGTTCCAGCTGGACGGCAGCATCCACTGGGGCACGCTGCTGCTCGTCACGCTGGCGATGGTGGGGCTGCGGACGTTCGCGATGGCCGCCAACCGGATCATCGACCGGGAGATCGACGCCCGGAACCCGCGGACCGCGGGCCGTGAGCTGGTGACCGGCGCGGTGTCGGTGAAGTCCGCGTGGACCGGTGCGCTCGTCGCGCTGGCCGTCTTCCTGGGCGCGGCCGCCCTGCTCAACCCGCTGTGCCTGGTGCTCGCGCCGCTGGCCGTCGTGCCGATGGTGGTCTATCCGTACGGCAAGCGGTTCACGAACTTCCCGCACGCCATCCTGGGCCTCGCGCAGGCCATCGGGCCGGTCGGCGCCTGGCTCGCGGTGACCGGCAGCTGGTCGTGGGACGCCGTGATCCTCGGGCTCGCCGTGGGGATCTGGATCGGCGGCTTCGACCTGATCTTCGCCTGCCAGGACGTGGCCGCGGACCGGGCCGACGGGGTGCTGTCCTTCCCGGCGCGCTTCGGGATTCCGGCCGCGCTGTGGGGTGCGCGGGTGTGCCACGTGGTCACGACCGGGCTGCTGGTGTGGTTCGGTCTCGCCACCCACGCCGAGGTCTTCTACTGGATCGGCATGGCGATCGTGGCGGTGGCGTTCGTCTACGAGCACCGGGTGGTGCGGCCGCACGACCTGTCCCGGCTGAACCGGGCGTTCTTCTCGGTGAACGGCTTCATCGGCATCGCGCTGTTCGCCTGCGCGCTGCTCGACCTGCTGGTGCGCGGCCTCACGCCGTAGGTCCTGTCGCCAGGCCCCTCAGACCGTGACCAGGTTGTCCGGTGCGCGGCGCGGGCGGCGGAAGAGGAAGGCCGCGGCCACCCCGCCGGCCAGCCCGAACAGGTGGCCCTGCCAGCTGACGCCCGAGTCGGTCGGCAGGACGCCCCACAGCAGCGAGCCGTAGACCACGGCGACGCCGACGCCTATGAGGACGTCCCAGGGGCGGCGGTCCACGAAGCCGCGGACCAGTAGATAGCCGAGCAGCCCGAAGACCACGCCGGACGCGCCGAGCGTGATCGTGTTCGCCGGGGCGGTCAGCCAGACGCCGAGGCCGCTGACCAGGATGATCGTCACGACGACGGCGGCGAACCGGCGCAGCCCCGCGAGGGCGGCGATGAAGCCGAGGACCAGCAGCGGGACGCTGTTGGAGGCCAGGTGCTCCCAACCGCTGTGCAGGAACGCGGCGGGCACCACGTCGCGCAGCTCCGCCGCCTCGCGCGGGCTGATGCCGTAGGTGTCCAGGGCGTTGCCCGTGGCCGTGTCGATCCCTTCGAGGACCCAGAGCAGGGCCACCCAGCCCGCCATCAGGAGTCCGGCGGTCAGGGCCCGTGCGCTGCCGGTGGCGCCGTTGCCCGTGGTGCGGTCGGTGGTCCAGTAATCGCCCATGGTCTGCCCCTGCCCCCGGTTGCCCGTCACCCGGTGAACGTCTGCGGCGCCCGCCCGGTTCCGGGTGCCGGGCGCGAGGGGGTGCCGGATAGGCTCGCAGGTGTGGAATCCAGGACTTCAGTGACTCATCAGCAGCGGCGGCCTTGGATTGTCGGGGTGTCCGGTGCTTCGGGTACCCCGTTCGCGGCGGCGGTCCTGCGCGGGCTGCTGGCGGCGGGCGAGAGTGTGGACCTGGTGGTGAGCCGGGCCTCGCGGCTGACGCTGCTGGACGAGACCGGCATCGCGTTCCGGGACGGGCACTGGCGCGAGGACCTGCGGACCTGGCTGGAGCGGGGGGCCGACGGGAAGCCGGACGCGTTCGTGGTCGGGGACGCGGAGCTGGAGCGCGTACGCCACTGGTCCGCCGGTGATCTGGCGGCCGGGCCGTCCTCCGGGTCGTACCCGGCGAAGGGGATGCTCATCGTGCCGGCCTCGACGGCCTGTGTGGCCGGAGTGGCGCTCGGTCTGTCGAAGGATCTGCTCCAGCGGGCCGCGAGCGTGACGCTCAAGGAGCGCCGCCCGCTCGTCGTCGCGGTGCGCGAGACTCCGCTGAGCGGCCAGACGTTGAAGCAGATGGTGGCCCTGGACGAGGCGGGCGCGATCGTGCTGCCCGCCTCTCCGGCGTTCTACGCGGGTGCGACGCACATCCAGGATCTCGTGGACTTCGTCGCGGGCCGGGTGCTGGACGCGGGAGGCGTGCCGCACCGGCTGTACCGCCGTTGGGAAGGAGAGCTCGGTGGCGGTTCCCGAGACCCTCAGGACCGGTAGGCCCTGGTCAGCGCTGCTTGTGCGCGCGCGGGGTGCGGGTCTTGTCGACGCGGTGCGCGGCGGCGGGCTGGTGGGCACGCGAGCGGTTGGCCAGGTCCTGCAGCTCGCGCATCCGGGCGTAGGCCATCTCGATCGTGTACACGGTGAAGTTCACTCCTGAAGATTCGAAAGCGTTTCTTGGATGTTCTAGAAGATTTGCAGGGCTTCAGCCCTGCATGCCTTAGATTCTACACGTAAACTCGCGGTACTGCTGAACAATGGAAGGTTTCAGTCATATGGACGCGGTGGACAGGCAGCTCATCCAGGCCCTCAGGGAGAACGGCAGGGCCTCGTACGCCGAGCTGGGACGGCTCGTGGGGCTCTCCGGCCCCAGCGTCACCGACCGCATCAACCGGCTGGAAACCGCCGGGGTCATCACCGGCTACCGCGCCACCGTCGACTCCGCGTCGCTGGGGCTCGGCGTGACCGCGCTGATCGGGATCTCGCTCTCGGACGCGGCCGACCACGAGGACGTGGCGCGCCGGCTGAAGGACCTCGCGGAGATCGAGGACGCCTGGTTCATCGCGGGCGACGACTCGTACATGCTGAAGGTCCGGGTCGGGGACGTGGACGGGCTGGAGAAGACGATCCGCCGCCTCAGCGGTACGAAGGGCGTCTCCCGGACGCGTACGACGATCGTGCTGTCCACCAAGTGGGAGAACCGGGTCGGGGAACTGCCCGAAGAGGCGTAGGCGCGGAGCGCCGTAGAGGGGGCGCCTCCTGCCCGAAAGGTGGGGGAGTACGGTTGGCCGGAGTCTGATACACGGAGATATGGGAGGCGCCCTAGTGGACGCGGGACTCAAGCGCGAGCTGGAGGAGAAGGTCCGGGCCGGCGAGCGGCTGACCCGCGAGGACGGGGTCGCCCTGTACGCGTCCGACGACCTGGCGTGGCTGGGCGGTCTTGCGCACGAGGTGCGCACGCGCAAGAACGGCGACGTGGTGCACTTCAACGTGAACCGCCACCTCAACATGACCAACGTGTGCACCGCCTCGTGCGCGTACTGCTCGTTCCAGCGCAAGCCGGGCGAGAAGGACGCGTACACGATGCGCATCGAGGAGGCCGTCCGCCTCGCCAAGGCGATGGAGGGCGAGAGCCTCACCGAGCTGCACATCGTCAACGGACTCCACCCGACGCTGCCGTGGCGCTACTACCCGCGCTCGCTCAGCGCGCTCAAGGAAGCCCTCCCGGACGTCGCGCTGAAGGCGTTCACGGCGACGGAGATCCACCACTTCGAGACGATCTCCGGCCTCTCGGCCTCCGAGATCCTCGACGAGCTGATCGAGGCCGGCCTCGAATCGCTGACCGGCGGCGGCGCGGAGATCTTCGACTGGGAGGTCCGCCAGCACATCGTCGACCACCGCACCCACTGGGAGGACTGGTCGCGCATCCACCGCCTCGCGCACGAGAAGGGGCTCAAGACCCCCGCGACGATGCTGTACGGGCACATCGAGGAGCCCCGTCACCGCGTCGACCACGTGCTGAGGCTGCGGGAGATGCAGGACGAGACCGGCGGCTTCCAGGTCTTCATCCCGCTGCGCTACCAGCACGACTTCGTGGACATGAAGGACGGCAAGGTCCGCAACAAGCTCCAGGCCCGCACCACGATGGCGACCGGCGCCGAGGCGCTGAAGACCTTCGCGGTCTCCCGGCTGCTCTTCGACAACGTGCCGCACGTCAAGGTGTTCTGGGTGATGCACGGTGTGCAGACCGCTCAGCTCGCGCTCCAGCATGGCGCGGACGACATGGACGGCTCGGTCGTCGAGTACAAGATCACGCACGACGCCGACGACTTCGGCACGCCGAACAAGCTCGGCCGCGAGGACCTGCTGGACCTGATCCGCGACGCCGGTTTCCGGCCGGTCGAGCGGAACACCCGGTACGAGATCCTGCGCGAGTACCCGGGTCCGGAGGCGGGCCGGCGCGAGTCGCCGCAGCCGATGCGCGTCTGACGCCCACCCCGCCCGACCCCGCTCCGGGCGAAAGCCCAGACCCCGCTCCGGGCGAAAGCCCCGGCCGCCGTCCCCGGCCGGGGCTTTCTCGTGTTTCGGACAAGGTTGAGCCCTGCTGCCGGTAATGGTTAGTCTGCCTCTATGGCACTTACCTTCGACGTGGATCCCTCGTTCACCCCCGCCCTGCGCGACGGCATCACCGCCCTCTGGGCCGATGTCACCAACGCGGGCGGAGCCGTCGGCTTCGTGCCGCCCGTCACGGCCGAGGAGATCCGGCCCGACCTGCTCAAGCACCTCGTGGCCATCGAGCAGGGCCGCGCCCGACTCCTCGTCGGCCGCGACGAGGAGGGCGCCGTCGCCGCCACCGCCTTCCTCACCCTCAACGACCACCGGCTGATGAAGCACTGGCTGTGGCTCTACACCGTCATGGTCCACCCCCGCCACCAGGGCAAGGGGTACGGCCGCGACCTGATGGCCGCCGCCGCCGACGCGGCCCGCTCCGTCGAGGGCATCGAGGCGATCCGCCTCACCTGCCGGGGCGGCACCGGCGCCGACCGCTTCTACGCCGCCTGCGGCTACAAGGAGGTCGGCCGGGTGCCGGACGCGATCCGGGTCGCCCCCGGCGACGACCGGGACGACATCGTCATGCTGCTGCCGCTGGGCCCGGAGCTCTCGTGAGCCGAGGGCTCACGGCGGGCCCGGCAACCCCCTGAACCGAGAGAATTCGGGCCATGCTTCACTGGACGGGCAGAAGTGTGTCGAGAGTCCAAGGGAAGAGAGAGGGCCAGCCGTGTCCGCTGCCAAGCCGAGCGCGTTGATCCGTTACACGGCGTTGCGCCTGCTGATCTTCGTCGGCTGCTTCCTCGCCGCCGGTGTCGCCGTCCACTTCGGGCTGGTGCCCGCAGGGCTCGGGGGCTCCAACGTCGTCTGGGTGATCCTCCTCGGCCTCCTCCTCTCCGCCCCGCTCAGCTACGTGCTGCTGCGCAGGCAGCGCGACGAGATGTCCGAGCAGATCGTCTCCAGCGTCGACCGCACCAAGGCGCGCCTCGACGCCAACCGCACCCGCGAGGACGCGGTCCAGTAGCGCCTGTAGGTGCCACGTAAGCTTCCTCACACACACGCGCGCCGCGCGCACCCTTCTCCGCCGGACCCCGGGCGGGAGCCAACAGGCTCCAGCACCGGGGTCCGCGGCGTTCTCCGCTGTTCTCCAGCATCTTTTCGGCCTTTCTGCCCTGCGGAGCCATGCCCGGCAGCCAAAGAAAGGCTTTGAGGTTCCCAAAGTTCAAGTGTTAACGTATTCGACATGAAGACAGCTGTGCGCCTCCGTCATGCCGTGAGCATCCCGCTCGTGGCGCGCCTGCATGTCGATCTCTGCCGCTGTATGTCCGCGGTCTGTTGCCGCGAGGTCTGATACGGCATCATGCAGCGGCGCCGCCCCTCGACGCGGGCGCCGCGACCCCGTCCCCGTTCCACCGCACGACCGCACGGACTGCCTCCGTGCGTCCCGCTGCGTCCCCAGTTGGAGTGTGTCCGTGTCCGCGAACCCCGCGTCCGCCGCCCCCGAGGCCGAGGAGCCCACCGGCTCCGGGTCTCGCCCCCGTATATCCAGGTTCCCGTTCTGGGCCCAGATCGTCATCGGCCTGGTGCTCGGCGTGCTGCTCGGCTGGCTGGCCCGCAGCCAGGACATCGGCTGGCTCGTCACCACCCTCGACGAGATCGGCTCGCTCTTCGTCCAGCTGCTGAAGCTGGCCGTCGCCCCGCTGGTCTTCTTCGCGATCCTCGTGTCGATCACCAACCTGCGCCAGGTCAACAACGCCGCCCGGCTCGCGACCCGCACCCTGCTCTGGTTCATGATCACCTCGCTGATCGCGGTCGCCATCGGCCTCGCGATCGGTCTGATCACCAACCCGGGCTCCGGCACCGGCCTCACGCCGAAGGACGGTGAGCTCTCCGAGACCAAGGGCAGCTGGATCGACTTCCTGACCGGCATCGTCCCGGACAACGTGATCACGCCGTTCACCGAACTGAACGTGCTCCAGATCGTGTTCATGGCCGCCGTCGCCGGTATCGCCGCCCTCAAGCTCGGCGAGAAGGCCAAGCCGATCCTCACCCTCAGCCAGTCGATCCTGGAGCTGCTCCAGAAGGCCCTGTGGTGGGTCATCCGCCTCGCCCCGATCGGCACCGTCGGTCTCATCGGCTACGCGATCGCCGACTACGGCTGGGACCTCATCGGCAAGTACGCGACGTTCACCGCCGACGTCTACATCGGCTGCGCCCTGGTGATGTTCGGCGTCTACCCGCTGCTCCTGGCCACCGTCGCCAAGGTCAGCCCGCTCCAGTTCTTCAAGGGCGCCTGGCCCGCGATCCAGCTCGCCTTCGTCTCCCGCTCCTCGGTCGGCACCATGCCGGTCACCCAGCGGGTCACCGAGCGCCTCGGCGTTCCGAAGGAGTACGCCTCCTTCGCCGTCCCGTTCGGCGCGACCACGAAGATGGACGGCTGCGCCGCGATCTACCCGGCGCTGGCGGCGATCTTCATCGCGCAGATCTTCGACGTGCAGCTGGGCATCGGCGACTACGTCCTGATCGCCTTCGTCTCGGTGATCGGCTCGGCGGCCACCGCCGGTCTCACCGGCGCCACGGTCATGCTGACCCTCACCCTGTCCACGCTGGGCCTCCCGCTGGAGGGCGTCGGCCTGCTCATGGCGATCGACCCGATCCTGGACATGATGCGCACCGCCACCAACGTCGCCGGCCAGGCGCTGGTCCCGGTGATCGTCTCGGCCCGGGAGAAGATCCTCGACCACGACGCGTACAACTCCGCCTCGTCCTCCCCGATCGACTCCTTCGGCCAGGACGACGTCCGCGACGCCGAGCAGAAGCTGACCCTGCCGGCCCCCGCGTGACCTCGCGGGCGACGCCCGCCCCGCAGCACGACCGCGCCCCCGGCCCACGTTTCCGTACGTGGGCCGGGGGCACGGTCGTGTCCTGGGGCCCCGCGCCCGGTCAGGGGCGCTGGAAGAGGACCTCGGGGTTGGCCGGGGTCGGGCCGTCCAGCAGCCGGGCCGGCCGGCCGCGCAGGCTCCGGTCGAAGAAGGCCGTCACATAGCTCCTGGTGATCGTGGTCGAGCGGGCGGCGGAGAGCGGCGCGTCCGGGTCCTCGATGCCGAGCTGCTCACCGATCTCCGGGGTGTCGGTGAAGGTGAAGTGCCCGGAGTCCCGCACCGTCAGCCACCGCTTGAAGCCGTCCAGCCGGTCCCAGGCGTCGTCCCAGGACGTGTCGCCGCCGCCGGGGCCGTGCCCGGGGTCGGTGCCCAGCATCAGGAACGGCCGCCCGTCCAGTCCCCGCACGGGGGCCGGGTCGAAGAACATGCCGTCCATGTTGACCCCCGCGTCCACCCGGCGGTCGGCGGCCATCGTGGAGGCGGCCGCGTTGCCCCCGATGGAGTGGCCCGCCATCCCCACCCGGCGCGCGTCGATCGTCCCGGCGTGCCGCCACGCCGGGGCCGGGCCGGTCAGCCGGTCCAGCAGGAACGAGAAGTCGTCGGCCCGCCCGGCGGAGACGTCGGCCAGGACCTTCCGCCGCGCGGCCTCGTCGGGCTGTGCGGCCACCTTGTCGCAGGCCGCACAGGTGAGGACCCGCCCGTCGGGCAGTTCCGTGCCGGCCGACTCGTACGGATGGTCCACCGTCGCCACGACGTAACCCCGGCTCGCCAGTTCCTCCGCGAGCCCGGTCAGCGTGGCCCTGGGCGTGCCGAAGCCGGGGGAGAGCAGGACCAGTGGGAAGCGTCCCGGGGCCGGGCGGGCCGCCGTACGGGCATGGGCGCCGATACCGCTGACCAGCTCGGGCGGCACGACGTCCCCGAGACCGCGTTGCGCGAGCATCAGCCGCGCCTCTTCCCGCGTCATGTACGGGGCCGGGTCGCCGCCGGTGCCGGGGCGGGCCGGGTAGTTCAGCGACACCGGCAGCCGGCGCGGCCCGGCGGCCGGTACCCACGGGTCGGTGCGGGCGTGGTCGGTCAGGAACAGGGTGTCGCGGCCGGTGTGGTACCGGCCGGTGGGGTGGGGGAGCGTCGGCGGGGACGGCTCGGCCAGGTCGCCGGGGGCGGCGGAGGCGGGGGTTAAGGAGGTGGACTGCGCCGGGCCGGACGCCGAGGCGGGCGCGGCCATGGCCAGCGCGGCCAGAGCGGTCAGCGCGAGCGCCGCGGCGGTCGCGGCGACCCCGGCCGGTCTGTTGCGGAGGGAGATCGTCATGTCCGCAACGCTAGGCAGGCGACCTTGCGGGCACATCGGACGCCGGGTGGACCCGCTGTCGGACCAGGGGATGACCCCTCTCCTCCGCCGGTCGCACCGGGCCGACCGCGCCGAGGGTGATCGTTCTCCGCCACGCCGGGCCGCGCGCCGCCGTACCCTGGGGCGGGAGCAGGGCAGTGGGGGCGGGGAGGATCGACATGGGTGCAGTGAAGAGCAAACGGATGCCGCGCGCCGTGCGCGAGCGGCAGATGATGGACGCCGCGGTGCGGACGTTCGGGCAGCGCGGCTACGGGGCCGCGTCGATGGACGAGATCGCGGAGCTGGCGGGTGTGTCCAAGCCGTTGGTCTACCTCTACCTGAATTCCAAGGAGGAGCTGTTCTCCGCCTGCATCCGCCGCGAGGCGAACGCCCTGCTGGAAGCGGTGCGGGCCGGGGTGGAGCCGGGGTTGCCCGCCGACGGCCAACTGTGGGCGGGGCTGCGGGCGTTCTTCCTCCACACCGCCGAGAACCCGGACGGCTGGTCGGTCCTGCACCGCCAGGCGCGTTCGCACGGGGAGCCGTTCGTCAGCGAGCTCGGCGCCATGCGGGACGAGATCGTCGCGTTCGTGACGGGTCTGATCGGGGCCGCCGCCCGCGAAGCGCACAGCGACCCCGCACTCGCGGACCGGGATGTGGCGGGGCTCGCGCAGGCGTTGGTGGGGGCCGCGGAGTCGCTGGCCGGCTGGGCCAACGACACCCCGGACGTCTCGGCGAAGGAGGCCGCGGCGACCCTCATGAACTTCGCCTGGGCGGGCCTGGAGAACCTGATGCACGCCCGGCCCTGGCAGCCCCCGGCTTCCTAGGAAGCCTCCCGGGACACCAACCCAACGAGGTGCACGTGCCCGCTCCCGCTCCGTAGGGCGAAGACGCTCCCGGCGGCGTCGGCCGCGTACGTCACGGTGGCGGGCAGCAGGACGGGGGCCTTGAACTCGGCCCGTACGAAACGGATTCCGGCCGGGTCGCCGGCCTCGGCCAGGCAGCGGGCCACCGTCCACATGCCGTGCGCGATGGCCCGGGGGAAGCCGAACAGCCGGGCGGTCAGCGGATGCAGATGGATCGGGTTGCGGTCCCCGGAGACGGCTCCGTACCGCCGTCCCAGATCCTCGGGCAGCCGCCACTCGGCGCGGTCGGGCAGGCCGCCGGCGGCCGGGGCGGCGGCGGTGACCGGGCCGGCCCCCGGCGCGGCTGTCGCCCGGTCCGGTGTGGCGCGGTCCGGTGCGGCCCCCTCCCGCTTCGCCTGCCGGTGGCGGGACAGATAGCCGCTGCGGGACTCCCACACCAGCTCCCCGGCCACCCGCGCCTCGGTCGCCATCGTGACCTCGGTGCCGCGCCGATGTGGAGTCAACTTCTGTGCGTACACCGTCAGTTCGAGTGGTTCGGTCGGCCGCACGGTCCGGTGGGGGGTGATCTCGATCCAGGTGTGGACGAGCCCGAGCACCGGCAGCGGGAAGGCGCGTCCGGTCATCAGCCGCATGGTGAGCGGGAAGGCCGGCACATGCGGATACGTGAGCGGCAGCGGCCCGGTTTCCGGGAACCCGCAGATCCTCCCGTACGCGGCGAGGGGGCCGGGCGCCACGGGCGCGGCCGGGCGGGTGAGGCGGCCGGGGGGCAGGGTGGCGTCCGGGCGTCCGGCGCGCTTGAACGGCGAGCTGAGGGCCCCGAGCGCGAGCGAGGCGCTGAGTGAGGTCATCGGACTCACGCCCCCAGCAGGCTCTGGCCGCAGACGCGCAGCACCTGGCCGTTGACGGCGCCGGAGGCGGGCTGGGCGAACCAGGCGACGGCCTCGGCGACGTCGGCCGGAAGCCCGCCCTGGGAGAGGGAGTTCATCCGGCGGCCCGCCTCGCGGATGAGGAAGGGCACGGCGGCGGTCATCCTCGTCTCGATGAAGCCGGGGGCCACCGCGTTGACGGTGACGCCGTGCTTGGCGGCGGCGCGCGGGCCGAGCGAGCGGACGAGGCCGATGACGCCCGCCTTGCTGGCCGCGTAGTTGGTCTGGCCGTCGTTGCCCGCGATGCCCGCGATGGAGGCGGTGGCGACGATCCGGCCGCCCCGGTTCAGGGCGCCCGCGGCCAGCAGTTCGTCGGTGGTGCGGAGCACGCTGCCGAGGTTGACCTCGATGACCTGGGCCCAGCGTTCGGCGGGCATGTTGGCGAGGCGGCGGTCGCGGGTGATGCCCGCGTTGTGGACGAGGACGTCGAGCCCGTCCGGAGCGGCGGCGGCGATGCGGGCCGCGGCGTCGGGAGCGGTGATGTCCAGCGGCAGCGCGGTGGCCCCGAGCCGGTCGGCGGTGCGCACCAGGTCGTCCCGGGCCCCGGGGACGTCCAGCACGATCACGTGCGCCCCGTCGCGGGCGAGCACCGAGGCGACGGACGCGCCGATGCCCCGGGCCGCGCCGGTGACGAGGGCGGTGCGGCCTGCGAGCGGGGCGGCCCGGTCGGGCACGGGGCCGGGTGCGGCGGCGGTCAGCTCGATCACCTGGCCGCTGACGTACGCGGAGCGGGGAGAGAGGAGGAAGTGGAGGGTGGACTCGGCGGCTTCCGGCGTCCCGTCGGCCGGCAGCCGCACGAGCTGGACCGTGGAGCCCCGCCCGACCTCCTTGCCCAGCGACCGGACGAAACCCTCCAACGCCTGCTGGGCGGCGGCCTGATGGTGGTCCTCTACGGCTGGCGGCGTGCCGAGGACGACGATCCGGCCACCGGGAGCCAGCGACCGTACGACGGGATGCAGGGCCGCGTGCACCTCGGCGAGTCCCCGGGTGGAGGTGACCCCCGTGGCGTCCAGGACGATCCCGGCGGGCCGCTCCGCCCGCTCCTCGACGGTGAGCCCGGTCGTGGCCAGCACCTTCGCCAGCCCGTCCCGGATCGCCGAGGTCCCGGCGGTCAGGTGCAGCAGCGGCCCGTCCAGGCGGGGGGTCTCAAGGGTCCAGCGGCGCAGCGGGGCGGGCTGCGGCAGGCCGAGCCGCCGGGTGAGGAAGCGGCCGGGTGCTGTGCCGGTGAGGTGCAGATAGCGATCGGCCATTGTCCTGACTCCCTGCTCGGTCGTAGATTTACTCTTGAGTAAGGTTACTTAAGAGTCAGGAGCTGGTCGAGATGAACAATCCCGGACCGACCGAGACGAGATGGTCACGGTGACGACACCGCGCCCGTCGATCCCCCTCGCCCTGCCCCAGCCGCGCCGCGTCGCGGTCATCGGCGGCAGCCGCACCCCCTTCGCCCGCTCCGACGGCCCGTACGCCACCGCCTCCAACCAGGACCTGCTGACGGCCGCGCTCGACGGCCTCGTGGAGCGCCACGGCCTGGCCGGGGACCGGGTCGGGGCGTTCGTGGCGGGCGCGGTCCTCAAGCACAGCCGCGACTTCAACCTGGCGAGGGAGACGGTCCTCGGCTCCGCGCTCGACCCGCGCACCCCGGCGTACGACATCCAGCAGGCCTGCGGCACGGGCCTCCAGGCCGTGATCGCCGCCGCGAACACGATCGCGCTCGGGTCCGCCGACTCCGCGATCGCCGGCGGCTCCGACACCACCAGCGACGCCCCGCTCGGCGTCAACGACGAACTGCGCCGCATCCTGCTCGCCGCCCGCCGGGCGAGGACGACGCCCGCCCGCCTCAAGGCCCTGTCCGCCGTCCGCCCCCGTCACCTCGTTCCGGACATCCCGCGCAACGCCGAACCCCGCACCGGGCTGTCGATGGGCGAGCACGCCGCCGTCACCGCCCGCCGCTGGGCGGTGAGCCGCCAGGACCAGGACCTGCTGGCAGCCACCAGCCACCAGCGGCTGGCGGCAGCGTACGAACGGGGCTTCCTGGACGACCTGGTGGTCCCGTACCGGGGCCTGGACCGCGACCAGAACCTCCGCCCGGGGTCGACGGTCGAGAAACTGGCGCGGTTGAAACCGGTGTTCGGGACGTCCGGCCCCAACCCCACCATGACAGCCGGGAATTCGACCCCGCTGACGGACGGGGCGGCGACGGTCCTGCTGGCGACGGAGGAGTGGGCGCGGGAGCGGGGCCTGGAGCCGCTCGCCTACCTCTCCCTGTACGAGACGGCGGCCGTGGACTACGTGAACGGCGACGACGGCCTCCTCATGGCCCCGGCCTACGCGGTGCCGCGCCTGCTGGAGCGGGCCGGGCTGGGCATCGAGGACTTCGACCTGTACGAGATCCACGAGGCGTTCGCCTCCCAGGTGCTGGCCACCCTCGCGTCCTGGGAGGGGCAGGGCCTGGCGCCGGTGGACCGGACCCGCCTCAACGTGGCCGGGTCCTCCCTGGCCACCGGCCACCCCTTCGCCGCGACGGGCGCCCGGATCGTCGCCACCCTGGCCAAACTCCTCGCGGAACGGGACGCGCCGGGCCGGGGCCTGATCTCCCTCTGCGCGGCGGGCGGCCAGGGGGTGACGGCCATCCTCGAACGCCCCTGACCCGCCAGCCTCTCCCCGAGACCCCAGCCGGACGGACGACCCGGCGAACCGACCCGCCCGACCCCCGAACCGAGGAGCCGCACGTGTCAACGCCACCTTCCGCCGCCGCGACCGCCCCCGAAGCCACGCCCGTTCTGGTCGAGCCGACGAAGAAGCGAGGCCCCGACGGGAGCGTCCGGGAGGTCTCCGTACCGAAGTTCGCACCGACCGTGACGCGCGGCTCGCTCGCCGAGATCCCGTTCGACAACGCCCGTCAGGCCCCGTCCGACCCGGTGCTCAGCCGCAAGGACGCCGGGGGCGAGTGGCGGGACGTGAGCGCCGCAGAGTTCGCCGCCGAGGTGCTGGCGGTGGCCAAGGGCCTGATGGCGGAGGGCCTGCGGGCGGGTGACCGGGTCGCGATCATGGCCCGGACGACGTACGAGTGGACGCTGCTGGACTTCGCGTCCTGGGCGGCGGGCCTGGTGACGGTCCCCATCTACCCGACCTCCTCCGCCTTCCAGGCCCGCTGGATCCTCCAGAACTCGGGCGCGGTGGCCTGCGCGGTGGAGACGAAGGAACAGGGCCGCCTGATCAGCCAGGAGCGCAGGCAACTCGGCGACCTGGCACACCTGTGGCAGTTCGACACGGGGGCGATCGGCCGACTGAAGTCCCTCGGCAAGGACATCCCGGACGCGGCGGTGACGGCCCGCCGGGTCTCCCTGGAACCGGACACCCCCGCCACCCTGATCTACACCTCGGGCACCACGGGCCGCCCGAAGGGCTGCGTCCTGACCCACGGCAACTTCTTCGCCGAGGTCGACAACGCGATCGAACTCCTCCATCCGGTCTTCAAGTCGGTCTCGCAGGACCCGGCCTCCACCCTCCTCTTCCTCCCTCTCTCGCACGTCTTCGGCCGCATGGTGGCGATCGGCTGCATGCGGGCGCGGGTGCGCCTGGGCCACGCCCCGTCCATCCGGACCGAGGACCTCCTGGCCGACCTGGCGGGCTTCCGTCCGACCTTCCTGCTCGCCATCCCGTACGTCCTGGAGAAGGTCTACAACACGGGCCGGGCGACGGCCGAGAAGATGGGCCGGGCCTCCTCGTTCGACCGGGCGGCCCGCATAGCCCAGCGCTACGGCAAGGCGGTCGAGGCCGCCGAACACGGCACCGGACCCGGCCCCGGCCTCGGGCTGCGCGCCGCCCGCGCCCTGTACGACCCGCTGGTCTACCGTCGTATCCGGGCGGCGCTCGGCGGCCGGGTCCGGTACGTCATCTGCGGCGGCTCCCCGCTCGGCCGCCGGCTCGCCGCGTTCTACGAGGGCGCGGGCATCGGCATCTTCGAGGGCTACGGACTCACGGAGACCACGGCCGCCCACACGGTGACCCCGCCCCTCAAACCCCGCCTGGGCACGGTCGGTTGGCCACTGCCCGGGACATCGGTGCGCATCGCGGAGGACGGCGAGGTGCTGCTGCGGGGCGGCCAGGTCTTCCGGGGCTACTGGGACGGCGAACGGGCGGAGGTGACCCCGGCGCTCCTGCCGGACGACTGGTTCCCCACGGGCGACCTGGGCGCACTGGACGAGGACGGCTATCTGACGATCACGGGCCGCAAGAAGGACATCATCATCACGTCGGGCGGCAAGAACGTCACCCCGGCCCCGCTGGAGGACTGGCTGCGCGCCCACCCCCTGGTCAGCCAGTGCATGGTCGTCGGCGACAACCGCTCGTTCGTCACCGCCCTGATCACCCTGGAGCCGGACGGCCTCCAGCACTGGCGCCGGATGACGAAGAAGCAGGACATCCCGATGCGGGACCTGGTCGATGACGAGGACCTGCGCACCTCGCTCCAGAAGGCGGTCGACGAGGCGAACCGCCTGGTCTCCCGCGCGGAGTCGATCCGTAAGTTCACGGTCCTGCCGGTGGACTTCACGGAGGAGAAGGGCCACCTGACGCCGTCGCTGAAGCTGAAGCGGGACGCGATCGCGCGGGACTTCGCGGGGGAGATCGAGGCGTTGTACCGGAAGTGAGGGCGTGTGGCCCGTGCCGCCGGGCCGGGCGCCGGCGGGGCCGTGCCCAGCCCCGGCGGAGCCGTGCCCGGCCTGGACGGGGTGGTCGGGCCGGGCACGGGGGTGATCGGGCCGGGAGCGGCGGTGATCGGGCCGGGAACGGGGTGGTCAGGCCGCCCGGAGGACGTCACAGGAGCAGTGGCGGAATTCCAGTCCGAGCTCCCGGTCCACGGCCGCGCTCGAACGCGTGGCGGCTTCGGAGACCTTCTCCCAGGAGCCGTACTTCAGATAGAGCTGGTCCGCCGTCGGGCCGAGCGGGTTCCCGTACTTCTTCTGGTTATCGAGGGCCAGGTAGCACCCTCTGCGAACTGTACTTTCGGCAGGGTAACGCAACTGCGCCCCGCCGCCGCGTGAGTTGAGGCTGCGGGGCGCTCTTGTGTTCAGCCCGATGATGGGCTGAATCTTGCCATGGCGTGTTACCGGTTCACAGAACCGCATATTCCGCACTTATGATCCTCGGTATGACCACGCAGAACCCCAACCCCGCCTGTCTGTGCCGTAGTTACTCGTTCGAGGTGCCGGTGCACGAGGACATCAGCGGCGACAAGGTGTGGCAACTCAAGGCCACCGGTTGCGCCGCGACGACCCAGAACAGGTTCGCGCCGGGGCACGACGCGAAGCTCAGATCGCTGATCATTCAAGCCGGGGTCGGCGGACACCAGGTCCGTCGAACCGAACGCGACACGGTGGTGGCCAAGGACGCGCTGCGGGTGGCCGCCGACCTGGGCTGGGAGGGCGTCGTGCGGGACGCCATCGCCCGGGGGAGCAGCTAACCCTCGTCGTCCTCGGACACCGGCTCAATGCGATCCAGGGGCACATCCCACTCCTGGCCACCGCCCTGGGGTCGCATGAACGCCTGACGCCTGTGCAGCTTGCCGTTCGACTTGTACGCTCCTCAACCACACCCACCAGCAGGCCCGTGCGTTCCGAGATCGTGTCCACCACGAGCGTCTCGCGCGGCCATGGCAGCTTCCCGTGGTTGAGGGTCGTTGCTGGCTTCTGCTGGGTCACTCTCGCCCCCCCCTCGCTGAAGTGCTTCGGCGAGGCGGGCGGCCACATCGGCGCGCACCCGCCCCAGTTCAACGAGCCGTGGCGCGGGGGATGCGGGGTCCACCCGCAGGGACGGGAGCACGATCCCGACCTCGGCCAGCGCTGCCCGAAGGGATTCCGTCGCCACGAAGGGGTCGATGTCCCCGTTCTGGGTCCTTGATGACCGCCTGGTGGTCGCGGAGGACTGGCACGCCGAAATGTGGTTGGACGACGCCGACAACATCGCCCTGTACTCGAAGGTCTGGCGCACCCTCCGCGAGTCGGCCGTGTACGGGGCCGACGACCACAACGTCATCAACTCGGCCCGCCGGGCGCTGAACCCGCGTTGAGGGCAGGGCTTCCGTGGGGCCTCCCCGGTCAAGGAACTGTCGTCATGACGATCACAGCACCCAGTTTCCCCGTGCAGCAAGTGGGAGCAGAACAACCCACCGACAGCATGGACCGAGGTGCCCGCTTCGCTGAGTTGCGCTTCGGCGTCTTCCCGATGCCGACCGACGAGAAGATGCCCATCAGCAAGGGGCTGGGACGACGTGATGGCCGCCCTGCACCAGGACGGCCCCGGCTACCGCCCGGTGCCGGAGATCGGTCTCGTGCCGCCGTTCCGGGTGGAGGGCCGGGTGGACCCGCGCGTACTGACCGGTGCCGACATCCAGGAAGAAGAGGTGGCCCCGGAAACAGGTGTGCCGTCGCCCGGGGCCAGGTCACTGAACTGAGCTGCGTACTCCTCGCCCCGACGGGTTGCGCCGCCCCGAGCCCCGGGGCGGCGCAACCCGTCGGGCACGGCTCACCCGGCCTGTTCCCGCAGGTCGGTCCCGGCCGCCGGAGTGGGTAGGTGCGCGGGCATCCGCCAGGCCATGACCGCACCCGTCACGAGCCCCACACCCGCGAGGAGCGTGGCCACCACGAACGGATCGAAGGAGTGCAGGGTGGGCGCGAAGCCGACCCCGACACAGACCGCCACCCCGGCCGCGCCGCCCAGTTGGTCGGCGGCGCGCTGAACACCCGAGGCGATGCCGGCGTCGTCCTCGGTGACGCCGGTGACCGCGACGTACTGGAGTCCGACGATGCCGAATCCCATGCCGGCCGCGATCAGCAGCATGGCCGGGACCAGCGCGGCCCCGCCCGCGGACGAGGCGGAGACGGCCGCGATCGCGGCCATCGCCGCCGCGGTGAACCCCATGCCGGCGAGCACGCACGCGCGGGCCCCCCAACGGCCCAGCAGACGGGGCACCAGCAGGGAGAACACGATCAGCGAGACCGCGAGGGGCAGCATCGTCAGCCCCGCACCCAGCGGGCCCACGCCCAGCCGGTCCTGAAGATAGAACGTGAACAGCAGGAACGACGTCGACAGGGCCCCGCTCAGCAGCATCGTGGCCAGGTTGGCCGCGACCCGGGTGCGGTGGGCGAAGAAGCGCAGCGGCACCAGCGGATTGCGCGAGCGCGCCTCGACCCGTACGAACCCGATCCCGGCCGCCACCGTCCCGGCCAGCGCCGCCGGGACCACCCACGGGGACGTTCCGGGCTCACCGGCCTCGACCACGCCGAACGTGAACAGCAGCGGGCAGGCGGTCAGCAGCAGTGCGCCGGGGAGGTCCAGTGCCCGCCGGTCCCCGCCCACGGGCCGGTCGCCGTCGACCAGGAAGACGGCCGCCAGCAGGACGACCAGGATGAACGGGACCGAGATCAGGAAGATCCACCGCCACCCCAGGTGAGCGGTGATGACGCCGGACAGCACGAACCCGAGCACGAGGCCGCAGCTGGCCACCGCCGCCCATACGCCGAGGGCCCGCGACCGGCGCGGCCCCTCGGGAAACATCAGGATGATGGTGGCCATCGCGGCAGGCAGCGCGACGGCCTCCCCGGCGCCCTGCAACAGGCGCATGACCACCAGCAGGCCGAACGTGGGGGCCAGGCCCGCAAACAGCGAGGCGAAGCCGAACAGGCCGGTGCCCAGCACCAGCACACGCCGCCGCCCGAGCAGGTCGCCCAGTCGGCCGCCGAGCATCAGCATCCCGCCGCCGGTGACCGTGTAGCCGACCACGACCCAGGTGAGGGAGTGCCCGTCGACCCCGAAGTCGGCGCCGATCGAGGGCAGGGCGATGTTGACCACGGTCACGTCGACCGCGATGAAGAACTGCAGCATGGACATCGCGCACAGCACCAGCCATGCGCGTACGGGGGACGGGCTGTGCCCGCGTGAGGTTCGGCGGAAAGAGAGGATGCCTGAGAACATCAGGTGCTCCGTAGCTCAGAAGCGGCTCCGAGCAGCACGAGCAGGCCGCTCGGATCTGATCACGAAGCGGCTGGACGCCCTGAAGGTGTGTGAGAAGAACGCCCCGCCGCTAGCGGAGGGTCCTGGTCACCGCGGCGCAAGCGGCCGCGCACGAAGCTGCAGACATGTGATCGACGGTACCAGGGTGGCCGGGGCGGGCCAGGGTGGGCGGGCTCCTGGGAGTCCGCGGGACCCCGGAGGTGCCCCGCGAGGTCTGTCCCTCCGCCGGAAGTTGCGGCACGCTGGTGCCCGTTCAACTCGCGTAGACAGAAGCTCACTTCGCGCCTCGCGCTCCGCGCCTCGCACCCCACTGCCCGGTTGTCGACCCGGAGGTTTCCCCGCCCATGCGCTCGACCCGTACCAGTCTTCTGGCCCTGCTGGCGCTCCTCGGAGGCCTGCTCACCGTCACCGCCACCGCGAGCCCCGCCGCGGCCGCCCCCAACTTCAAGGCGCCCTACGGCTGCGGCCAGCAATGGACGTACAGCCATCACTCCGCCGAGGTCAGACAGGCTCTCGACTTCGTCCGCACGGACGGCGGGGCCACCGCGGGCTCTCCGGTCCTCGCCTCGGCCGCCGGAACCGCCTACCGCTACTCCCAGCCGAGCGGCGCGGGCAACTACATCGCGGTCGAGCACGGCGGCGGCTGGAAGACGTACTACTTCCACCTCGCCGCCTTCTCCGTCGCCAACGGGGCCCAGGTCGCCCAGGGGCAGCAGATCGGCACCACCGGCTCGACCGGGAACAGCTCCGGCGCCCACATCCACTACGAGCAGCTGTACAACGGCGTCGGCCAGAACATCGTGATCAACGGCCAGTCGCTCGCCCCGTATCCCGGCTCGTACTACAACAAGTACCTGACCAGCGACAACGGTTGCGGTGGCAGCGGCGGCGGCAAGTACTGGGTCGACACCTTCGCCAACGCCACCGGCTACGCCGCCGCCAACACGGCCGACGCCCAGGGAGTCCTGAACGCCGGTACGAACTATGTCTACTGCAAGGTGTGGGGCGCGCGGGTCGGCACGGCCACCCAGTTCAACCACTGGTGGCTGCGCACCGACCTGGACACGGTGTACGCGGGCAAGAACGGCCGCAACGCGTACGTCTCCGCCTACTACCTCTCGCGCTGGGGCAACGACGAGGCCCGCGACAACAACGGGGCGGTGATCCCGGACTGCTGAGCCGGGGGCGGGCCGGGCAGCGTGGCCCGCCGCGGTTTGGCGTAAAAGCCGTCGAGCAAGATCCGCCGGCCTGGCACCCTGGCTGTACGGGCCCGACGGCGGTAGTTCCGGGGGCAGGGGACCTCACGAAGGAGCGGGCCGCAAATGGCGACCGTCGTCGATCTGTTCACCTATCCCGTCAAGGGGTGCGCGGGAACGTCCGTGGGCAGTACGTCCCTCACGCCGGCGGGTCTCGCACACGACCGCAGCTTCATGGTCGTCGGCGTCGACGGGGTCTACCGCACCCAACGCCGTGACCCCCGCCTCGCCCTCGTCCGGCCCACCGTCAGCGCCGACGGCAGCAGGCTCACGCTCGCATCGGCGGAGCGGGAGAGCGACGGGGGCGGGGACGGGGGCGGGGACGGCGTTCGCGGCGGTGACGACGGGCTGCACCTCGACATCACCACCACCGCCCCCCGGCGCGACATCGACCTGTTCGGCGCGACGTTCCAGGGCATCGACCAGGGCGAGGAGGCCGCGGCCTGGCTCTCGGACTTCCTGGGCGTCCCGAGCCGGCTGGTCCGCGTGCCGCCGGAGCACGACCGGAAGACCGATGGTCTGACCCCCGGCGCCTCCGCCTACGCGGACAGCAGCGCCGTCCACCTGCTCTCCCGCGCCTCGCTCGCCCACCTGCACGCGCGGATGGCCGAGCGCGGCGCCCCGCCTCTGGCCATGGACCGCTTCCGCCCGAACATCGTCATCGACAGCCATCCCGAGGGGCGCCGGGACGGGGACTGGGCGGCGGAACCCCATGCCGAGGACCGGATCCGCCGCGCGACCATCGGCGCGGCCGAGCTGGGCTACACCAAGCTCGCCGTGCGCTGCGCGGTCACCCTGGTCGACCAGGAGGCCGGGGCCCGGGGCGGCCCGGAGCCGCTGAGGACGCTCGCGGGCTACCGGCGCTTCTCGGCGGGCGGGGTGGTGTTCGGCGCGAAGTTCTCCGTGGTGCGGCCGGGGAAGCTGTCGGTGGGCGACGAGGTGGCCGTCGAGGAGTGGGGCGAGGCGGAAGCCTGACGCCCTGCCTGGATCGGCACCGGTGAACTGCTCTACCCGGGCCCGGAGTTCAGGACCGGAGCGCGCTGATCAGGCGTCGCGCGGTCCGGGCGTCGATCGACTGAACGCCGGCCTCAAGGTCCAGGACGCGGCAGAGGCCCCGGAGTGCGGGCAGCCGAAGATCAGCCAGATCGAGAACGGCAAGCGAGGCATCCGCCCGCTCGACCTGACGACCCTCCTCAACCTCTACGGAGTGGAGGATGGGCGGCAGCGAGCCAGCCTGAAGCGGCCGGCGAAGGAGATCCACAAGGTTGACCGATGCAGCGGGCAAGGGCCCTTCCTCCACGACGTGCTGAAGGACTACCTGATGCTGGAGGCGGACTCGCAGGCGGTCCGCACGTTCGAACCGATGGTCGTTCCGGGGTTGCTCCGGACCGAGGCGTACAGGCGCCACCTCTACGAGGTCGCATCACCGGCCGACCAGGTGGGTGCTCCCGAGGCTTTCGTGCCAGCAGGGTAGTGCGGCCCGGCCGGTTGATCGTGTCGCCTCGATCAGACCAGGCGGTGTTCTCGCGGCGCCGGGTGCCCCTCGAAGCAGAATCATGCCAAGGACTCGCGGTCCGGGTCGAAGAGATGCAGCAGCCGGTGGCCGTGGCGTCTTCTTGCGGTCAGATCGCCCCACGGATTCAGCGCGGCCACGGCCGTCACGCGCTTGTCCGCCTTGTGCGCCGCGACGGGCTGGCGGATGCTCGCTCCGTAACCTTCGCCCAGGAAGGCGATGCGGCTCGGTTGAAGTACTGCTGTGCGTGGTCGATCGCTGGGGAGGCGTCGGACTGGCTCTGTCCGCTTCTATCGGCAGCGTTCATGGGCACGGAACAGCCGTTCAGCGGAGCTGTTCACAACCTTGGTCATGTTGCGCTCTCGCACGCGGCTGTCTGTGGAGGTTCCGACGCCTGCCGTGCCGGAGTGCGACTCGCGATCCAGCCGGTGAGCGCCACGGCAAGAACAGCAGGAGCGAGTGCCCAGGCCGCGAGGTCGGCCGGGCCGGTGCCCGCGGTGAGCAACGCGCCGCCGAGGGCGGCCCCGACGGCGGAGCCCAGGTACATCGCGGCCATCTGGAACGCGATGATGGGCATAGCTCGCGCGGGCCGTCGCGCGGTGAGGGTCTGCTGCAGCGTCGGGACGCTCGCCCAGCCGGCCGCGCCCCAGACCGCAGCCGAGATCAGCCACACGATCGGCGAAGAGAAAAGCCACGCCGCAGCGAAGCTCAGCGCCAGCAGGGCGGGCAGCGCGACCAGCAGCGTCTTGGGGCCGTAGCGGTCGAGCGGCTTGCCGATCAGCGCGGAGCCGGTGACGCCGCCGATGCCCCAGGCCCAGACCAGGGCAAAGCCCAGGCTCCCGAGGCCTCGGTCCTCGGCCATGGGCAGCAGGTAGGTGTAAAGGCCCAGGCTCGCGACGCCCAGGAGGAAGGCGGCCACGATGCCGACGCTGGTCCGGCTCGATCTCAGCACCGTGAACGCGGACCCGCCCGCCGCTGCGTCGAGACGTGGGAGCGTCTTCGCGCGGAAGGCCAGCGCCGCCATGCTGACCACGCCGATGAGCACGACCAGGGCCATGGTCCAGCGCCACCCGGCACTTCGGCCGATGATCATTCCGACCGGCACGCCCGCGACCGTGCCGGTGGAGAGCCCGAAGGTCACCAGGGACATGGCGCGGCCCCGTTCGTGGTCGGCGACCATCGCAGCGGCGGTGGCGGTCGCGACGGCCGTGAGGATGCCCGCGCCCACGCCGGCCACCACGCGCGAGGCGAGGAAGACCTCGATGCCCGGCGCGACCGTGGTGACTAGGTTGCCGAGGTTGAACAGCCCGAGCGCGATGAGCAGCGCCCGTGCGGTGCTGCCGCGGGTAAGCCTTCCCGACAGCAGCGGTCCGGCGACCGCGTAGGCGGCGGTAAACGTCGTGACACCCAGGCCGATCATCGACACCGTGCTCGTCAGCGAGCCGGCGATCCGGGGAAGGACGCCCGCGAGCACGTACGCGTCGATCCCCAGCGAGACGGCGGCGACGGTCAGGGGCCACACCTTGCGGATCACGCGTCGGCCTCCCCGCAGTCGTCGTCGGCGTTCCCGTAGCCGGTGAGCACCGTGCCGAGCAGGCCCGGAAAGCGTGCTTCGAGGTCATCCTCGCGCAGCCGGATCATGCACTTGCGGCCCTCGGCGCGCACGAAGACCACGCCGGACTCGCGCAACAGGCTCGTGTGGTGGGTCAGCGTCGAGCGCGGCAGGTCGGGGCCGAGGTCGATGCTGTCGGTCTCGCCCTGCTCGGCCAGCATCCGCACCATGTTCAGCCGCAGCGGCTCGCTGAGGGCGAAGAGCACGCGCGGGATCGCGATCTCGCCAGTGTCTGGGTGATGGTAGATCCGCGGGGACATGGGCCACCCTCAATTGTTCGAAAATAGTCGCACGATGATTGTGCGGGAATCCTCGCACGATTGAGTTGAGGTGAGCAAGCCGAGGCGGGCAGATCGAGATCGAGCTGCTAGAGGTCGCTTGCGCATGTCAACGCGGACTGTCCTGACCTGGTTTCATGCCGAGACGACCGGGTGGGCGCCCGCTGCCGGAAGTGGCGGGTGCCTACCCGATACCGCTACAGAGATGGCACGGCCCTGTCTCAGCGATGGTCGGGGTGGTCGAGCGCGTTGAGCGCGGCCGTGATCAATCTGCGGGCATCCGCACCGTGCACGGCGCCAGCAGCCAGTTCGGAGAAGGCCGCAGCGTAGGAAGCCACCTCGCTCGGAGCCGTAACGGTCAGGTAGCCCGAAACCAGTTCGACGTTGACCTGTGCGGCGTCGTAGATACAGAAGCCTTCCACCGGCCGGCGCTCCCGGTCCGGAGTGGACGGGACGATGCCGATGCTCACGTTGGGCAGTGAACCAGCGGCGATCAGTGCCGCCAATTGGTCGGACATGACCGGCGTTCCGCCCACACCCGCCCGCAGCACGGATTCCTCCACCAGGAAGGCGAAGCGGCGGTTGCCCTGGTGCAGTACGCGCCGACGATCCCTACGTGCGTCCACGGCCTCGGCGACGTCATCCACGAGACCGCGCCTTCGTTGGACGGCTTCGAGGACCGCCGTGTTGTAGGAATGGGCTTCTGCGTTTCGCTCGGGAGTTTCGTCATGAGCCAGCTCTGCCATGAGGTCACCACATTCCGTGAACGGGAGATGGCACGCCTCACCGCGCTCTCCACCACTCCCGGCTCGGTGCTGTAGGAACGCATGGTGCTGTCAGTGGTGCGTGAGAAAGTCCCGTTGGTCGACCGAACGGGCCAGGGAGCAGACGGTGAAGGAGCTGCCGGAGATGGGCAGGGCCGATGAGTGGGCGCCTCTCGTCATCCGGACCGACTGGACCGATGACTCCGCGTGGCGGGAGGTCGTCGCCGAGCTGGGCCGTGTCGCCGATGTCAGGGAGTGGGAGTCACCGGCGCACCTGATCGACGACCGGCGGTGGGACGGGGTCACGGGCGACGAGGCTCTTGTCGCGGCGGCGCGGGACGAGGAGCTGAGTGTGGTGTTCCTCGCCGACGGTGTCACCATGCGCTCGCCCCTGCGTCCGCTGCTCGCGCTCGACCTCGGCGCGGACGACGATCAGGACCTCGACCCGGTCTACTACCAGGAGCTCATCGACGCCTCGCCGGCCCGCGATGTGCGGGTCGTGCCGGGCGCCGTCCACATGGTCCACGGGAATCTTCAGCTCGCGAACCTGGACTTCCGGGAGTTCGCCGAAGCTGCCGCCGCCGACCCGGAGGGGGTCGTCCGGGACGAGACGCCCTAGTCCGCCAAGCACTGCCGGAGGCCGGCGGCTACCTCGGTTCCAGCATTCTGCGGGGCTGTCCGGTGGTGCGCGCGACGGTCGCGAAGGCGCGGTCGTGGTGGTTGGGCACCCTCCCCGATTCCGTCCAGCCGCGCCCGCAGCTCCGGCGTGAGCGCGATGTCCGCCGCCGCCGCGTCACCGGGGAGTGGTCCAGCAGCCAGGCCAGGCAGACCTGGGTGGCCGTGACACCCAGTTCGGCTGCCACGGCCGCCACCTCCGCGCGGTCGCCCGCCCTGCCCCAGGCCACCGTCCGCCACGGCAGGAAGGCGATGCCCGCCGCCTCGCACGCCGCGAGGACCGGCTCGTGTTCGCGGTCGGTGAGGTCGTAGCGGTTCTGCACGCTCGCGATGTCGACGATCTCCCTCGCCCCGGCCAGCTCGGCGGCCGACACCTCGGAGAGGCCGATCCGGCCCACCTTGCCCGTCTCGCGCAGGTCCCGCAGGGCGCCGAGCTGGTCGGCGAGCGGGGTCTCCGGGTCGATGCGGTGGAGCTGGAGCAGTTCGATCCGGTCGACGCGGAGCCGGCGCAGGGCGTGGTCCACCTCCGCGCGCAGGGACTCCGGGCGGCCGTCCAGGGCCCAGTCGCCCGTCTCGGCGGAGCGGACGACGCCGACCTTCGTCGTGATCAGGAGGTCGTCCGGGTAGGGGTGGAGCGCCTCCGCCAGCAGCTCCTCGTCGGCCCCGTACCCGTACATGTGGGCCGTGTCGATCAGCGTGATTCCCAGCTCGACGGCCCGGCGGGCCACGGCGATGGCCGCCTTGCGGTCCTCGGGCCGTTCGGTGGGCAGGTGCATCGCACCGAACCCCAGCCGGCCCACGGTCAGGTCTCCGCCGATACGGAAGGTCGTCGTCGATGGCGTGTTTGGTGTGGTCGGCCTGTTCGCTGGAATCCCCTTGCTCGGACTGCTTGGCCAACGTAGCCGCCCGTGCCGTGCGGAAGAGGGGATTCAGGGTGTTCCCGGGCCCTGGAGGAGCTGGAGGTAGTTGCCCACCGGGTCCACGATCGTGGAGAAGAACCAGCCGCCCCCGGTGTCCTCGACCGGCCGCACCCAGGTCACCCCGAGCGTGTTGAGGTGCTTCTCGGCCGCCCGGATGTCGCGCACGGTGAGGTTGATCAGCTGTCGGCCCGGCTCGGCGGCCTGGTCCGCCACGTCGTCCCGCTCGTCGAACCCGATGATCGCCCCGGGGCCGACGATCAGGAAGTGTTCCGCCCAGCGGGCGCCCAGGGGTTCCAGTGCGGCGCGGTACCAGGCGATCAGGGCGGCGGAGTCGGTGCTGCCGATGATGACGCCGAGGCCCGTGATGCCCCCGGTGCCGGCGGGGTCGGTGCTGTCGTCGGTGGAAGCCGTCATGGTCGTTCTCCTTGCTCCGTCGATCGTGCGTGCCGCGTGCCGGCCGGGCCGCCCCCGGTCGGTCTGTCCTGCCTACCATCCCTGACCGCCGGCGGCCGCGAAACTCATCGGCATCCGCCGCCGATGCGCCCTGATGTACCCCTCACCTCTTGTCTGATGGGCCGTCAGGTATGACGATGGCGGCCGTCGCCCGGGGTGGGACCCTTCCGGGCCGGAGCGGAAGGAGGCCGCCGTGCCGATACTGCCCAGCGGGCCGCTGTCGTACGGGATGCAGCTGCCGGTCCAGTCGCAGAGCGTCATCTACGCGGAACCCTGGGAGGAGGCGGCGACCCCCGCCGATCTCGTCCGCATAGCCCGCGCCGCCGATCACGGCGGTTTCGCCTACATCGCCGGCTGCGATCACGTCGCCATCCCGCGACGGCTGGCGGACGGCATGAGCACCGTCTGGTACGACCCCGTGGCCACGCTCGCCTTTCTCGCCGGGGTCACCGAGCGCGTCCTGCTGATGAGCCACGTCGCCGTCGTCGGGCTGCGCCACCCGCTCGTCACCGCCAAGCAGTACGCCACCCTCGACCATCTCAGTGGCGGCCGGCTGATCCTCGGCGTCGGGGCGGGGCACGTACGCGAGGAGTTCGAGGCGGTCGGGGCGGACTTCGACGGGCGCGGGGGTGTGCTCGACGAGTCGATCGACGCGCTACGGGTCGCGCTCGGGCCCGAGGAGTACCCGGAGTTCGCGGGGCGGCGGTTCTCGTTCAGCGGGCTCGGGCAGCGGCCCCGGCCGGCCCAGGAACGGGTGCCGATCTGGGTGGGCGGCTCCTCGCCCGCCGCCACCCGCCGGGCCGCCGAGCGCGGGGACGGGTGGCTGCCGCAGGGTGATGCCCGGGACCGGCTGCCCGCGCAGATCGCCCGGGTGCACGCCCTGCGGGAGGAGGCGGGGGTCGAGGAGCGAATCGTCGTCGGTGCGATCGCCGAGCCGCTGTACGTGGGTGAGCCCGGGTGGTCCGTGGGGCGGCGGACGCTCACGGGGAAGCCGGAGGTCCTCGCGGAGTCGCTGCGGGAGTACGCGGCGATCGGCGTGCACCAGATCCAGGTGCGGTTCCGGAGCCGGAGCGTGGACGAACTGACCGATCAGATGGCGGCGTTCGGTGCGGACGTGGCCCCCCACCTCGGTACGTGAAGGAGACGGACATGGGCAAGCTGGACGGGCGGGTCGTCCTGGTCACCGGGGCGGCGCGCGGGCAGGGCGAGCAGGAGGCGCGGCTCTTCGCGGCCGAGGGCGCGCGGGTCGTCGTCGCCGATGTGCTGGTAGAGCAAGGGGAGTCGCTGGTACGGCAGTTGGGTGAGGTGTACGGGGAGGGCGCCGCCCGGTTCGTGCGGCTGGACGTCGGGAGCGAGGAGGACTGGGCCGCCGCCGTCGCCGCGGCCAAGGATGCCTTCGGGAAGATCGACGGGCTCGTCAACAACGCCGGCATCCTGCGCTTCAACCAGCTGGTCGACACCCCGCTGGCCGAGTTCGAGCAGGTGGTGCGGGTCAATATGACGGGCGCGTTCCTCGGGATGCGTGCCGTCGCGCCCGAGATCGAGGCCGCGGGGGGCGGGACGATCGTCAACACGTCCTCGTACACCGGTCTCACCGGCATGCCGCTGGTCGGCGCCTACGCCGCGACCAAGCACGCGGTACTGGGGCTCACCAAGGTCGCCGCCATGGAGCTGGCGGGGAAGGGCATCCGGGTCAACGCCGTCTGCCCGGGGGCCATCGACACGGCGATGAGCAACCCGGCGCTGCTGGACGCGGACGCCGACCTGTCGACGTCGAGCGCGGCCCTGGACGCGTACTACCGCAAGCTCGTGCCGATGGGGCGGATCGGCCGGCCCGAGGAGGTCGCCGCGCTGGTGCTGTTCCTGACCGGCCCGGACTCCTCGTACATCACCGGGCAGCCGTTCGTCGTGGACGGGGGGTGGCTGGCGGGGGTCAGCCCGTTCTGACGAAGCGTCAGGTATTGACGGGTCGCGGTGGCGGTGGAACAGTCGGTCGCATCACAATCTGACGATGCGTCAGAAAAGGCTGTCGGAAGACTTGAGGACGGTGAACCTCCGTGGAATTCGGGCTCTTTGTTCAGGGGTACGTGCCCGCCGCGCGTGCCAAGGTGGACCCCGAGGCAGAGCACAAGGCGCTGATCGAGGAGACCGAGTACGTCATCCAGGCGGACAAGTCCGGCTTCAAGTACGCCTGGGCCTCCGAGCACCACTTCCTGGAGGAGTACTCGCACCTCTCCGCCAACGACGTGTACCTCGGCTACCTCGCGCACGCCACCGAGCGCATCCATCTCGGCTCCGGCATCTTCAACCCGCTCGCGCCCGTCAACCACCCGGTGAAGGTCGCCGAGAAGGTCGCGATGCTCGACCATCTCTCCGAGGGACGCTTCGAGTTCGGCACCGGGCGGGGGGCGGGCAGCCACGAGATCCTCGGGTTCATGCCGGGCATCACCGACATGAACCACACGAAGGAGCTGTGGGAGGAGACGATCGCGGAGTTCCCCAAGATGTGGCTCCAGGACGAGTACGTCGGCTTCCAGGGCAAGCACTGGTCCCTGCCGCCGCGCAAGATCCTGCCGAAGCCGTACGGGAAGTCCCACCCGGCCATGTGGTACGCGGCCGGGTCGCCGTCCTCGTACGCCATGGCGGGCAAGAAGGGGCTCGGCGTGCTGGGCTTCAGCGTGCAGAAGGTCTCCGACATGGAGTGGGTCGTCGAGTCCTACAAGAACGCGGTCAAGGACGCCGAACCGGTGGGCGCGTTCGTCAACGACAACGTGATGGTGACGTCCACCGCGATCTGCGCGGAGACGCACGCCAAGGCGGTGGAGATCGCGGTCGGCGGCGGGCTGAACTACCTCCAGTCGCTGCTGTTCCGCTACCACGACACGTTCCCCCGGCCGGAGGGGATTCCGGAGTGGCCGCAGCTGCTGCCGGAGTACACCGAGGAGATCGTCGAGCTGCTCATCGCGGAGGAGCTGATGATCTGCGGGGATCCCGACGAGGTGCTGAAGCAGTGCCGGCGGTGGGATCGCGCGGGGGCGGACCAGTTGAGCTTCGGGCTGCCGATCGGGATCAGTCCCGAGGACACGTTGAACTCGATCCGGTTGATCGGGGAGCACGTGATTCCGCAGATCGACACGGATCCCGTGCATCGGACCTCGCGGTTCCGGGCCGCCGCCGCGAGCTGAACCCTCGGGCTTACGTCGGGGCTCCGCCCCGAACCCCGCGCCTCAGACGCCGGCGGGGCTGGAACCGGGCGGCGTCTTCCCGGACCGTCGCCCTGATGAGCCGGGGTGCGTACCGCGGCCAGAAGCGTGCGCACCCCGGCTGTCCCACCGGCCCGGAGAAGGAACCTCGGCCCGGAGAAGGAACCTCGGCCCGGAGAAGGAACCCCGAGCCGGAGAAGGACCCGAGCCGGAGAAGGAACCCCGAGAAGGGAACCGTCATGCTCGACCACCTCATCCGCCGCGCGACCGTCGTGGACGGCACCGGCGGCCCCGCCCGCACCGCCGACGTCGGCATCCGCGACGGCCGGATCGCCGTCGTCGCCGAGCCAGGGACGATCACCGAAGAGGCCGTCACCAGCGAGGACGCCGACGGGCTCGTCCTCGCCCCCGGCTTCGTCGACCCGCACACCCACTACGACGCCCAGCTCTTCTGGGACCCCTACGCCACCCCCTCCATGAACCACGGCGTCACCACCGTCGCGGGCGGCAACTGCGGGTTCACCCTCGCCCCGCTCCACCCCGACCGGCCCGAGGACGCCGACTACACCCGGCGGATGATGTCGCGGGTCGAGGGCATGGCGCTCGCGGCCCTGGAGGAAGGCGTCGACTGGAGCTGGTCCACCTTCCGCGAGTACCTCGGCGCCCTCGAAGGGCGCATCGCCGTCAACGCCGGGTTCATGGTCGGGCACTGCGCCCTGCGCCGGCACGTCATGGGCGCCGACGCGGTCGGCGGGCAGCCCACGCCCGCGCAGCTGGACGCCATGCTCGCCCTCTTCCACGACGCGATGGACGCCGGGGCCTGGGGGCTCTCCACCACCCAGTCCTCCACCCACTCCGACGGCGACGGCGAGCCCGTCGCCTCCCGGCACGCCCGGCCCGAGGAGCTGCTCGCCCTCTCCCGCGCGGTCGGCGAGCACGAGGGGACGCAGCTGGAGGCGATCGTCGCCGGGTGCCTGGACCAGTTCTCCGACGAGGAGATCGACCTCCTCGTCGACATGACCGCCGCCGCCGGCCGCCCGCTCAACTGGAACGTCCTCACCATCGACGCCGCCGTCCCCGAACGCGTACCGCGCCAGCTGGTCCCCAGCGAACGCGCCCGCCGCGCCGGCGGCCGGATCGTGGCCCTCACCATGCCGATCCTGACGCCCATGAACATGTCGCTCGGCACGTTCTGCGCCCTCAACCTCATCCCCGGCTGGGGCGAGATCCTCGCGCTTCCCGTCCCCGAGCGCATCGAACGCCTCCGGGACGCCGGCACCCGCGCCGAGATGCTGCGCCGCGCCGACAGCAAGGAGGCCGGGGTCTTCCGGCGGCTCGCGAACTTCGGCCGGTACGTCATCGGGGACACCTACAGCGCCGCCAACGAGGGGCTCGGCGGGCGGGTCGTCGACGACATCGCCGCCGAGCGCGGCCAGGACGCCTTCCACTGCCTGGTCGAGATCTGCGCCGCCGACGACCTGCGTACGGTCCTGTGGCCGATGCCCACCGACAACGACCCGGACTCCTGGGCGCTGCGGCAGCGGACCTGGGAGCACGAGGACGTCATGCTCGGCGGCTCCGACGCGGGCGCGCACCTGGACCGGATGTGCGGGGCCCCGTACACCACGCGCTTCCTCGGCGACTGTCTGCGGGGGCGGAGACTCGTCTCCCTGAGCGCCGCCGTCAAGATGCTCACCGACGACCCGGCCCGCCTCTTCGGGCTGCGCGAGCGCGGCCGGATCGAGGAGGGTTTCCACGCCGACCTCGTCCTCTTCGACCCCGAGCGGATCGACGCCGGGCCCGCCACCCTCGTCCACGACCTGCCCGGGGACAGCCCGCGCCTGGACTCCAAGGCCATCGGGATCGTCTCCGTACGCGTCAACGGGATCGAGACGCTGCGCGACGACAAGGTGACGGGCGCGGTGCCGGGGACGGTGCTGCGCTCCGGCCGCGACACCCGGACGGTGAGTACGGCGTGAGCGACAGCAGCCCCGGCAGGCTCTTCATCGGCGGCGCGTGGACCGAGCCCGCCGCCGGGCACTACGAGGTGATCGACCCCGCGACCGAGGAGGTCGTCGGTCTCGCCCCCGAGGCGAGCCGCGCCCAGGTGCACGAGGCCGCCGCGGCGGCGCGCGACGCCTTCGGGGCCTGGTCGCGGACCCGGCCCGAGGAGCGTGCCGCGATCCTCGACCGGGCCGCCGACCTCGTCCGGCGGGACTTCCTCGCCCACGCCGAGGTCGCGCGGGCGGAGAGCGGCGCGACCGCCTCCACCGCCCGGTCGATGCAGGTGGGGGTGGGCATCGCCCGCTTCCGGCGGTACGCGCGGGGGGCCCTTGAGCCCGTCGAGGAGGCCGTCGCACCCCAGATCAACGAGGCGGGGCCGATGGGGCGGGCCGGGGTCTTCGGGGCGCTGGCCGTACGCCAGCCGGTCGGCGTGGTCACGTGCATCACCTCGTACAACAACCCCTGGGCCAACCCGGCGGGCAAGATCGCGCCGGCGCTCGCGATGGGCAACACGGTCGTGGTGAAGCCCGCCCCGCAGGACCCGCTCTCCGTCTACCGGATGGCCGCCGCCCTCGCGGAGGCGGGTGTTCCGCCGGGCGTGGTGAACGTCGTCACCGGGTCGGGCGCGGAGGTGGGGGAGGCCTCCGTCGACTCGCCCGACGTCGACATGGTCAGCTTCACCGGGTCCACCGCCGTGGGGCAGCGCATCGCGGAGGTGTGCGGACGCGGGATGAAGCGGCAGCTGATGGAGCTGGGCGGCAAGGGGGCGGCGCTCGTCCTCGACGACGCCGATCTGGACTCCGCCGTCGCGGGCATCGGCACGACGTTCTCGTTCTACAGCGGACAGATCTGTACGGCTCCGACCCGCGTCCTGGTCCATCGGTCCCGGCAGGACGAGCTGATCGCCGCGCTCACCGCGTACGCGAACCGGCTCACCGTCGGCGACCCCCGCGACCGGGCCACCGTCGTCGGCCCGGTCATCTCCGCGGCCCACCGCGACCGCGTCGAGGCGTATGTGGAGCTGGGCCGGAAGGAGGGCGCGCGGGTCGTCACGGGCGGCGTCCGGCCCGGCCACCTGGACCGGGGCTTCTACGTGGCGCCCACGCTGCTGGCCGACTGCACCCCGGACATGCGGGTGGTCCGTGAGGAGATCTTCGGGCCGGTCGTCGTGGTCGTCCCCTTCGACGACGAGGAGGAGGCCGTCGCGCTGGCCAACGACAGCGACTACGGCCTCATCGACTACGTGTGGTCCGGCGACGTGGCCCGCGCCTTCCGGATCGCCCGCCGGTTGCGCGCGGGCGGGGTCGGCGTCAACACGGTCGGGCGGAACATGGAGGCCCCGTTCGGCGGGTTCAAGAAGAGCGGGGTGGGACGGGACGTGGGCTCGTACGCACTGCACGCCTACAGCGAGACGCAGGCGATCGTCTGGCCCGGCTGAGGCCCCCTCCGTGGGCTCCTCCGTGAGGTGCGGGAAAATTTTGAATCACCCCAAAACGGACAGCGCTGCGATTACCGTACGTCGTCACGCCTGGCCAAGTGGCATGCATTGCAAGGCTTCGCGCGAAAGTGACCTTGAATTGATGAAGCGTTCAGGGGGAGTTGGCTGACATATCCAAGGGTGAGACGCTGGGGTCTCACGCTCCGGATGTGGATATCGCAGCGCATAGCGTCCTCCTCATGAGTCAGCTGGACGCGCGGCCACGGGCCGGAGACACGGTACGGGGAAGCGCCCCGGCCGACGGCGGTGACGGCCGCGGTGGCGTACGGGGCAAGGGGCTCGGCGGGAACTCCGTCGGCCTCATGGGCAGCGCCGTCATCGGCGTCTCGACCGTCGCCCCCGTCTACTGCCTGACGTCCACCCTCGGCTCCACCGCCGGAGAGGTCGGCGTGCGGATGCCCGCCGTCTTCCTGGCCGGGTTCCTGCCGATGCTGCTCGTGGCCTTCGCCTACCGCGAGCTGAACCGGGCGATGCCGGACTGCGGCACCTCCTTCACCTGGACGGTGAAGGCGTTCGGCCCGCGCGTCGGCTGGATGTGCGGCTGGGGCCTGGTGATCGCGACGATCATCGTGCTGTCCAACCTGGCGGGCGTCGCCACCTCGTACTTCTGGCTGCTCGCGGGGGAGATCACCGGCAGCGCGTCGGTCGCCGCCCTGGACGACGGCAAACCGGTCCACATCCTCACCTGCCTGGTCCTCATCGCCGTCGCCACCGCCATCAGCTACCGGGGCATGACCGCCACCAAGGGCATCCAGTACGCCCTGGTCGGGCTCCAGTTGGTGGTCCTCGCCGTGTTCGTGACGATGGCCCTGAGCAAGGCGGGCGGTGGCGGAGGGGGCTTCGCCGCCTCGCTCGACTTCTCCTGGTCCTGGCTGAACCCCTTCGCCGTCCAGTCCTTCGCGGCCTTCACCGCCGGACTGTCCCTCTCGATCTTCATGTTCTGGGGCTGGGACGCCTGCCTGACCGCCAACGAGGAGACCACCGGCAGCGAGAAGACCCCCGGCCGCGCGGCCCTCATCGCGATGGTCGTCCTGGTCGGCTCCTACCTCGCCACCGGCATCGCCGCGCAGATGGCGGTCGGCTCCGGCACCTCCGGGCTCGGCCTCGCCAACCCGGACACCTCCGACAACGTCTTCGCCGCCCTCGCCGGACCGGTGATGGGCCCCGGCCTCGGCGTCCTGCTCTTCCTCGCGGTCCTCGCCTCGGCCGCCGCCAGCCTCCAGACCACGTTCATCCCGGTCGCCCGCACGGTCCTCGCGATGTCCGCGTACGAGGCGATGCCGGCCTCGTACGCCAAGGTCCACCCCCGCTTCAAGACCCCCGGCCGGGCGACCGTCACGGCGGGCATCGGCACCGGCGTCTTCTACACCGTGATGACCCTGGTCAGCGAGCACGTCCTGGTCGACACCATCTACGCGCTCGGCCTCATGATCTGCTTCTACTACGCGCTGACCGCCTTCGCCTGCGCGTGGTACTTCCGCGCCGAACTGACGCGCTCCGCCCGGGACCTGGTCTTCAAGGGCCTCTTCCCGCTGCTCGGCGGCACCCTGCTCGCCGCCGTCTTCGCCAAGACGCTCTACGACATGTGGGACCCGGCGTACGGCTCCGGATCCTCGGTGCTCGGCGTCGGATCGGTGTTCGTCATCGGGGTGGGGCTGCTGCTCCTCGGTGTGGTGCTGATGGTCGCGATGGAGCGCCGCAGCCCGGCGTTCTTCCGGGGCGAGATCCTGACGAAGGAGACCCCGGCCCTCGTCGTCGAGGACTGATCCCCCGGCCCGCGCGACGCCTCGTACGATGAGGCCATGACGCGAGGTTCGACGGGGCGATGGCTCCAGGTGGTCGGTATCGCCCACGGCGCCATCGGCGCGGTGATCTACCGTGACGTGCTCGCCGACCTCGGGCGGGACGTGGTCGACTCCGTGCCCGAACGGGGCGACCGTGCCGCCGCCTTCTGGTTCATGGCCGCCGCCCCCACCCTGTGGCTGGGCGGCCGGCTGCTGCGCTCGGCGGAGGAGCACGACGACATCCCGGCCCAGCGCGCGGCGGGCATCGCCCTGGCCGCCGTCGGCGTGGTCGGCACGGTGGCCATGCCGAAGAGCGGGTTTCCGAGCCTGGTGGGGATCGGCGGTGTCCTGCTGCGCAGGTCGCTGCGGTCCGGGCGCGCGTAGGCGTGCACGGAGAGCGCCCGGGGCGGCCGTAGGACCCGCTCGCCCCGGCGCCGAAGCGGGCGGGTCCTACGGCCGCCAGTAGCCCAGCGCGTTCACCCGGTCCTTGGGCAGGCCCAACTCCTTGCGGAGGTACGCCGACAGGGCCCGGGTGGTCGCCGTGTCGCAGGCGACCCAGACGTACGCGTCCGTGTGGTCCCCGCCCAGCAGCTCCGGCAGGGCCGCCTTCACCTCGGAGACGAGGCGCCCGCCCGCCTCGCGGCGCTCCACGTGGTGCAGGGTGTGGTGGGCCTCGTCGAGGCGGAACGGCAGTTTCCGGTCCTCCTCGTGCGCGGTCTCGAACCAGATCGTCGCCGGGGTCGACGGGATCGCGTCGAGCAGGGAGTTGATCGCGGGCAGCGCCGCCGCGTCGCCGATCACGAAGAGCCGTGAGGGCGCCGGGTCGGGCAGCGTGAAGCCGGTGCCCTGGAGCGTCGCGTCGACCGTTTCACCGATCCTGACCGACTTCGCCCAGTCGCAGGCGGGGCCCTCGTGCAGGGCGAATTCCAGACTGAAGGTGCCTGCCTCCGGGTCGGGGTCCACCAAGGTGTAGGCGCGCTGATGCGGTCTGCCGTCCTTCTCGAACCACAGCCGCACCCACATCGTCGGGTGGGCCCCGCCGGTCGCGGCGAGCAGCCCGCCGTCGGTCACGTGCACCCGGCGGAAGCGGTCGGTGACCTGTTCCGTGCCGGTCACCGTGAACGTGAAATCACGCCCCCTGAACAGTTTGAGAACGACGCCTTCCCAGCCATGCCCCACGGTGTCTCCCGCCTCGCCCCGGTGCCCCGGCCCACTGTCCGAAAGGTCACTTTAGGTTAGGCTAACCTAAATTCCGGGGGTTGGGGAGTGGCTGAAAACCACCGGACAAAGGGGATGGGCGACACGATGACGACCGGCGTCGACAGCGAGAGACCGGGCGCGGGCGCGCACGGCCGTTCCGAGGTGTTCCAGGGCGACGCGCACACGTCCCGCGATGACTTCGAGGTCTTCCGCGACGACTGGGGGATACCGCACCTGCGGGCCGCCGACGCCCTCGCGCTGGCCCGCGCCCAGGGATACGTCACCGCACTCGACCGGGCCTGGCAACTGGAGACCGAACGGCACCGGTCGCTCGGCACCAGCGCCTCCCGTCTCGGTGCGGAAGCCGTCGACTGGGACCGGTTCGTCCGGCGGGCCCGGCTGGCCGACACCGCCCGCCGCTGCTTCGACCGCCTCGCGCCGGAGACCGCCGCCTGGGTGGCGGCGTACGTCGACGGCGTCAACGGCGGCCTCGCCGAAGGCGCCTCCCACGCACCCGAGTTCGCCGCGGTGGGCCTCGCCCCCGGCCGCTGGGAGCCCTGGACCCCACTCGGCGTCTGGCTCTCCGCGCACATCCTGTTCGCCGGCTTCCCGACCAAGCTCTGGCGCGAAGAGGTCGCCCACCGGCTCGGCGACGACCGGACGGCCCTCTTCGCCACCGACGGCCCCGGCACCGCGGGCAGCAACGGCTGGCTGCTCACCGGCGCCCGCACCGCCACCGGCGCCCCGCTGATCGCGGGCGACCCGCACCGCTTCATCGAAGCCCCCGGCGTCTACCAGCAGATCCGGCTCGCCTGCCCCGAGTTCGACGTCATCGGCCTCGCGGTCCCCGGCATCCCCGGCATCGCCCACTTCGGGCACGGCGGGGGCGTCGCCTGGGCGATCACCAACGCCATGGCCGACTACCAGGACCTCTACCGCGAGCGCCTGCGCCGCACTCCGGACGGCGGGGTGGAGGCGCTCGGCCCGGGCGGCTGGTACCGGGCCCACGCCCACACCGAGGCGATCGAGGTGGCGGGGGCGGACCCGGAGACGGTCGAGGTGATCGAGACGGACCGGGGGCCGGTGATCATCGGCGGCCCGGAGGGCGAGTTGGGCGTGGGCGCGGGCGGTGAGCCGGGCGGCGGCCCGGGCGGCGCCCTGGACCGGAGCCCCGGCGGTGACCAGGGCGGGGGTCCGGGTGCCGACGCCTCCACGGAGGGCCCCCGTGCCGTCAGCCTGCGCCACCCGCCCCGCGTCACCGGCGAGTTGGGGTTCGACGTGCTGCCCGCACTGCTCCGGGCCCGTACGGTCGCCGACCTCGACACCGCCCTCGACCGCTGGGTCGAACCCGTCAACGTGGTCCTCGCCGCCGACACCGCCGGGGGCGCCCTGCACCGGGTCGCCGGACACGTCCCGGTGCGCCCGTACGTCAACCGGCTGCGGGTCGTCCCGGCCGATGACCCCGCGTACGCCTGGCGCGAGGGCGAGGCCGCGCCCCTGCCCCGTGCCGAGGCGGTCGGCCCCGGCGGGATCGCCGTGATGGCCAACGAACGCGGCCTCGCCGCCCCGCTCGGCGTGGAGTTCGCGCCCCCGCACCGGGCCCGCCGCATCCGGGAGCTGCTCGGCGCGCGCACCGACTGGTCGCCCGCCGCCCTGGCCGCCGTCCACACCGACACCCGCCTCGCCTCGTCCCGCCCTCTGCTGTCCCTGCTGGCCCGGGCCCCCGGCCTCGGCCCGGCCGCGAGACGCCTCCGGGACCGGCTGCTGCGCTGGGACCGCCACATGGACGCGGACAGCACCGACGCGACGCTCTACGCCCGCCTGCGCGCCGACGTCGTCCACCGGCTGGCCGGCCACCGCGCGCTGCGGGGCGTCACGGGCGCGGACGACCCGTGGCGCTCGGCCGCCCACCCGGCGCTCTTCCGCCCCTGGCTCGCGGCCGTCCCCCGGATCGGCTACGCCCTGGAGAGCCTGCTCACCGGCGGACTCCTCCCGTACGAGGACCGGCTGGCGGTGGTCGCGGCCTCGGCCGAGGCCGTCGCCGCGGCGGCCGAGGAGACACCGCCCGGCCCGTGGGG
Source organism: Streptomyces sp. NPDC102283 (assembly GCF_044766265.1). Lineage (NCBI taxonomy): Bacteria > Bacillati > Actinomycetota > Actinomycetes > Kitasatosporales > Streptomycetaceae > Streptomyces > Streptomyces sp. NPDC102283. Next base: position 105,384 of record NZ_JBIWLQ010000005.1, read on the forward strand.
CGAGCTGCACCGGCTGTCCCCCTGGCAGGCCCTGCCGGACCTCACGCCCGACGACGAGGAGGCCCGGCCGGGGCTCGCGGGCGACCACGACTGCGTGCTGTCCACCTCCGCCGTCCCCGGTGTCACCGACCTGTTCGCCCGGGGCCCGGCCGCCCGTTACGTCTGGGACCTGGCCCGGCGCGAGGACAGCCGGTGGGTCGTCCCGTTCGGCGCGTCCGGAGTCCCCGGATCCGCCCACCACCGCGACCAGACGCCCCTGTGGGCGCGGGGCGCGCTCATCCCGGTCGTCACGGACTGGGACCTGCTGCACCCGACGACCCGCCACCCGGAGGAACCCCCCGCCATGACCGCCACCGCCGATCCCACCACCACCGCCACCACTGCCGCCGCCACCACCACCGACCCCGCCGATCCCACCACCACCGCCACCACCACTGCCGCCGCCACCACCGACCCCGCCGATCCCACCGCTCCCGCCCTCCGCGCGGCCGTCCACGAGCAGAAGGTCGAGGGCTTCGGGACGGTGCGCCTGGTCCCCGTCGACCCCGCGGCCGACGCGGACCTGCTGCACGGCTGGGTCACCGAGGAGCGGGCCCGGTTCTGGGGCATGGGCGACCACACCCGCGAACAGGTCCGGGAGATCTACGAGTTCGTCGGCTCGCTGCCCACGCACCACGCCTACCTCGCCCTGCGCGACGGGGTCCCGGCCGCGCTCCTCCAGACGTACGAGCCGGACGCCGACCCGGTCGGGGCGTGCTACGACGTACGGCCCGGCGACTTCGGCATCCACCTGCTGATCGCGCCCGCCGAGGGCGAGGGAGCGGTGCGGGGGCACACGGACGCCCTCCTCACCGCGTTCATCGGCTTCGTCTTCGGCGACCCGGCCCGTCTGCGGGTCGTCGTCGAGCCCGACGCCCGCAACGAGAAGGCCCTCGCCCGGATGGTCCGGGCCGGCTTCGCGCTGGGTCCGGAGATCGTGAAGCCGGAGAAGACGGCCCGGCTCGCGTTCCTGACGAGGGAGGCCGCGCTGGGCCGCGCGTAGCGCTGAGGGGCCCAGGCACCGGGTCTGCCCCGCGCCTACGGCGCCGAGCCCCGCCCCGCCCCGCGCCTACGGCGCCGAGCCCCGCCCCGCCCCGCGCCTACGGCGCCGAGCCCTGCCCCGCGCCTACGGCGCCGAGCCCCGCCCCGCCCCGCGCCTACGGCGCCGAGCCCTGCCCCGCGCCTACGGCGCCGAGCCCTGCCCCGCGCCTACGGCGCCGAGCCCTGCCCCGCGCCTACGGCGCCGGGTCTGCCCCGTCCGGGTGCAGCGCTCCGCCCGGCCGGAACAGCCGCTTGGCCACCGCGTGCCCGGCCTCCGCCGCCATCCGGAACCACGGCTCGGCCGCCGCCAGTCCCTCGCGCTGTTCGACCAGGCGGCCCAGCTCCCACATCGACTCCACGTCGCCGGCCCGCACCGCCTGCCGCAGCAGCCGCTCGGCCGTCTCGGGACGCCCCTCGGCCCGCGCGGTCAGGGCGAGCGCCCGCAGCCCCCGCACGGCCCGGGCGTCCCCGGCGGCGGCCGCCGCCGCGAGCTTCGCCGGATCGACGGGGCGGCGCGAACGGCTCCGGAACAGCAGCAGGATCCCGAGCACCCACATGATCCAGCTCAGGCTGATCAGCGTGCCGTTGCCGGTGACGACCCCGGTCAGGCTCAGCGCGCCGCCCGCCGGCAACAGGAAGTACCCCAGCCCCGGTCCCAGCCCCGGTCCTCGTCCCGGTCTCACTCCCGGCCCCATCGCAACTCCTCTCCGCCCGCTCCCGCCGCACCCGGGCGACGGTCTCGGATTTCCTTGTCGTACGGCATACCTTGGCCCTTCGCACGCATGACGCGCTGACGGACGACGGAGGTGTTCTCGATGCGGATCTCCACGACGATCTTCCTCACCGACGAGACGGTGACCCCGGTCAGGCTCGCCCGCGAGCTGGAGCAGCGGGGGTTCGGCGGGCTGTATCTGCCCGAGCACACGCACATCCCGGTGATCCGCAGCACGCCGTACCCGATGGGAGGCGACCTGCCCCGGGAGTACGGCCGCACCCTGGACCCGTTCGTCGCCCTCGGTCAGGCCGCCGCCGTCACCGAGCGTCTCGCCCTGGGCACCGGCATCACCCTGGTCGCCCAGCACGACCCGATCGACCTGGCCAAGCAGGCGGCCACCCTGGACCACCTCTCGGGTGGCCGGTTCACCCTCGGCGTCGGCTACGGCTGGAACGTCGAGGAGGCCGCCGACCACGGGGTGGAGTGGTCGACGCGACGGGACCTGGGGCGGGACCGGATGGCCCTGATGCGGGCCCTGTGGGCGGACGAGCCGACCGGGTACGCGGGCGCGTTCGGTTCCGTACAGGCGAGCGAGGCGCACCCCAAGCCGGTCCAGCGGCCGCGCGGCCCGGTCAACGGCCCGCGCACCCTGATCGGCGGCGGGGCGGGCCCGAAGCTGTTCGCGCACATCGCGGAGTACGCGGACGGCTGGCTGCCCATCGGCGGCGGAGGCCTCACCGAGTCCCTGCCGAAGCTGCGGACGGCGTGGGCGGAGGCCGGGCGCGACCCGAAGGACCTCCAGGTGGTGCCGTACGCGGTCCTGCCCAGCCCGGGGAAGCTCGCCCACTACGCGGATCTGGGCATCGAGGAGGTCGTGCTCCAGCTGCCCCCGGCGGACGCACCGGAGGTCCTGCGGACGCTGGACGACTACGCCGCGTACCTCTGACACGTACGCCGCGTACCTCGATGGAGGGGTGCCCGGGGCCGCCGGTGCAACCGCGCACGGCCACAAGGCATCCTTGTTCACCGGGGAACGCATACGCGGGCCCGGTCGGCGGGTGTTCCGCCGCGCGGATCGGAGCCCGCCCGGGTGGGGAGTGGAATGAACAGGCCGTTGCGGCACATAGCCATCTTCTGCGGGCTGCTGGTGCTGGCCCTGCTGCTGCGGGCGAACTGGCTCCAGCACGTCGACCGCCAGGAGCTGTCCCAGCACAAGAACAACGCCCGGGTGCGGTTCGAACGGTTCGCCACCCCGCGCGGCGACATCATCGTCGGCGGCAAGGCGATCACCGGATCGAAGGAGACGGAGAGCCGGGACTACGCGTTCCTCCGGACCAACAAGGACGGTGCGATGTACGCGCCCGTCACCGGGTACGCCTCCCAGTCCCGGGGCACCTCGCTGCTGGAGCGGACCTACGACAGCGTCCTCAGCGGCCAGGACGACCGGTTCGCCTTCCGGCACGCCAAGGACGTCCTGACGGGACAGCCCCGGCGCGGCGGCGACGTGATCACCACGATCGACGCCAAGGCGCAGAAGGCGGCCTACAAGGGTCTGACGGACCTGGGCGCCCGGGGCGCGGTGGTCGCCCTGGACCCGCGCACCGGCAAGGTGCTGTCCCTGGTCTCCACCCCCTCGTACGACCCCGAGACCTTCGCCGGCATCTCGTACAAGGAGAGCGACCGCTTCACGGCGCTGGAGAAGAAGAAGGGCAAGCCGCTGGCCAACCGCCCGCTGCGCGAGACCTACCCGCCCGGCTCCACCTTCAAGATCCTCACGGCCGCGGCGGCGCTGGAGCACGGCGTGGTCACGGACGTGGACGCCAGGACGGACGCGGTGTCGCCGTACCCCCTGCCGCTCTCCACCAACAAGATCGGCAGCGAGGCGGGCGACGCGGTCTGCAACAAGGCGTCGATGAAGACCGCCATGCAGTACTCCTGCAACAACGTCTTCCTCGACGCGGCGTCCGAGCTGGGCGAGGACCGGATGCGGGAGACGGCGGAGAAGTTCGGCTTCAACGAGGACGTGTACGCCGAGGAGTTCGGCGACATGCTCGCCACGAAGAGCCTCTACCCGCCGAAGCTCGACAAGCCCGGCACGGCCCTCACCGGCATGGGCCAGGGCAGCCTCACCAGCACTCCGATGCAGATGGCGATGGTCACGGCGGCCCTCGCCAACGACGGCAAACTGATGCAGCCCTTCATCGTCGACGAGCTGCGCGGCCCGGACCTCTCCACGCTGGAGAAGAACGAGCCGATGGAGATGAGCCAGGCCGTCTCGCCCGAGACGGCGAAGAAGGTCCAGGAGATGATGGAGCACACCGCGAAGGAGGGCAGCGCCCAGCGCGCCCTGATCGACGGTGTCACGGTCGGCGGCAAGACGGGCACCGCCCAGCGCGGCGTGAACGTCCGCGACGAGGTCCCGTACGGCTGGTTCGTCAGCTACGGCAAGAAGGACGACGGCCGTTCGGTCGCGGTCGCCGTGTTCATCGACCCGACGGACATGGACATCTCCCGTTCCGACATCTCGGGCGGCCGGCTCGGCGCCCCGATCGCGAAGAGCGTGATGCAGGCGGTGCTGGGGGACTGAGGAACACCTCCGAGGAGGCCGGACCGGGGAGCGTCGCGGCTGCTCCGGACGGACAGGTCGTCCGGTCGTTCAGCTGTGCGACCATCATGTGCCCACCCTTCACCGGGTGGGCACATGTCGTTGTGCTCGGTGGCTCGCCGAACGAGCTGTCCGCGAAGGCCTGCCGCACATCCTTCACCGCTCCGGGGGGAACGGACCCATGTCACCACGCCCGTGTACGGCCGCGAGATCCGCGGCGTACACCGCTCTCCTGCTCACGTTCACCGTTCTGGTCACGCTTCTGGTCCCGGTGGGAGCGGCGCGGGCGAGCACCGCCGCCGCCCCGGCCGCCGCTCCGGTGGCGGCCGCCGAGGACTGCCCGTCCTTCCCGCTCTCCGCGTACGGCGAGGCCGCGCCCGAGGGGAACACGCTCACGCTCCCCGCCGACGGAACCGCCTGCTACACCTTCACCGTCGAGAAGCCGGGCCTGCACCGCCTCCTGGAGTCGGGCACCGGAAACGTGTACACCACGGTCCACGACGGCGAGGAACGGGTCGACTGCGACGACCCGCAGTGGGGCGAGGGCTGGTGCCGGCTGGAGCGCACCGGCACGTACACGCTGCGGCTGTTCAACAACTGGGCGGACACCAGTAGGTTCACCTTCGGCCTGGTCCCGATCGGCACGGACGAGGGCTGCGCCGCCCCGATCGCGACCGGCTGGGACATCCCGCCCCTCGTCGCCCTGGCAGCGGGTCCGACGGCCGTGCAGTGCGTGCGGATCGAGGCGAAGCCGGGCGAGCGGCTCACCGACGAGCTCACCACGACGAAGTACGGCCACGGCCTCTCCTGGATCACCGACGGGACCGGCGCCCGGATCTGCCCGCGCTTCAACGAGGACGACAGCGAGGGCTGCGTGCTCCCGGGCGACGGCCCCTACCGCGTCCTGTCCCATGTGAAGGAGGCGGAGGGCGGCTTCCCGGCCGAGTACACGCTGAAGGTCCGCCGGACGTCCGACCCGGCCGGCTGCGCCCGGATCCCGGTCAACGCCTACGACTCCGCGCCCACCACCGTGACTCCGGCCACCGGCTGCAAGACGTTCACCGCGTCCCACGCCGGCCCCCACGAGGTCTACGCGGTCGACTCATCCCGTACCAGGCTCACCGTCTACGACCGCGCCGGCAAGACCGTCTGCACCACCTGGGACGGGTGCGTTCTTCCCGCGGCCGGTGACTACACGGTCTACACCGACCAGGCCACCCTGATCATCGACCGTGCCTCGGACGCCGGCTGCGTGCCCGCCGGCATGGGCGTGCACCGGGCCGGGTTCGCCTCGGTGGGAGAGATCGACTGTGTCTTGCTGGACCTTCCCACCGGGGCGCGGATGGCCGCGCTGAAGTCCCTCGGCGGGCCGGGCCCGCACCCCGGGACGACGGTGTACGACGCCGACGGCGCCTACCAGTGCGCGGGGACCGCCCTCACGTCCGGGACCTGCGAGCTGGGCGGCAAGGCGCCCTTCCGGCTGCACGTCTCCACCGACGACGACGACCCGGCGACCGGCGCCTACGCCCTGGCGCTGCACCGTACCGACATCGCCTCCGGCTGCCCGGCCCTTCCGGCCGGCGACTTCACCGCACAGAGCCCCGCCGCCCGGATCACCACCGGCGACGGAGTCTTCTCACAGTGCCTGAGCATCCCCGCCGACGCGCACAGCGGGCGGGAGAACCTCCAGCTCCAGGCCGCACCGGGGCAGACGTTGACCGCCGAGTTCACGGTGCTGGACGAGAAGGGCGTCCAGGCCTGCTCCGTCCACCCCTCGACCAGCACCTGGACCACCTGCGAGCTGACGCCCGGCGCCGCGTACACCGTGCTGTTCACGGGCCGGGACAGCAAGACCACCTACACGCTGACCCGCAGGGACGTCACCGCCACCGCGAAGGGCTGCACGCCCAACCCGGCGGTCCGGGCCGGCGGCCCCTCCTCGGGCGGTGCGACGGGCGCACCCGGTGAGCTGCGCTGCCGCCGGATCACCACCGCCGACGCCGAGGACACCGTGCACGTCGACGTCCGCGACGCCCTGGGAACCGCGAACGTGGTGGTCCACGGCGCGAACGGCGAGAGCCTGTGCAACCGGAACCAGGCGTGCGCGGTCACCGGTTCCACCAGCTACCAGGTCCTGGTCACCGTGCGCGCCGGGCTGAAGGCCGCGCCCGACTACCGGTTCGACGCCGTGCGCATCGCCACCGCGGCGGGCCCCGCGGAAGGATGCGTCGCGGTGCCCAACGTCAGCTACGGGTACGGCCCCGTCACCGGCACCCTCGACGAGGCGCACAGCACCTTCTGCGCGACGCTCCCGACCGCCTACCGCGACCGCTTCGATATGAAGATCAGCGACACCGACGGCGCCGGGGCGACGGCGGTCCCCTCGCTGTACGACGCCGGCCTCAACAACGGCTGCACCAAGTACATCCCCACCGGCTACAAGTGCGCCGTCGACGAGCCCTACTCGAAGGACCCCACCCCGAGCACCCTGGTGCTGTCGCTGCCGGAGACCGCCGCGAAGACCTCGTACTCGGCGGAGGCCGTCTGCTCCGGCATCCGCTGCGGCGCGGAGACGGTCACCATCGGCGCGGTCGGCCCGACCACCGCCGCTGCCGGCGGCAAGGCGACCGTGACACTCACGGGCACGGCGCTGCACAAGGACGACTTCGTCCGGCTCAGCCTCGGCGGCAAGGACCTGGAGTCGACGACCACCGCCGTCTCCGCCGACCGCAGGACGCTCACGGCGGTCCTCGACCTGACCGGGGCCGCCCCGGGCACCTGGAACGTCACCGTCGTCACGCACAACGCCACTGCCCACCCGCGGGGTTCGTTCACCGTCACGCCCGCGCCGCTCGCCTCCACCGAGCCGCCGGTGATCACCGGGGCGCCCAAGGTCGGCGCGACGCTGAGCGCGAGCACCGGTTCCTGGACGGTGACGCCGTCCTCGTACGCGTACCGGTGGAAGGTTAACGGCGCGGCGATCTCCGGCGCGACGGCCGCCACGTACGCCGTGCCCGCGTCGCTGCTCGGCAAGAAGCTCACCGTCACCGTCACGGCCCGGCGCACCGGCGACCCGGACGCCACGGGGACCTCCGCGGCGGTCACGGTCGCCAAGGGCGCGGCCCCGAAGGCGACGGCCGCCCCGGTGGTCTCCGGGGCGCCCAAGGTCGGCGCGACGCTCGGGGTGGGGCGCGGCGCCTGGACACCGAAGCCCTTGTCGTACGCGTACCAGTGGAAGGCGGACGGCGCGGCGATCTCCGGCGCGACGGCCGCCACGTACGTCGTACCGGCATCGCGGCTCGGCAAGAAGCTCACCGTCACCGTCACCGCCCGGCTGACCGGGCACGCCGACGGCAGTGCGACGAGCGCGGCGGTCACGGTCGCCAAGGGCGCCGCGCCGAAGGCGAAGACCGCGCCGGTGATCTCCGGCAAGGCAAAGGTGGGGGCCACCCTCACCGTCGGCCGCGGCACATGGACGCCGAAGCCGTCGTCGTACACCTACCAGTGGTACGCCAACGGCAAGGCCATCTCCGGGGCCACCGCCACCAAGCTGCGGCTGAAGGCGGCCCAGCGGGGCCGGACGATCACGGTGAAGGTCACCGCGCGTCTCGCCGGCCACGCCAGTGGGTCGGAGGTCAGCAAGGCCACCAAGGCGGTCACCGCCTAGGCGGATCTGCCGGGCCCCGACCACGGGCGGCCTCCCACCGGACATCCGGTGGGAGGCCGCCCTGGTTCCCGGCGCGGTTTCCGGCGTGGTTTCCGGCGCGGGCACGCCGGTCGGTCCTCGGGAGACGCCCGGCAAGGCACCGCCCGACGCACTGTCCTGGCGCACGGTCCTAGCGCACCGCCCGCAGCGTCCTCGGCCGCGCTGCCCGCGCCTCCTCGTCCCCGGTCGGGGCCGCCGGGAGTGCCAACCCCACCAGCTCCGTCAGCGCGTCGATGCGGAAGTCCGCCGTCTCCACCACGTCCGGATGCTCCGCCCACCAGTGTCCGTAAGGCCCCCGCCGCAGATGCGCCGTCCGCATCCCCGCCGCCACGGCCGGGAACAGGTCCTCGGCCGGGTGGTCGCCCACGTACAGCGTCGCCTCCGGGGCCGCGCCCGCCACCTCGGCCACCCGCGCGAAGAACTCCGGGTCCGGCTTCCGCGCGCCCCACTCGTCCGAGGTGACCACCAGGTCGGCGGGCAGGTCCAGGCCCCGCAGCAGCTCCCCGGCCCGGACGGTGCCGTTCCCCGCCACCACGACCCGGATGCCCGCGGCCCGCAGCTCGCCCAGCGCGGGCCGGACGTCCTGGTAGAGGTCCGACTCGTCGAGGTGTTCGCCGCGCCCGGCGGCGGCCCGCGCGCGGTAGGCCTCCTCGACGTCCATGTCGGGTCGAAGGACGCGCAGCGCGTCCGCGGCCTCGCGGCCCTGGGCGACGGCCGCGCCCACCAGCGCACTGAGCGTGTGCGGCGGTACGCCGAGCCAGTTGGCCCAGGACGACCAGTGCCGGTCGTCGCGTACGAGGGTTTCGCCGATGTCGAGGACGATCGTTTCCATCACCGTTCCGACACTAGGCGCGAGGGCACCGTCGGCGGGGTCTCATCCGGGTGAGTCGGCCCGCACGAGTGACCATGGGCACGACCGGGGCATGACCACGAGCACGCCCACGGGCACGCCGCGACCGGCGGTTCCTCGACAAACGTCCCCCGAGGCCCTGGTCCGGCGCGCGCACCTCGCTCGTATGCTCGGTTCATGACCGATGCTCAGAGCGGACGCCCCACCACCAACGCCATGCGGCGCGCGCTCAAACGCGCCCGCGACGGTGTCGCCCTCGACGTGACCGAGGCCGCCGTCCTGCTCCGGGCGCGCGGCGACGATCTGAGGGACCTCGCGGCGTCGGCCGCCCGTGTCCGGGACGCGGGCCTGGAGGCGGCGGGCCGGCCGGGCGTGATCACGTACTCGCGCAAGGTCTTCATCCCGCTCACCCGCCTCTGCCGTGACAAGTGCCACTACTGCACCTTCGTCACCGTCCCCGGCAAGCTCCGCCGGGCCGGCCACGGCATGTTCCTGTCGCCCGACGAGGTGCTGGCCATCGCCCGCGAGGGTGCGGCGATGGGTTGCAAGGAAGCGCTGTTCACGCTGGGGGACCGCCCCGAGGACCGGTGGCCCGAGGCGCGGGAGTGGCTGGAGGCGGAGGGGTACGACGACACGCTCGCGTACGTACGGGCGATGGCGATCCGGGTCCTGGAGGAGACGGGTCTGCTGCCCCACCTCAACCCGGGCGTGATGACCTGGACCGATCTCCAGCGCCTGAAGCCCGTGGCCCCGTCGATGGGGATGATGCTGGAGACGACGGCGACCCGCCTGTGGTCCGAGCCGGGCGGCCCGCACCACGGCTCCCCGGACAAGGAACCGGCCGTACGGCTGCGCGTGCTGGAGGACGCCGGGCGCTCCAACGTCCCCTTCACCACGGGCATCCTGATCGGGATCGGCGAGTCCTACGAGGAGCGCGCCGACTCCCTCTTCGAACTGCGGAAGACGGCCCGCGCCTACCACGGCATCCAGGAAGTCATCGTGCAGAACTTCCGCGCCAAGCCGGACACGGCGATGCGCGGGATGCCCGACGCGGAGCTGGAGGAGCTGGCCGCCGCCATCGCGGTGGCCCGGCACATCCTCGGCCCGTCCGCCCGGATCCAGGCCCCGCCGAACCTGGTGGACGCCGAGTACGCACTCCTCATCGGCGCGGGCATCGACGACTGGGGCGGCATCTCACCGCTCACCCCCGACCACGTGAACCCCGAGCGCCCCTGGCCGCACATCGAGGAACTGGCCGCGAGGACGGCGGAATCCGGCTTCACCCTCCGGGAACGCCTCACCATCTACCCGGAGTTCATCCAGCGCGGCGAGCCCTGGCTCGACCCCCGCCTCCTCCCGCACGTCCGTGCCCTGGCCGACCCGGAGACGGGCCTGGCCCGCGAGGACGCGATCCCCGTCGGCCTGCCCTGGCAGGAACCGGACGAGGGCTTCAGCTCCTTCGGCCGCACCGACCTCCACACCGCCATCGACACCGAGGGCCGCACCGGCGACCGCCGTGACGACTTCGACGAGGTGTACGGGGACTGGGAGGCGCTCCGCGAGGCGGCGGCCCCCGGCATGGTCCCGTCCCGCATCGACGCCGACGTACGCCAGGCGCTGAGCCAGGCGGCCCACGACCCGACGAAGCTCACCGACGACCAGGCGCTCGCCCTGCTCCACGCGGACGGTCCGGCGCTGGACGAGCTGTGCCGGATCGCGGACGCGCTGCGCAAGGACGTGGTCGGCGACGAGGTCACGTACATCGTCACGCGGAACATCAACTTCACCAACGTCTGCTACACCGGCTGCCGCTTCTGCGCCTTCGCCCAGCGCCGCACGGACGCCGACGCGTACACGCTCTCCCTGGACCAGGTCGCGGACCGGGCGGCGCAGGCGTGGGACGTCGGCGCGGTCGAGGTCTGCATGCAGGGCGGCATCCACCCGGACCTGCCCGGGACGGCGTACTTCGACATCGCGCGCGCGGTGAAGGAGCGCGTCCCCGGCATGCACGTGCACGCGTTCTCGCCCATGGAGGTCGTCAACGGGGCGACCCGCACCGGCCTGTCGATCCGCGACTGGCTGACCGCCGCCAAGGAGGCCGGGCTCGACTCGATCCCCGGCACGGCGGCGGAGATCCTGGACGACGAGGTCCGCTGGGTCCTGACCAAGGGCAAACTGCCCACGGCCACCTGGCTGGAGGTCATCAGGACCGCCCACGAGGTGGGCCTGCGCTCGTCCTCGACGATGATGTACGGGCACGTCGACCAGCCCCGCCACTGGCTCGGCCACTTCCGTACCCTCGCCCGGCTCCAGCAGGAGACCGGCGGCCTGACGGAGTTCGTGACGCTCCCCTTCATCCACACCAACGCCCCGGTCTACCTCGCCGGCATCGCCCGCCCCGGTCCGACCGACCGCGACAACCGCGCGGTCACCGCCATGGCGCGGCTCCTGCTCCACCCGCACATCACCAACATCCAGACGAGCTGGGTGAAGCTCGGCACGGAGGGCGCGGCGGAGATGCTCCGCTCGGGCGCGAACGACCTGGGCGGCACGCTGATGGAGGAGACCATCTCCCGGATGGCCGGGTCGAGTTACGGCTCGTACCGCTCGATCCAGGGCCTGGAGGCCATCGCCGAACTGGCGGGCCGCCCGTCCCGCCCCCGTACGACCCTGTACGGGGAGGTCCCGGCCGAACGCGTCGCGGCGGCCACCGCCTCGGACGGGCATCTGCCGGAGCTGCTGCCGGTGCTGCCGAGCTGAGGGCGGGGGAGGCCGGTGCGGGTGGGGAGTGATCCCCGCACGGCCCCGCACGGCCCCGCACGGCCCCGCACGGCTCAGCAGGCCCGTGGCCTTCGAGGCCCCTGCGGGCATAGCGTTGGCGGGATGGAACCCCCGCACCTGGAACGGACCCGGCAGTCGTACGACACCGTCGCCGCCGACTACGCCCGGTCCGTCAAGGACCCGAGCGAGCTGGACCCGCTGTCGCGCGCCGTACTGGTCGCCTTCGCCGAGCTCGTCACGTCGTCCGGCCTCGGGCCGACGGCGGACGTGGGCTGCGGGCCGGGCAAGGTGACCGCGTACCTGACCGGGCTGGGGGCCTCCGCCTTCGGGATCGATCTCTCGCCGAGGATGGTCGGGCTGGCCCGCGCGGCCCACCCGGAACTGCGCTTCGAGGTCGGTTCGATGACCGCGCTGGAGACCGGGGACGGCGAACTGGGCGGCATCCTGGCGTTCTACTCCACGCACCACCTGCCGCCGGATTCGCTCCCCGGCGCGTTCGCCGAGTTCCACCGGACGCTGGCGACCGGCGGTCACCTGCTGATCGTCACTCGGGTCGGCGACGACGGGCACCGGCAGCTGACGTACGGCTACGGAGGCCCCACCGTCGCCTTCGACAGCTACCGGTTGCCGGCGGACCGGATCGCCGGACTCCTGGAGCGGGCGGGGTTCGTTATCACGGGGCGGATGTTGCAGGAGCCCGACGAAGGCGCGAAGCGGCCGGTCGCCGGCTTCCTGGCCCACAAGCCGGACGCCCGTCACGCGTGACACGGCCCCCTGACACCCCTACGGGCGGCAGCCCTCCGCTTCCATCGCGATGGGCAGTTGGGAGCGCAGGAACTCTTCGAGCAGGCGACGGCGTTCCGTGGTCTTCTCGGGGTTCTCCACGCCGTCGATGGCCAGCACGAACTGCATCTTCTCGCCCTGGTATGTGCAGGCCCGGAGGGCCATCCCGCCGTGGTCCGCGATGGTGGCGCCGTCCCCGATGTCGGCGGGCGCCGGGTTGCCCAGCCGCCGCATGCCGTCGGCGCTGACCTCCAGCGGCTTGACGAACGGTTCGACGACGTCGCCCCTCAGGCCCACCCGCTCCTCACCGTCGACCTCGAACTCGCAGCGCGGCTGCTTGGGTTCGGAGAAGGTGTCCTTGGTCTTCAGCTCCTCGCCCCTGGGGAGAAGCCGGCCGATGAGGTCGGGGTCGACTTCGGTTCCGCAAGCCTCGGAGATTCGAAAGGGTTCGGGCCCTCCGCAGGCGGCGGCTCCGGCGACGATCACGGTGAGCAGCGCGACGGAGCCCACCCCTCGCGACACGCTCTTCTTCATCGCCTTCATAGGCTTCATCGCCTTCATCACCCTCCGCCCGCCAACCCGCTGGCGCGGTCGTTTCCGTCGTAGGCGGCAGTGCCGATCTCTCTGGTGAGCGTGTAGCGGCTGTTGGAGTGGTCGGGGTTCGCCTTGGCCCACTCGTCGGCGAGTGCCTGCAACTGCTGTTCCCTGCCCTTGAAGGTCTCTTTGTTGTCCTGTTGCTGGATCGTGTCGATCCGCTCCTGCTCCTGCGTCTGCCATTGGTAGGCCGCCGCGTCGATACCGCGCTGGGCGATGTCACCCACCCCCGGAACGAAGTTCGCGATGCTGCCGAAACCGTGGTAAAGCCACTTCGCGTCCCACGACGGGTCGTCCTTGTCGGTCACCAGGGCCTGGTAGCGGGCCTGTTCCAGGAAGCCGACGGTGGCGCCCGCCCGTTGCAGGGTCTCTTTGGGATCCTTCGGGTTGTCCTCGTGGATGTCCCTGACGATCTCCCGGTTCAGGCCTTCGTTGAGCATGCCGTAGGCGTTCTGGTCGCGGGAGACCTGCTTGGAGACCTCCAGCAGCTGGTCCCTGTCCAGCTGCTTCGGGTCATCCGGGTCATCGGCCAGCGCGCTGGCGGAGTGGTGAACCGTGTCGCCGTGGTTCGTCAGCACGATCGCCATGTCGTCCCGCATCTCGCCGGGGAAGTCGTCGCCCCGCTCCGCGAGGTACTTCAGCGAGCTGTCGAGCACCTGCCGGTGCTGTCCGGTGTGCTCGGGGGGCCGCGCGGAGCTGTCGTTCGGGTCGACCCCGGTCGCCGCCGCGACGAGGGCGTCGCCGGTCGCCTCGTAACTCGCCTTCGGGCCCTCGTAGTCGCTTGCCGACTTCCCGTACCCCATCGAGTCGGGTACCACGTCGTTGAAGGGCTCGCGGTCCTTGAGGACGTACTGCGCGTTGTCCTGGGGGTCCGTCGAGCTGAAGAAGTCGGTGGCCGCGTCGGGGTTGTGGGCCAGGGCCTTCATGAACCCGGTCATCGGGTCCGTACCCGCGTCGGCGTTGTCCCCGTAGTGGAGCTGGTCGATCTTCGCGTACGACGGGAGCTTGTCCCAGGGCAGTACGTCCTCCCGGTTCTTGCCGCCGGGGCCCGGGTCCTTGACGTCTCCGGTGTGCTCCTTCTCGTACTTGACGAGCGCGTTGCCGTAGTCGTTGAGGAACTCGCCCTCGTACTTCCCGTGACGCATGAGGTTGCTCATGGCCTGGAAGCCGTGGACGCGGGTCTGGCTCCCGCCCTGGCCGCTGCCGACGTTCTCGCCGCCGAGCCCGACCACCCGGTCCTTCCAGGACTCCATGCCCTCGCTGTTGGAGTGCGACGCGGTGGCGAGCGTGGTGCCCAGCTGCTTCTCCAGCGCGCCGAGCAGCTGCATGCGTTCCTCGCGGGCTTCCCGCGTGCCCGTGCCGCCGCCGTCCCGGTTCTCCCAGCTGTCCAGGTCCACGGCCCCGGCGAAGAACTTCAGCGTCCCCTCTGGGCCGAGGCCCAGCGCCACACGCTCGGCGAAGACGGGATCGTTGGGGTGGGCCTTCATCAGGGCGTTGAAGCGTGCCAGCTGTTCGTTGGTGAGCTGACTGGGGTCCTTCTTGCCCAGGGCGATGAGCTCGTTGGAGTCCTCGATGCTCTTCTGCGCCGAGTCGAAGCTGTTGAAGCCGTTCGACTCGAACCCGTGCTTGTCCTTCGCGTGGAAACGCAGCGCCGTGGCGGCCGTGCTGTCCGTCTCGCCCGCCGCGGTCAGGATGGTGCTGATCTCCTGGGCCACCGCGTCGATCTCCGCCTGGGTCGGTGGTTCGATCTTCGCGTTGCCGGCCGCCTGCGGTGAGGGGACGGCGGATCTGACCATGCCCTTGTCGTCCACGTAGATGTTCTTCTTGGCCGCGCGGCTCACCGCGTCGGCCAAGTCGCTCTTGTGCTTCGTCAGCTTGCTGTGTGCGCCGCTCAGAATCGTGTGCACGCTCCGGGCGACGGTGACGACGTCATCGAACTCCCGCGCCGTGACCGTGACGAAGTCCTTGGTCACGGTCGCGTTCTGCCCCTTCCAGTCGGCCGCTTCGGCCTTGCTGTCCAGGTCCGCCGCGCTGACCTCGCCATCGCCGCCGTCCGCGACCTTGACCAGCTTGCCGACCATCGCCTGCCAATCCGCGACCGCTGCCTGAAGCTTTCCCAGCCGCAGGTCATTGAGGTCCTGGAAGGTGACCATGATGTGTGCCCCCGTTGTCCGACGTGATCGTTACTTGTAGTAGCCGCTACTTGTAGTAGTCGTTGATGCGCGACACGGACAGCTCGTCCCCGCCGATGGTGCGCAGGTCCGTCGCGATCTTGACCGAGTCCTTCGCGTGCTCGGCGCGGGAGTAGTCGAGATGATTGGAGATGTGCGCACACGCCTCCTTGAGCGTTCCCGCCTTCGTGTTCCAGGCGTCGTGGAGTTCGGTGAGGGCCGAGCCCATGTCCAACCCGTCGTTGAACAGCTGGATGGACGCGTCGAAGGTGGTCTGCCGGGCGTGGTCGGACGCGGTGGAGAAGTGCTGCCGCAGGCTGTAGGCCGCGTTGCCGAGCGCGCCGAGCACGTTGTCGTGCACGACCAGGTCTCCGTCACCGCCACCACCGCCGCTGCGTTCGGGGGCGACCTGGTTCAGCCGCATGGCCGCGTCCTGCTGCGCCCTTGCCTTCGCCTGCTCCCACTCGTCCCAAGCCATAGGTCCTCCGCGAAGCCGTACGTCGATTCTTCTTTTGCCCTGAGGCTGCCTGTTCCCCCACGTTATCTTCGCTTCCTGATCGTTTGCTGGGTGGGCGGCGGCTGAGTGTCGGCGGGCAGGTGGGAGGCGGTCTTCCGTTTTGCTTTGTCATGCCCCGGGCAACACTTGCGGGGGTCGATCCCCGTCACCACGAGTTGATGCGCCCGATGTATCAGGAGCGAGAAGCCATGCGAACTCCGCCGAAACCGACGACTCCGACCGGGATCCCCGGCGACGCACCCGCCGTCGTGGGGGCCCTGCTTTCCGTCCGCAACGGGTTCGTCGCCCGCAGCCGCGCTCACGCCGGTACAGCCCGCAAGCGCACCGCCCGCACCGCCACCGTCCTCGCCGCCGCAGGCCTCCTCGTCCTGGGCACCGCCTCCACGGCCCACGCCGACCCGCCGGGCCACCTCCCCCAGAACGCGGGCGGTTACGAGCAGACGTTCTCGCCCGCCTTCGACTACGACGGCGATGGCTGCTACGCCACCCCCGCCATCGGCCCGGATGGCACCCTCGCGCCCGGGCTGAAGACGACCGGAGCGATCAACGGCAGCTGCCGGGACCGATGGGACCTGGACAACTCCCAGACGTACGCCCGCTCGAAGTGCAACAACGGCTGGTGCGGCATCGTCTACGCGAGCTACTTCGAAAAGGACCAGGCTGTCCACGGCAGCGGACTCGGCGGGCACCGCCACGACTTCGAGCATGTGATCTCCTGGGTCAACCAGGGTTCCGGCCACGTGGATTACGTCTCGACCACGCAGCACAGCACGGTGAAGACCTATCCGCGCTCGCAGGTGCGGTTCGACGGCTCGCATCCCAAGGCCGTCTACCACAAGGACGGCCCGAGCACGCACTTCTTCCGCCTCGCCAACGGCAACGACGAGCCGCCCGAGAACCACTACGGCACCTGGCGCTACCCCCCGGTCGTCGACTGGAACGGCTTCCCCAGCGCGGAGTTGCGCGACAAGCTCATGAACGCCGACTTCGGCTCCGCGACCATCAAGGTCACCGACAAGGACGACCGCTTCCGCACTCTGCTCAACAACTCCAAGCCCGCCGACATCCCCTTCGACCCCTGGGCCTGAGGCCGCCCCTCGTCGCCCGGGGCATGGATCCCGGGCGGCGAGGTCGTCCGTCACGCAAGAGGAAAGGCGCGGCGGTAGTCGCTCGGCGACACCCCGATCTGTTTGACGAAGTGGTGGCGGAGGTTGTTCGCGGTGCCGAGGCCGCTCAGCTCCCCGATCCTGGCGATCGGCAGGTCGGTCGACTCCAGCAGGCTCTGGGCTCGTCGCAGCCGCTGCTGGAGCAGCCACTGCAACGGGGTCACCCCGGTGGCCGCCTGGAGTCGCCGGTAGAGGGTGCGCGGGCTCATCGCGGCCCGCAGGGCCAGGCCCTCCACCGTCAGCGGCTGGTCGAGGTGCGCCCGAGCCCAGTCCAGTACGGGCGCGAGGCTCCGGTCGTCGGTGGCGGGCATGGGCTGGTCGATGAACTGCGCCTGGCCGCCGGGGCGGTGGGCCGGCACCACCATCCGGCGGGCCAGCTGGTTGGCCACGCGCGCGCCGAGGTCGCGGCGTACGAGGTGGAGGCAGAGGTCGAGTCCGGCGGTCAGCCCGGCGCTGGTGAGGACGTCGCCGTCGTCCACGTACAGGACCGAGTCGTCGACCCGCACCTTCGGGTAGCGGTCGGCCAGTTGAGCCGTGTGCATCCAATGGGCGGTGGCGCGCCGGCCGTCGAGGATGCCCGCCTCGGCGAGGGCGAAGGCGCCCGTGCACAGGGAGACCATGCGGGCGCCGGCGTCGTGGGCGAGGCGGAGAGCCGTGATCAGCGCCGGGTCCAGCGGCCGGCCCTCGTCGACACAGGGGTCGGGCACGGAGGGCACGATGACCGTGTCCGCGCCGGCGAGGTCGACGAGGCCGTAGCGGGTGTGCAGGGAGAGTCCGGCACCGGTCGCGGAGGCGTCCGCGCCGGGCTCCCGCGTGGAGCACAGCCGCAGGTCGTACCAGGGGTCCGCCAGGTCGGGCTGCGGCTTCCCGAACACCGTGCAGGGGATGCTCAGTTCGTACAGGTCCCAGGAGGGAAGGTGGATTTCCTCGGTCACGACCACGGCGACGGAACCAGCGCTCATGCGGTGCAGCGTATGGCAGGAATTTGGTGGCCGCCGTCACTGCTGTCACTTCTCCCGCCCTTCTCCTGCTGCGAGCGTGGTGCGTACGTGATCAACCGGCCCAGGCGTGGGCAGACGGACAGGGAGTTGTCGGAGCATGGGTACCGAGCGTTCGGCCGTGACGGTCATCGGGCTGGGGCAGATGGGACGGGCACTGGCCGCCGCCCTGTTGGAGCGGGGGCACCCGACCACGGTGTGGAACCGTTCGGCGCACAAGGCGCGGGCGTTGGCCGAGCGAGGCGCCCGACTCGCCGCGACGCCCGAGGAGGCCGTCGCGGCGAGCCCGCTGATCATCGTGTGCGTACTGGACTACGACGCGCTGCACGCCACCCTCGACCCCATCGCGGGCGGCCTGGCGGGCAAATCCCTGGTCAACCTCACCTCGGGGTCGCCCGAGCAGGCCCAGGAAGTCGCCGAGTGGGCCCGCTCGCACTCCGCCGACTACCTCGACGGCGCGATCATGACCACTCCGCCGGGGGTCGGCAGCCCCGAGATGATGTTCCTCTACAGCGGGTCGCGTACCGTCCTCGAAACCCACCGCCCGACCCTGGCGGCCCTGGGCGATCCTCTGCACCTGGGCACCGAGCCGGGTCTGGCCTCCCTCTACGACGCCGCGCTACTCGGCCTGATGTGGTCCACCATGACCGGCTGGCTGCACGGCACCGCCCTGGTCGGCGCGGAGAAGATCGAGGCCACGGCCTTCACCCCGGTCGCGATCCGCTGGCTGAGCGCCGTGACCGGGTTCCTCACCACCTACGCCGCCCAGGTCGACGCCGGCCGCTACCCGGGTGACGACGCCACCGTCGACGTACAGATCGCGACCATCGATCACCTCCTGCACGCCGCGGCGGCCCGGGGTCTCGACAACGCCCTGCCCGAACTTCTCAAGGTCACCATGGAGCGCGCCCGGGACGCGGGCCACGGCTCCGACAGCTACGCGAGCGTCATCGAGGTCCTGAGGAAGAGGGCGGCCGGCGCATGACGATGACCCGGTCGACCGTCGCATCCCCTGCTCAGGCCCCGGCGTCGCCTTCGGACCCGATGGAGTCTCCGGACCCGATGGAGTCTCCGGACCCGGCGGCTCGTGCTCCGCGCTGGGCGGACCTGCTCGCGACCGCCACCGACGACAGCCTGGCCGCCCTGGGGGAGGCGGCCGGGCGGGACTGGTCGCGCCCCGCCCACGGCCTCGACTGGACCTGCCGCCAGACCCTGGACCACCTCGCCCTCGGCCTGACCGGTTACGCGGGCCTGCTCATCGCCCGTCCCACCGACCGCTACATCACGCTCTTCGCCTCCCTCGACCCCGAGGCCCCCCTCGCCGACTGCCTGGACGGCCTCCGCATCGCGTCGGCCCTCGCCGGCTCCACCATCCGCGGCACGGCGCCGGACGTACGGGCCTGGCACCCCTGGGGTCACTCCGACGCCGGCGGCTTCGCCGCCATGGCGATCACCGAACTGACCCTCCACACCCACGACATCACCCGCGCCCTCGGTGTCCCGTGGGCCCTGCCCGATCCCGCGAGCGCCGCCGTTCTGGGCCGCCTCTTCCCCGGCGCGCCTTCCGGACACCTCCCGTCCGACACTCTGCTGTGGTGCACGGGCCGGGCCGCGCTCCCCGGGCTGCCCCGGCGCGTGGAGTGGCAGTGGGACGGCACCGTGCGCTGACAGCGAGCCGGGCGGAGCGTCATGCGTGCGCGCGGTGCTCCTCATCGGGGCGGGGCAGGCCGCGCAGCAGCGTGCCGAGGTAGAGGGCGAACGGCGGCTCCGCCGGGGCGCTGCCCGCCGCCGCCAGCCAACGGACCACGCCGAGGCCGAAGACGGACCAGTTCTGCTCGGCCTGCGCGGTGTCCGCGCCGCCCGCGCGGAACGCGGCGACGGCCTTGTCGCGCAGCCGCTCGAAGGACCCGAGGTGGTGGCGGTGTGGGTGGGCCACATGCGCGGCGTATCCGGGCACCGCCAGGAACTCGTCGTGCATCGCCCACGCCAGCCGCTCCAGCCAGTCGAGCCAGGTCCCGGCGTCGGGCTCGTCCTCGGGGAGCACCCGGCCGACCATGACCTCGCTGACGAGGTCCAGCACCCCGTCGCGATCGGGCACCCACCGGTACAGCGACGAGTGCGCGACCCCGAGCCTCGTCGCGAGCTCCCGCATGGTGAGCGTGGCCACGTCCCCTCGCAGGGCGGCTTCGGCGATCCGTTCCCGGCTCAGCCGCGGCGGCCGCCCGGGCCCGTTCCTTCCGGTGCTGTTCATCGGGGCAAGCGTATGCGGGGAGGGGCGGGATCACATTAGTGACCAGCGGTCGCTAATGCTGTTAGGGTCGGCTGATGGACATACGGGGAGCAGCACGGGAGCCACGGGAGATCGACGCCTCGGGGTTGCCCATGGACCAGGCGCAAGCGCTGGTCCTCGACGAGTTGCGGGCTCTCACCGAGCGTGCCGAGCCGTTCGCGGCGATCCTCCTGATGCCCGCACCGCCACAGGGGCGCACTCCCGCTGCAGCGGCATCCGGTACGTCCACCGCCGAACGCGTCCGGACCCTCAAGCTGATCCGGCCCGGCCTCACGGAGCTCTGCCGCGGCCTCGCCTTCGTGGCGCAGGCGGACCTCCCGGCGGAGCGCGCGGCATCGATTCACAGCGGCGAGCAGCTGTGGGGCTGCCCGACGATGGCCACGCAGGACGTGGCGGCGGCCCGCGCGTGGGCCGGGGCGCGGGTCGGGGGCTGACGGGGACGGCGCGGGCCGGGGTGGCCCGGAGGCTCAGCCGAGAGCGACCTGGAAGTGGGACGTTTCCCGGTAGCCGGCGTCCGGAGGGGTGACCTCGACCGTGACCGGGGTGCCCTTCCGGGCCGGCTTCAAGCGGACCGGGACGGTGCGCTCCTGGCTCTCGGGGAGGGGAGGTACGAGGGCGGCGGCGGACTTCTCCGAGTTCAGCCAGGTCAAGCTGTAGAGGCTGGCGTCGTCGTCGCCGGACTCGCCGGCCCGGACGACGAGGGGCGGGGGAAACGAGTCACCGTTGAGGCGCAGTTCCTCGTCGGTGCCGTTCTTGAAGGTCACGGTGAGACTGTAGGTGCCGTCACCATGGGGCTCGGGGCGGCTGATGGTGACCCACAGGCCGTCCTCGTACCGGGCCGTCATGCCAGGGCCGAGCGGTTGGGACACACTGCCCGAGAGGCCGGGCTGCTCCATCTGACCGTCACCGTCGAGACTCTTCTCGAACTCCGTGACGGCAGCCGCTCCCAGGATGATCAGCACGAAGAAGGCGATCACCGCGATCGAGCAGCCGTAGGACCCCCGCGAGCTGCCGGCGGGTGAGGAGTCCGTGGCTGACGTGTCTGCTGCGGTCGCTTCCGTGTCCATGCGCGCCACGCTAGGCAGCGGCCGGGACGGGATCATGAGCGCCGGTACTCAGGGGGCGGTTGAGTAGGCGCGCGGGCCCGCGCCCCAGCCCGGGGAGGTCTGGGGCGCGGGCCCTGCGGCGTACGGCGGCGAGGGTCAGCGCTCGGCCGCGAACCCCACGAAGGCCGCCCACGCGGGAGTGGCGACGAGGAGTACGGGGCCGGCGGGGACCTTGCTGTCGCGTACGGGGATCAGGCCGGGATAGCCGTCGGCCACCTCGATGCAGTTGTTGTCGCCGCCGTCGCTGTAGCTCGACTTGCGCCAGGTCGCGGTGGAGAGGTCGGGCCTGCGCTTCATGATGCTCTGAACTCCTTCAGGACGCCCCTGATGAAAGCAGTGGACCCGGGCGGGGGCGGCGACCGATCCCGTGCCCGATCGTAGGACAGCCGGGAGCGCGTGACGTCTTCCGGATCTTCCTGCAAATCAGAGCACTGGTTGCCCTCCATATAGGCAACGGCGCTCCCGTCCTCCTGCCACAGGAGCGTAAGGGAGCCGTTCATCAGATGATGCGCCCCGGCCGAGAACGGCAGCACCTGAAGAGTGACCATCGGCAGCTCCGCGATCTCGATCAGATGCTCCAACTGGGCTTCCCACGCCTTCGCGTCACCCACCGGACGACGCAACCCGTACTCGACCAGGATGATCCGAACGGTGGGGGCCGGATTGCGGAAGAGCAACTGCTGACGGCCGGAGCGCGCTATGACCTGTTCCTCGACCGACTCGGCCTCGCTCTCCGTTTCCTGGGCGAGAGCCGTTTCCCCGTCTCCAGGCGTGACGTCACGCTCATCCCCACACGCTGAGGAACGACATGAACGACACCTCGCAGCTCCGCCTCCTCCCCTGGAGGTCCCTCGAAGGCAAGCCCTGCTACCTGAGCACCGGCGACCCGAACAGCAGGCTCTCCCGGCTCGCCGACGAGATGGAGGAGGAGCAGATCGAGTGCGGGAACGTCGTACTGGAAGGGGCGCAGGAGGTGCTGGCGGACCGGGCGGCCGGCGAGGTCGCCGTACGGTTCGCGCTGACGCAGGCCGTTCTGTCCCTGCGGGATGTGCTGCTCGTCGCGCACAGCCGGGGGCAGCGGCTGCCGGACGCCGGTGACCGGTGACAGGCGCGGGACCGTCCGTCGTCAGTCGGTACGGACCCGGGTCATGCTCTTCTCGGCCAGAGGCGCGTAGTGCTCGGTGAACAGCTTGCCCACCAGTTCGCCGCGGCTGGAGACACCGGCCTTCTCGAAGACCGCCTTGATGTGGTCCCGGACGGTGTGCGGGGAGAGGTGCAGCTGTGCGGCGATCTCGCCGGTCGGGAGGCCGCGGGCGATGTACTGGGTGACCTCGGTCTCCCGGTCGGTGAGCTCGTACGCGTCCACGATCAGGGGCACGATCTCCGAGGTCTTCGCCGGCTCGATCACCACGGCGGAGGCGCCCGGTACACCGTCCGCCTCCCGCAGGCAGGAGGCGTGGCAGACCAGCCAGCGGCCGGCCCGGTTCCGTACCCGTACCCGGGCGCGGGTCTGGCCGTGGTCCCGTTCCTCGGCCACAGCGCGGGCCTTCATCGCGGTCGCCTGGATGAAGGACGGCACCCGGATGCCCTGGGGTGAGGGAACGGTGGGGCCCTCGGGGAGCGTGTCGAGGTAGGCCAGGGCGTCGTCGTTGAACGACAGCAGAGTGCCGGTCGCGTCGAAGAGGAGGAGTCCGGGGCCGTGCGGGCCGTCCGGTTGCGGCTTCGGCTGCGGGGCGGGCTCGGCGAACGAGCGCAGCTGCTTGGCGAGCGGAGTGATGACGGAGGCGATCAGCCGGGTCTCGGCGTCGTCGAAGGCCGGACGCCCCTCGGTCCGGAACAGGCTGATGTGGCCCTGGGGGCGGCCCCCCACGCGTAGGACCGCTCGCAATTCGTCGTGGAATCCCCGCGGGCGCATGAAGGTCTCGTAGAGCGTGCTGCGCGCGGGCAGGTCACCGGTCGTCTGCCGGAGCCCGGCGACCGGCACGGGGGCCCGCGCCAGGTCGCGGAAGAGGTTGACGTTCTCGGTGAACAGTTCGGACTCCCAGTAGACGGCGCAGCCGCCCTCGTCCAGGTTCTCCGCGCGGATCGGCGCGGTCATCATGCCGGTCACCGGGTCGGTGACGCGCCATACCGCCGCGTCGTACGGCATGAGCCGGCGCAGGTGGGCCGAAGCCTCGGCGAACAGGCTGAGCGCGTCGGTTGCCTTGGCGGTCCGGGAAAGCAGTTCCGCCCGGCCGACCGAGGTACGGGAGGCCGAGGTGCGGGAGATCGTCGAACCGGTCATCCCATGAATGTGCCAGTTCTGCCAGCCCCTTCCAACCCCTCAAGCAGGGGATGGAAGGGGCCCTCCCGGACGAGAACACTCCTCCTCGTCCGCCGACGCTCGGCGCGACGAGGAAGGACGTGATCGTGGTCGGACTACCCGAACTACCCGAAATGACCGCATTGACCGGACTGCCCGGACATGCGGGAATCGCCGCGGGCTCCCTGGACGGGCTCGTCGCCCGGCTCAAGGGTGAGGTCTTCACCCCCGAGGACGCGGAGTACGCACGGGAACTCGCGGGCTTCAACCGCATCGCGCGGCACCGGCCCGACGTGATCGTCGCCGCCCGGTCGGCCGGCGACGTGTCCGCCGCGGTGTCCTTCGCCGCCCGGGAGGGGCTCCCCGTCGCCGTCCAGGCGACCGGCCACGGCATCGCGGCGCCCGCGCCCGGCGGGGTCCTCGTCGCCACCCGCCGGATGAACGCGGTCGCCGTCGACCCCCTCACCCGTACGGCCTACGTGGAGGCCGGGGCCCAGTGGCATCAGGTGATCTCCGCCGCCGCACCGCACGGGCTCGCTCCTCTCAACGGGTCGTCCCCGCTGGTCGGCGTCGTGGGTTACACGCTGGGCGGTGGACTCGGGCCGCTGGGGCGGCAGTTCGGGTTCGCCGCCGACCATGTGACCCGTATCGAGGTCGTCACCGCCGACGGAAGCGTCCGGCAGGTCACCCGCGACCGGCATCCGGACCTGTTCTGGGCGCTGCGCGGCGGCAAGGGGAACTTCGGCATCGTCACCGGGCTGTGGTTCGGCCTGATGCCGGTGCGCCGGCTCTACGGCGGCGGGATCCACTTCCCCGGTGAGGAGGCGGCGCGGGTCCTGCACACCTGGCGGCAGTGGACCGCGACCGTGCCCGAGGAGATGACCTCCTCCGTGTCGCTGCTGCGGCTGCCGGACGTGCCCGACGTGCCGGAGTTCCTCCGCGGGACGTTCGCGGCGCATGTGCGGATCGCGTTCACCGGCCGGGCCGAGGAGGGGGAGAGGCTCGTCCGCCCGCTGCGCGCGTGCGGTACGCCGTTGGCGGACTCGGTCGCCGAGATGCCGTACGCGGCGGTGGCCGACATCCACCAGGACCCGGTGCATCCCCTCGCGTACCACGAACGCAACGTCGTACTCGAGGAGTTGGGCGTCGACGCCATGGAGGCGCTGCTGCGGGCGGCCGGGGCAGGCTCGTCCTGCGGTGACCTGATGGTCGAGGTGCGTCATCTCGGCGGCGCGCTCTCCCGGCCCGCCGAGGTGCCCAACGCGGTGGGCGTCCGCGAGGGCGCGTACACGCTGTCCACTCTCTCTCCGCCCGGCTCGCCGGACGTGGTTCTGGGGCCGATGGAGCCGTGGAGCACAGGCCGCCGCTATCTGAACTTCCTCGCGGGGGCGGACACGGCCGACTCGGCGGCGGAGTGCTACGACGCGGAGACCCTGGGCCGACTGGCGCGCGTGAAGGCCGCGGTCGACCCCGACAACCTCTTCCGGCTCAACCACAACATCGCGCCGCGCCCGTGAACGAGTCGGCCGTCATCCTTTGGAGTCCATCGTGACCACGCACGAGGCCGCGTCGACCGCGGCCGCCGGCACCGTCTCCTCGCCGGGAGCCCGCTCGGACGGTCTGCGCTACGGCGCCCTGTTCGGCCCGGTCGTCTTCGGCGTCACCGCCGCCGGCGTCGCGCTGCCCGACGTGGCGTCCTCGCTCGATGCCTCGTCCACCGCGACGGCCTGGGTCCTGACCGCCCACGCGCTCGCCCTCGGCGTCGGCACCGCGCTGTTCGGCCGTCTCACCGACACCCGCGGCGTGCGCGCCGCCCTGCTGCTCGGCTCGCCGGCCCTCGCGGTCGGCGCCGTCATCTGCCTCGTCGCGACCGACCTCGGCGTCCTGGTGGCCGGGCGCTTCGTGCAGGCCGCCGGTTCCGGCGCCATGGCGGCCTGTGCCATGGCGCTCACCGCCTCGGTGCCGCCGGACCGGCGGCCGCGGGTCTTCGCCGGATTCGGGGCGACGATGGCGATCTTCTCGGCCGGCGCCACCCTGGCGGGCGGTGTCCTCACCGAGTGGGTGACCTGGCGCATCGCCCTGGTCCTGCCCGCGCTCTCCCTGATCGTCGTCCCGCTGTGCCTGGCCGGGGCGCCGGCGCGCAAGAACTCCGGCCGCTCGATGGACCTGCCGGGTGCGGCCCTGCTGACGTTCACCGCCATGTCGTTCCTCGTGCTGATCCAGTCCTCCGCGCTCGCGCTGGGCACCCCGCTGGTGATCGCGACCGCCGCCGTACTGGTCCTGTCGGCCGCCGGACTCACCTGGCGCACCCGTGGCCGCGACACCTCCTTCGTACCGCGCGCGCTCGTCACCGACCGCGTGTTCCTGAAGGCGGCCGTCATCGGCATCGGCGTCTACGGCGGCCTGTTCGCCGCGATGTACGCCGTACCGCAGCTCCTCGTCCGCGACCACGGCTGGAGCGTCCTGTCCGTCGGTCTCCGGCTGCTGCCCGGCGCGGTCGTCGGCGCGGTGCTCTCCAGGCTGGCCGGCCGTCTCACCGCGGGCGACCACGGCCACCGGCTTCTCGCCGCGGTCTCGCTCGCCTTCGCCGCGGCCCTCGCCGGCGCGCTGTCCGGCTCCGGCGCGCTGCTGCTGATCCTCGGCGCCTCGCTCGGGTTCTCCACGTTCTCCGTCACGCAGGTGTTCACCACCGCGCTGATGTCGGGGCACATCGAACCGGCCCGGCGCGGCGGTGCGATGGGGCTGCTCAACCTCACGTTCTTCGTCGGCGGCGGCGTCGGCAGTGCCACCGCGGGCGCCCTGGCGAAGTCGATGTCGCTCTCCACGGCGCTCGGCGTGGTGGCGCTCTTCCCGCTGGCCGCCGCGCTGGCGGCGGTCGCCCCCGCCGGGCGTACGGGCTCCCGGCCGACCGGGCACGGGTGACTCGGGCGGTGACTCAGGCGGCAGGGTTTCGGCCGCCCGGGTTCTGCCCGTCCGGCTCCCGGCCGTCCGGGTCTTCGCCGTCCCGGTCCTGCTCGTCCGCCTCCCCGCCGCCCGGACCCGCTGACAGACTGGCCCCATGCATCCGCCGAGCCCCCGCCGCCTCTCCCTCCAACAGATCATCGAGGGGCAGCGCCGAGCCGCCTTCGTCGGGCGTGAAGCCGAACTCGGCCTGTACCGGGCCAACTTCACGCGTCCTCCCGAGGACCCGCGCCACCGGTTCGTCTTCCATGTGCGGGGCAACGCCGGGGTCGGCAAGACCTCGCTCGTACGGGAATGGCGTGAGGTGGCGGGGGAGTTCGGGGCGCTGACCGCGTCGGTCGACGAGAGCGCCGACTCCGTGCCGGACGTACTCGCCGACTTCGTCGCGCAGTTCGCCGAGCAGGGATACCCGCTCAAGGCACTGGACCGACTGCTCGCCACCTACCGGCGCGCGCGCCACGACGCGGCCGGCCGGCTCGCGGCGGACAGCGAGACGCCGGCCGGCGGCCCTTCGCCCGGGGCGCTCGCCGCCGCGCAGGCCGGGTTGATCGCGGCCGGGGCGATACCCGTCGTCGGGGCGCTCGCCGGAGGCATCGACCCGGCCGTCGTGGCGCGGGGCGCGGGCGGCCTGCGGGCGGTGTTCGGGGGGCGGGCCCGGCAGCAGGAGGAGGCCCTGCTGCTGGCGGAACCGGTGCGGGTCCTCACCCCGGTCTTCGTCGCCGAGCTGGACCGGGTCGCGGACACCGTGCCCTGGATCGCCCTCTTCCTGGACACCTACGAGCGCACCGCACCCCAACTGGACCGGTGGCTGGCGGACCTGCTGACCCCCGGGCGGTACGGCGACCTGCCCGCCAACCTCGTCCTCACCCTGGCCGGTCAGCGCCGCCTCGACCCCGTGCACTGGGGCGACCGGAGCCGGCTGGTCGCCGACGTACCGCTCGGGCCGTTCACGGAGGCCGAGTCACGCCAACTCCTGCACGGGCGCGGGGTGGTGACGGAGTCCGTCGTACGGGAGGTGCTGCGGCTCTCCGGCGGGCTGCCCGTCCTGGTCTCCACGCTCGCCGCCAACCCCGGGGCGGCCGGCGAGGCGAACGCCACGGCCGTCGAGCGCTTCCTGGCCGGCGAGAGCGACCCGGCCCGCCGGGCGGCCGCGCTCGCCTGCGCGCTGCCGCGCCGGTTCGACGAGGACCTGGTCGCCGTCGCCGTGGCCGCACCGCGCAACGGGCCGCACGCCGTGCCCGATCTCTACGCCTGGCTGCACGAGCTGCCCTTCGTCGCCGAGCGGCACTCCGGCCACTCCCGCTACCACGCCGTCGTCCGGGCCCCGATGCTCCGCCTCCAGCGCACCGGGTCGCCGCGGCGCTGGAAGGCGGCGCACGACCGGCTGGCCGACGCCTTCGTCGCCCGGCGGGACGCGGCGGCCGAGGGCATCGACCCGGAACGCCTCTGGGCCGAACAGCCCTGGCGCCGGGCGGCCCTGGACGTGCTCTACCACCGGCTCTGCGCCCGCCCCCGCACCGCACTGCCCGAGGCCCTGCGCGCCGGGATCGAGCTGTGCGGGCAGGCGCCGTCCCGTGCCCGCCACTGGGCCCGGACCCTCGCGGAAGCGGGCGAGGACGCCGACAACGCCGTACTGCGCGACTGGGGCCGGGACCTGCTGGCCGCCATAACGGACCACGGGCCCCGGCCCACCGCCGCCCTCGGTCTCCTGCTGACCCGGGCCGAGCTGACCGACACGGACCGGGCCGCCGCCCTCGTGGTGCGCGCCTGGGACCGCTTCCGCGCCGGAGAGCTGGATGCCGCGCTGTCCGACCACGGGCGGGCGATCGCGGTGGACCCGCGCAGCGAACGCGCCCACCAGGGCCGGGCGGTGATCCTGCGCTCGCTCGGCCGCTACGAGGAGGCCCTCGCCGACCTGGACCGGGCCGAGGAGATCGCGCCCGCCTGGGCCTGGGCGGTGCGTGAGCGGGGGGAGACCTACCGGCGGATGGGCCGCCCGGAGGAGGCCCTGACCGTCCTGGACCGGGCGCACGCCCTGGACCCGTCCGACGCCGTGCCGCTGGGCAGCCGGGGCCTGGTCCGCCATGTGCTGGGACGGCACGAGGAGGCGCTCGACGACTTCGACCGGGCGATCGCGCTGTGGCCGGAGTACGCCTGGGCGCTGGTGAGGCGGTCCCGGGTCCGCACCGTCCTGGGGGACCCGGTGGGGGCCCTCGCCGACCTGGACCGGGCCGAGGAGCTGTCCCCCGGCCAGGCCGGGACCGAGGGGGAGCGGGGCGAGGTGTACCGGGCGACGGGCCGGCCCGAGGAGGCCGTCGCCTGCTACGGCCGGGCCCTGGCCCTGGACCCGGACTACGCCTGGGCGCACGGCAGCAGGGCCCTCGCGCTGGAGGCGCTCGGCCGGATCCCGGAGGCGCTGGCGGACCTCGAACGGGCGCTGGTCCTGGACCCGGACTACGCGTGGGCGCGGGCGCAGCGGCAGCGGCTGGGGGCGGTGGCCGGGTCGTAGGGTCGGGGGATGCGCGAAGTGCGGGTGGTGCTGATCGGCGGGACCTCGAACACCGGGAAGTCGGCCGTCGCGGAGGCGGTGGCGGAGCGGCTCGGTTTCGAGCACCGCTCCACGGACGGACTGGCCCGGCACCCGGGACGGCCCTGGCGGACCCCGGAGCACGAGGTACCGCCGCATGTCGCCGAGCACTACGGGACGTTGACCACCGACGAACTCCTCGCCTCGGTCCTCGACCACTACGAACGGCTCTGGCCGCGTATCGAGGAGTTGATCACCGACCGCGCGGGAGCCGGGGCTCCCGGCCTGGTCCTGGAGGGCTCGGCGCTCTGGCCCGACCGCGTCGCCCGGCTGGCGGTTCCCCGTACGGCCGCCGTGTGGCTCACCGCCGAGGACGCGGTCGTACGCGACCGGGTGCGGGCGGCCGGGCGCTACGAGGAGGCGACGGAAGCGGAACGGCACCTCATGGACCGGTTCCTGGCCCGTACCGGTCGCTTCCAGACGCTGATGCTGGAGGCAGTGGACGCGCTGGACCTGCCCCGGGTCGACACCGGCGGCGGACGTACGGTCGAGGAGGCGGCCGACGCCGTGCTCGCCGCCACGGCGGCCCAGGCGTGTCCCGGACGCTGACTCCCGCACCGGCCCAAAAACGACCTGCGGGACGTCCGTCGACATACCCGTACGTACCCGGTTCGCCCCCTCTACCGCCCGTTCCCGTTCGATTACAGTGCTTGCGCGGTCGCCCGCAGAGGCCCGCGCGGACGAGCACGTCGTGACGGGGAGGGGGCGGGGTGAGCACAGGGACCACGGCGGTCTGGGGCCGGGCCGAGCAGCAGGATTTCCGCAGCCGGGTCCGTGGGGCGCTGCTCGGCGGCGCCGTCGGGGACGCGCTCGGGGCCGGGGTCGGCGAGCTCGTGCTGGAGGAGATCCGCGCGGCCCACGGTGTCGAGGGGGTCACCGACTATGTTCCCGCGCACGGCAGGCGCGGCGCCGTCACCGCCCTCACCCAGCTCACCCTGTTCACCGTCGACGGGCTGATCCGCGCCCAGGTCCGCCGCGACACCGGGGCCTGGCACCCGCCCACCGATGTGCACCGGGCCCATCTGCGATGGGCCGCCACCCAGCACGACTGGGGGCCCGACGAGCGGCGCGAGGACAACGGCTGGCTGGCCGCCGAGGAGTGGCTCTACGCCCGCCGCGAGCCGGCCCGGGAGTGCCTGGGCGGTTTCGGCGACTCGGTCATGGGCACCCTCGACCGGCCGAAGAACCCCACCGCCCGGGACGCGGGAGCCCTCACCCGGTCCGCGCCGTTCGGGCTCCTGGTGGGCTGGGAGCCGGGGCTCGTGCTCCAACTGGCCGTCGAGTGCGCGGCCCAGTCCCACGGGCACCCCGCCGCCCAGCTGTCCGCCGGAGCCTTCGCCGTACTGGTGCACGGTCTCGCGCGGGGCGAGAGCCTGGACGCCTCCGTGCAGAACGTGCTGGCGCTGCTCGCCGAGCGCCCCGGCCACGAGCCGGTGACCGAGGCCCTGCGGCAGGCCCTCGGCTCCGTACGGCAGGGCATCCCGGGCCCGGCCCTGATCGAGGCGCTGGTCGCGAGCGACGCCGCCGAGGAGGTCCTCGCCGCCGCCGTGTACTGCGCGCTGGTCAGCGAGGACGTCCGGCACGGGCTGCGACTCGCCGTCAACCACAGCGGCCCCTCCCGCGCCACCGGGTCGGTCTGCGGGGCGCTGCTCGGGGCGCTGCACGGCGAGACCGCGCTGCCGCCGGCCTGGCTCGCGGAGCTGGAGGGACGGGCCACGCTCCTCGAACTGGCCGACGACTTCGCGATGGAGATGACCCAGGGCCCCGCCCTGCACAGCCCGGCGGCCGTCGCCCCGGGCTGGCTGGCCCGCTACCCGCGCGGCTGAGGGCGCCCGGTTCGCACCCCCGCGCGGCTGCGGGGCGGGGCAGTGCCGACTACCCGCGCGGCTGCGGGGCGGGGGCCGGGCCTCCGTCCTGGGCGGGGATCACAGGGGTCGTCGTCGTGCCGTCCCCGTCGTCGTCCCCGTCCCCCTCGTTGATCCGGGTCAGGAGCGCGTCGCGCTCCGGGGTGTCCTCCGGCTTCACGAAGCCGATCAGGATGTAGAGCACGAGCGAGACGGCGAGCGGCACGGACACCTGGTACTGGAGCGGCACCCCGCCCTCGACGGCCCAGTGGATCGGGTAGTTGACCAGCCAGAAGGCGAACAGGCCCGAGGCCCAGCTGACCAGCGCCGCCGTCGGACCGGACTTCCGGAACGGGCGCAGCAGACCCAGCATGAACGGGATCGCGATCGGACCCATCAGCCCGGCGACCCACTTGATCACGACGGTGATGATGTCCTTGAACGCGGGCGAGTTGATCTGTGTCGCGATGGCCATCGACAGCGCGAGGAAGGCCACGGTGGTCCAGCGGGCCGCGAGCAGCCCGGCACGCTCGTTCCAGCCGCGCGCCGCCTTCGAGAGCGTCGGGGCGATATCCCGGGTGAAGACGGCCGCGATGGCGTTGGCGTCCGAGGAGCACATGGCCATCGTGTGGGAGAAGAAGCCGACGATGACCAGGCCCAACAGGCCGTGCGGCAGCAGCTGTTCGGTCATCAGGGCGTAGCTGTCGGAGGCGTCGGGCTTCTGCGCGTCGACCAGGAGCGGGGCGCACCACATCGGGAAGAACAACACCAGCGGCCAGACGAACCACAGGATCGCCGAGAGTCGGGCGGACCGGGTGGCGGAGGCGGCCGAGTCGGTGGCCATGTACCGCTGGGCCTGGTTCCACATGCCTCCGTTGTACTCGAAGGTCTTGATGAACAGGAACGCCATCAGGAACGTCACCGTGTACGGGCCCGCGGTCGGGTCCGCGTGCCCTTCCGGCAGCTTGTCCCAGACGGTCCACAGGGTGGAGAAGCCGTCGAGCTCGCTCATCACGGCGAGCAGCATCGCCAGCCCGGCGAACAACTGGATGATGAACTGGCCAAGTTCGGTGAGGGCATCCGCCCACAGCCCGCCGACGGTGCAGTAGATTCCGGTGACGACCCCGGTGATCAGGATGCCCTGGGTGATGGAGAGGCCGGTGAAGACGGACAACAGGGTCGCGATGGCCGCCCACTTGGCGCCGACGTCCACGATCTTCAGCAGCAGCCCCGACCAGGCGAGCGCCTGCTGGGTCCGGATGTTGTAGCGGTTCTTGAGGTACTCCAGCGGCGAGGCGACATGGAGCCGTGAGCGCAGCCGGTTCAGCCGGGGCGCGAAGAGCTTCGCTCCGATGAAGATGCCGATGGCGATGGGCAGTGACCAGGTCACGAAGGACGTGACCCCGTACTGGTACGCGATGCCGGCGTAACCGGTGAACATCACCGCGCTGTAGCCGGACATGTGGTGCGAGATGCCCGACAGCCACCACGGCATCTTGCCGCCCGCCGTGAAGAAGTCGCTGACGTTGTCCACGCGCTTGTGCGACCAGAGTCCGATCGCCACCATCACGCCGAAGTAGCCGATGAGTACAGCCCAGTCGAGACTGTTCATGTCCCCCTCCAGGGGTCCGCCTTGTGAACGGGTGCGCACTTCGTCGGTACGGCCGTTCAGCGGCGTCCCCTTGCGGGAGCGGGGACTTCGGGGATTGAACCCTCTGTCGGTGTCCTCGGTCAAGGCTGCCTGATGGTCATGGATGTGAACGAAGGTCAGCAAGGCGAACGATTTTACTCGTTCTTGACCTTGCGGGGCGTTGTCGTGAACGTGACCGCGGCCACACGATGGGCGGGCACTTCGTCAGGCTGTGCAGAGAAGTTCAGGGAGTGCGCGGCAACGCGCGAAGGCCGCACGGGACGCGGGTCCCGTGCGGCCGAGAAGACGAGAGGGAGGGTGCCTCGTGTGCGAGTGGCGGGAGCGGTGCGAGGGCTGGAGCGGTGCGCGGGGGTGAGGGCGAGCGGCCCGGGGCGCCTGCGCGAGCTTGGTGGCGCGTGCGTCAGCGCATCAGCTCGCCCGCGTTGACCAGCAGTGACTGGCCGGTGATCGCCCGCGCCCGGTCGGAGGCCAGGAAGGTGACGGCCTCCGCCACGTCCCCGTCCGTGGCCAGCTCCGGCAGCGCCATCCGTTCGGTGAGCCGGGCCAGCACCTCGGGCTCCGGTACGCCCTCGGAGTGCGCGGTGAACCGGACGTACGCCTGCACCGGTGGCCCCCACATCCAGCCCGGCAGCACTGTGTTGACCCGGATCCGGTCCGGGCCCAGCTCCCGGGCGAGCGAGTACATGGCCGAGGTGAGCGCCCCCTTCGACGCCGCGTACGCCGCCTGCCGCACCTGGGAGGGGGCGGCCACCGCGGACTGCGTGCCGATCACCACCACCGAGCCGCCCCGCACCTTGAGGGCGGGCAGGCAGGCCCGGGTCATCCGCAGCGTGCCCAGGAGGTTCACGTCGATGATCGACTGCCACGTGGCGAAGTCCGCGTCCTGGAGTCCGCCGAAGTAGCTGTCCCAGGCCGCGACATGGACCACCGCGTCGATCCCCCCGAACCGCTCCACCGCGAGCGCCGCCAGCGCCTCGCACTGCGCCTCGTCCGTGATGTCGGTCGACAGGTGGGCCGTGCGCCGGCCCTCCGGGTCGATCTCCGCCACCGACCTGGCCAGGTTGGCCGCCGTGCGGGCCCCGAGCACCGCGCGTCCGCCGTCCCGGAGGACGGTCGAAGCGACCCGGTGCCCGAGTCCCGGCCCGACGCCCGACACGATGACGGTCTTCCCCGCGAGCAGCATCGGCGCCTCCCGGCCCTGGAAGTTTATCTGACGGACCGTCAGAGTAGGGGGATGCGGGAGCCGATGGAAGAGGACGGAAGAGGAAGGCGGGCAGGGTGATGGCCGATGGCGCCGGTACGGGGAGCAATGGCACGGACAGCGGCGGCGGGACGGGGAGCGAGCGGTACGCGGAACTGGCGGGGACGGGGCCGTACGGGGTGCGCCCGGGGCACGCCCTGATCACCATGGTCGAACCGCATCCCGGCCATGAGTACGCGTACAACCGCTGGTACGAGGACGACCACTACTACGCGGGCGCGACGGCCATGCCGTGGATGTTCGCCGGACGCCGCTGGGTGGCCACCAAGGACCTCCAGGAACTGCGGTACCCGGAGACGTCGGCGGTCGCCCGGCCGGTCGGCGCGGGCTGCTACCTGTCGACGTACTGGGTGACGGAGGGGCGCTACGACGACCACATGAAGTGGACCGTCGCCATCAACAAGCGGCTGAACCGGGACGGTCGGGTCTACCAGGACCGGACCCATGTGTTCACGGCCTTCCAGGACCACGAGGCCACCGTCTACCGCGACGGGGCCGCCGGCCCCCGGGACTTCCACGCGCTCGACCACCCGTACGCGGGCCTCGTCCTCCAGGTCGTCGACGCCGAGGGGCCCGAGCGGCGGGCGGAGCTGCTGGAATGGCTGCGCTCGCGCCATCTCCCCAAGCTGCTGAAGGGGTCGCCCGCGGCCATGGTCACGGTGTTCCGGCCGACGCCCCTTCCCGGCGACCGGATGACGTACGTGAAACAGGTCCAGGGAGTCGACACCCGGCTGACGCTGCTGTGGTTCCTCCAGGAGGATCCGCGGAGCTGCTGGGAGGGGCACTTCACCGGCCTGGACGCGGCGGTCGCGGAGACCGGCCTCGGGCGGGTCGAGCTGGTCGCGCCGTTCGTGCCGACCGTGCCGGGGACGGACCGGTACGTCGACCGGCTGCGGTGACGCCGCGCAACGCCCCCGGATCGTGCCGAGCCCCCTCGGCCAGGACGGCGAACCGGTCGAGAGGGCTCCATCAGGTGGTGCGGCCATGCGGTGGTGTGGTCGTGCGGTGGTGCGGGGTCAGGCGTTGATGGTGCCCGCGGCGACGTCGCGCACGAACGCGTTCCACGCACCGGGGACGAAGGTGAGCGAGGGACCCTGGGGGGCCTTCGAGTCACGGACGGCGATGGAGAGGGCGACCGGGGACTTGACCTCGACGCACGCGCCGTTGCCCCCGGAGTACGACGACTTCGTCCACTTGTCCGTAGCGCCCTGAAGAATTGCCATGTTCACTCCGGTTCAGAGAGTTGGGTGAGTCGCACCAACCTGATTCCGATTGGCGTGATCGACGCTACTCGCCAAGTCCCGTCCATGAGATAGCCGTTCACTCGACCGGATGGTCTTTCTCCGTCAAGCCTTCCGTGGCGAGTGGGCGGCGGTGTATTATCCCGCCGCCGCTCACTCAACGCGCCTCCGACTCCGTCGCGGGCGCCGGAGCGGATGTCCTGATTCCGCTGGTGGGCTCCGATGTGGCCAGGAGTCGCCCGGTCCGTTCCGGTGCCGCGGGGGTCGTCAGCTCGTGTACGACTTCGCGATCTTGCTGATGAACTCCCGGGTCTGCTCCACGTTCAGCGCCTGCGCACGCAGGTGCTCGTACATCACGCTGTAGCGCTGCACGTCGTTCGCCTTCTCCAGGTAGAGATCGCTCGTGACGCCCTCGATGTAGACGACGCTGGAGTCCGCGGTGTCCGGGAACTCCAGGATCGCGTACTGGCCGTTGATGCCCGGGTGCGCGCCCATGTCGAACGGCAGGACCTGCACGGTGACGTGCGGCAGGTGGGACTGCTCGACGAGGTGTTCCAGCTGGTCGATCATCACCTGCTTGTCGCCGACCACCCGGCGCAGCGCCGACTCGTCGATCACGGCCCACAGCCGCAGCGGGTTCTCCGGCGCGTTGACCCGGTCCTGCCTGCGCGACCGTACGTTGACCCGCTTCTCGATGTCCGACGAAGGGGCCTCGGGAAGCGCGCCGCTGATCAACGCCTCGGCGTACGCCCGGGTCTGGAGCAGGCCCGGGATCATCTGGGGCTCGTACACGCGCAGCGACTCCGCGTCGGTCTCCAGACCGATGTAGACGCTGTACGGGATGTCGCCGAAGGCGTGCCACCAGCCCTGCTGGCGGGAGTCCTTCGCCATCTGCATCAGCGAGTCGACGATGCGGTGGTCCTCGACCTCGTACACCCCGCAGAGATCGCGTACGTCGCGCTGGCTGATGGACCGGCGGCCGTTCTCCAGGCGGCTGATCTTCGACTGCGAGACCAGCAGCCGCTCCGCCACTTCTTCGGCCGTCATGCCTTTGAGTTCGCGCAGGCGGCGCAATTCCTGGCCCAACCTGCGTCGCCTGACAGTGGGATTGACGTTGGACGGCACGGAAACGGCACCTCCGGCTATGTAGCTGTGCGTATCTACTGCTCAGCAGATTGCCACCCCTTGCCCCGGCCGCGCTGGGAAACGGCCACACGCGGGGGCGCGGGGGCGTACGCACCGGTGTGCGGAAGGGCGCGCAAGCGCACGGGGCAGCCGGTGGTGGTGACTACCGGCTGCCCCGTGCGTGGTGCGGCTCCCGGACCGGGTCGGTGAAGACTGACGACGGTGCGGCGTTGTGCGGTTGTCAGGTCCGTGCGGTCAGCTCGCGGCGGTGTGCGCCATGCTGCCGCGACGGGCCTGTGCTTGCGGCTGCAACGGAACGCCCGCTGCCTGCTGCGTACGGCGTGGCTGGACGGCCACTCCGTTCTGGACGTCCATCACGGCGTGCGCCACGAGTCCGCCCATGGGGTCGTGCCTGATCAGGTCCCGGAGCCGGGAGCGCGATGAGCGCCCCTCGTTCCCGGGGTACAGATGCTTGCCGAGTCCGACCGCGTGGGCCAGTGCGGCGAGCGCCGCGGTCCGCGGGTCCGGCGGAACGCCGGTACGGATCGCGCTGTCCAGCCGGTTCCTGATGTCCCGGCTGATCGCCGTCTCCGTCGCTTGGTAGCGAGTCGTCGGCAGCACTCCGCACATCTGGCCCGCCACGGCATGAACCATGCCGCACCGCTCCAGATGAGCGAGATAGATCTGGCGCAGCCCCAGGCGGGGCCCGCCGATCCAGTGGACCGCCCGAACCGGGCTGCCACGACGGCGCAGCAGCTCCAGTGCGGAGTCCAGAGTCGGATCTCCTGTCGGCCGTGGCATCACCACGGCGATACGATCCCCGTCAGGGGCTATCCGTCCTGCCAGAGCCAGCTCCACTAGCTGTGCCCCGGCCAGGCCGAGGTCGAGCGACTGCGGCTGCGCTGTGGTACCCGTGGTCGGGTCCAGAGCGAGCAGCAAAAGCTCCTCCGGGATTGTTCTGCGGCTCCTGCCCATCCATGCCTCCCCGCGTGGATGTCTGACAGGGTGACCCCTCTCACATTGGTCTGTCGAGAGCGCCTGCCTGCTTTGTAGGGGAACCAGTAGGTATGTCGTTCTCGTCTAGCAGCTCGGCCAGGGGTTCACACAGGACACTGGTAGATGGTTCGGACAGCGCGGGGTGGCCCCGCAGCGCACGAGGAGGCATCGGTGGCGGGCGAGTCCCCCGACAAAACGGAGCAGCAGAAGTCGTCGGGGACGGCTGCGGAGGAACGCGACCCGCGTTTCGCCGTGTTCCGTGACCCCGGCGCGGACACGGACGGGAGCACGGTCACGGACGCGAGCGCGGACACGGACCGGAACGCGGACACGGACGCGGACGGGAGCACGGTCACGGACGCGAGCGCTGATGCGGGCGCGGGCCCGGGAGCCACGTCCGACACGGCGACCGCTGTGTTCCGTCCCCGTCTTCCGGCGGACGCCGCCCCGAGTGAGCCGGTGGCGGAGTCCACCGCTGCGGTGGATGCGCGGGAGACCGAGCCGGAGGAGACCTCCTCCGGGCCGGAGGCCGGGACCGACGCCGGGACCGACGCAGGGACCGGGGCGGAGGCCGCCTCCGAGCCGCGGAGTGAGCCTGTGGCGGCCTCCACGGCCTCTGTGGCGGCCGCCAAGCCTTCGGAGGGCGCGGGAGTCGCCGAGGGCCGCACGGGCCCGGACGCGGGCGTGGAGGCGTCCGACGCGGTGACGGCGGACGCTGAGAAGGCCGACGTCTCCGCGCCGCCTGCTGCGCGGGAGTCGGAGACCGAGCCCGAGGCCGGGGACGGCCGGCTGCGTGCCGCGGTGGCCGCGTGGGTCGACGCCGACGCCGACGCCGACGCCGACGCCGACGACGAGCCGGCGGCGGACACCGAGGCCGGCGCGGACTCCGGTGCGGAGTCCGGGTCCGACGCCCGGGGACAGTCCTCCGCGACGGCGGAGCCGAAGTCGAAGCACGAGCCGAAGTCCGAGGAGAACGAGTCGGACGCGGCGGACGCGGCGGACGCGGGGAAGGAGTCGGACGCGCAGCCGAAGGGCGAGCCCGACGGCAAGCCGAAGTCCGGACCCACGTCCACCGCCACGTCCACCGCCACGTTCACCGCCACGACCGAATCCACGACCGAACCGAAGGCCGACGGTGCCGAGCCGGACACCGACGGTGCCGAGCCGGACACCGACGACGCCTCCGACCAGCGAGGAGTCGATCAGCCCACCGCCATCTTCAAGGCGGTCAAGCCGGTCGGGGCCTTCGACCGGGTCGACCAGGCGACGACCGCGCTGAAGCTCCCGCCGCGCGAGGACGAGTCCGTAAGCAAGCCCGAGGGCAAGCCCGGAGACGACCCGGGGGACAAGCCGGGGGGCAAGAGCGACACCAGGCCCGAGAGCGACGCCGAGCGCACGAGCACGTTCGTGCCGCTCCGCTCCGACGCCGTGCGGTCCGCCCCCGCGCCCCGCAAGCCGGAGCCCGCCGGGGCCGAGGCCGGGGCCGAGGCGCCCGTGCGCACCCCGGAGGCCGGGGAAACCGCCTCTGCGGCCTCCTCACCGCCCGCCGCCCCGTCCTGGGCGGCGGCCGAGCGGACCCGGCAGCAGCCGCTGCCGCCGAGGCCCCCGCTCGACCTGCTCGCCGAGCTGACGAACACCCCGCCGCCGCAGGAGACCCCGGTCCGGACCGCCGTCCGACGGGTCAAGATCTGGACCCCGCTGGTACTCCTCCTGCTGATCGTCTTTGCGATCGTGCAGGTGATGCGCCCGCTGCCGGAACCCTCGCTGGAGCTCACGGCGAAGCCGACGTACACCTTCGAGGGCGGTGAGACGAAGCTGTCCTGGCCGGGCCAGGGCCAGTCGGCCGTGATGGTCGACGGCGTAGGGTCGCTCGGTTCCGAGGGTGCGCAGAAGCCGGCCCCGATCGCCAGCGTGGCGAAGGTCATGACCGCCCACGTGATCCTCCAGGAGCACCCCCTCAAGGGTGACGAGGAGGGCGAGACGATCACTGTCGACCAGAAGGCCGAGGACGAGTCCAAGCGGCCCGACGAGTCGACGGCCCCGCTGACCAAGGGGCAGAAGCTCACTCAGCGGCAGATGCTCCAGCTGCTGATGATCCCCTCGGGCAACAACGCGGCTCGGCTGCTCGCCCGCTGGGACGCGGGTTCCGAGGAGGCGTTCATCGACAAGATGAACGACGCGGCCAAGGAGCTCGGCATGACCGGGTCGACGTACACGGACCCGAGCGGGCTGGAGAAGACCACGGTCTCCACCGCCACCGACCAGCTCAAGCTGGCGCAGGCCGTCATGCGCAACGAGGTCTTCAGGAAGATCGTGGACATGCCCGAGATCGAGATCGAGGGCATAGACGGCAAGATCTACAACAACAACAACCTCCTGTTGCAGCCGGGCGTGAGCGGCATCAAGACCGGGTCCTCCACCCCGGCGGGCGGCAACCTGCTCTGGTCCGCGAACACCAAGGTCGACGGCAAGCTGCTGTGGATCTACGGAGCGGTCATGGGCCAGCAGGCCGGCACCGGCCGGGTCTACGACAGCCTGGAGCTGTCCCTCCAGAACAGCCTGAAGCTGATCAAGGACGCGCAGGAGGCCGCCACCTCGGCGACGGTGGTGAAGAAGGGCGATGTCGTCGGGTACGTGGACAACGGGTTCGGCGGACAGACCCCGGTGATCGCCACCAAGAACCTCAAGGCGGTCGGCTGGTCCGGCCTGGAGGTCGAGCTGAAGGTCACGGACAACGGCGAGGGCATCGACCACGCCGCGAAGGCCGGGAGCGAGGTCGGCATGGTGACCGTGGGCACCGGCACCGGAAAGGTCACGGCGCCGGTGGTGCTGCGGAGCGATCTGACCGAGCCGGCCTTCGGCGACAAGCTGGCCAGGATCGGCTGAGGCACCGGAGCGGGGGAGGGGTGGGCGACGCGGTCGGCCCCTCCCCCGCTCCGTTTATGACAGAGATACGTGCCGGGGGTACGTGTTAGCGTCCCCGGACAACTCAGGGACGCTGGGAGGCGTCCTCGTAGAGGTACGGGGCCGGCGGAGGACGGGGAGAACCGTAGTGACCACCGCGGAGCCGAAGCCCGGCCGCGAGGCGGACGAAACCACCGGGGTCGGGGGCGAGGCCCTGCACGTCCGCGTGCCGGCGCCCCGTGTCCCGGAGTCTCCGGACACCCCGAAGCCCGCTGGCACCGCCGGGCCTCCGGACCCCCTCGCTCCCCCTGCTCCTCCCGCTTCCTCTGCTTCTCCTGGACCCGCGGGACCCTCCGCAGGCCCTGCTTCTCCTGGACCCGCCGCTCCCGAGTCGTCGTCCGCCAGGACCCGGCGGCTGCTGCGGCATCCCGTCACCATCGCGACGGCCGCCGCCGCCGTCGGCCACGTCCTCTGGTTCTTCTTCTTCGCCAACACGGGCGGCGACATCGCCGCGCAGGACGCCTGGGCCGAGTTCGTGGGCCGGCACCCCGGCACGGCGTACAACCTGGCCTGGTACGGGGGCATGCACCCCGTCTCGTACAGCGTGGTCTCGCCCTACCTGATGTCGCTGCTCGGCGTCCGTACGACGATGATGATCGTCGGCACGGTCTCCTCCGCGCTGACCGCGCTGATCCTCGTGCGGGTCCCGGCCGTCCGCAATCCGCTGGCCTGCTCGCTCGCCGGGGTCTTCGCGTTCCTGTGCAACGCGCTGTCGGGCCGGGTGACGTTCGGGCTGGGCATGATGTTCGCGGTCGGCGCGGTGGCCGCGGTGTTCTGCTGGCCCTACCGGTGGCGGTACAAGCGGTGGGCCAAGGCCGCCGTCGCCGCGCCGCTCGCCGCGCTCGCCACCGCGTCCAGCCCCGTCGCCGGACTCTTCCTGGGTGTCGTCGCGGCGGCGCTGTTCCTCCACAAACGACGCCCCGGCGCGTACGCGATCGGGCTCGCCCCGGTGGCCGTGGTGGGCCTGTCCTCCTGGCTGTTCCCGTTCTCGGGTACGCAGCCGATGTCGCTCGGGACGCTGTCGCTGCCGTTCCTCTTCGCGGTCCTCGTGTACGCCCTCGTACCGCGCGACTGGAGCACGGTCCGCACCGCCGCCGCCGTCTACGGGATCGGCACGCTGCTCACGTACGTCATCGACTCGCAGATCGGGTCGAACATCACGCGCATGGCGATGCTGTTCGCCGGCGTCGTGCTGCTCGCGGCCCTGCCCTTCGCGGTGCCGCGCAGCCGCCGCTGGTACGCCCTGGTCATCGCGTTCGTCGGGCTCAACTTCTGGATCGGCTTCAAGAGCGTCGACGACATCGTCCGCACCGCCCCCGCAGCGTCCTGGAACCGCG
This sequence comes from Streptomyces sp. NPDC102283, assembly GCF_044766265.1. NCBI lineage: Bacteria > Bacillati > Actinomycetota > Actinomycetes > Kitasatosporales > Streptomycetaceae > Streptomyces > Streptomyces sp. NPDC102283. The sequence goes on from NZ_JBIWLQ010000005.1 coordinate 147,015, forward strand.
AACTGGCCCCGCTCGTCAACCAGCTCCAGCAGGTGGAGGCAGAACGCGGCCGGGTCGAGGTCGTGCCCGTGAGCAGCCACCGCGAGTCCTCGGCGCTCGCCCCCTACGTCAACCTGGCGCGCGGCTGGAACCGTCAGGCCGACATGAAGCGCAACCCGCTCTTCTACGACGACACCCTGGACCCGGTGAACTACCGGGAGTGGCTGGACCGCTGGGCCGTGCACTACGTGGTGCTGCCCAAGGACCGGCCCGACAACGGGGCGGTCCAGGAGGCGGAGCTGGTCGAGCAGGGGCAGCCCTACCTGCGCGAGATCTGGGGCGACGCGAACTGGAAGCTCTTCCGGGTCCTGGACCCGGTGCCGCTCGCCGACCCGCCCGCGACGGTGGAGCGGGCGGGCGCGGACGGGCTGACGATCACCGTGAAGTCGGCGGGCCGGGTGCTGATCCGCATTCCGTACACGCGGTGGCTCGCCCTCGTCGACGAGGGCGGCAAGACCGTGGAACGCCCGCAGGAGACCGAGGAGTCGAAGGAGCGGTCGCAGGAGGACGAGACCGCGCCGAAGACCTATCTCAACACGAACGGCTGCCTGAACAAGGTCGAGGAGGGCCCGTACGGCGACGAGTGGACCGAACTGCTCGCTCCGCGCCCGGGCGTGTACCGGTTGACGGCCCCGTACCAGCTCCAGCCGGGCACGCCCTGCCCCGAAGAGCTGAGCTGAGCCCTGTGCCGTTCCGTACGGTGTCCTGTTCGGTGCCCCGCGCACGGGGCACCGAACAGGACACCGTGTAGGGGATCTCCCTCTGCGGACAAGGCCCCGGCAAGGTGCCCTGGGCCGGCCGGGCTACCGCACGAAGGCGCGGTCGTGCGGCGACAGGTCCGTGGCGGGTCCGGCGGCGCGGAGGACCGTGTCGAGGGCCCGGTCCGGCTCGGCCGAATAACATCCGCTGGCCCAGGCGGCGTTGGCTTCGATCACGGCCCACCGGCCCTCGTCGTCCCGGCCGACGTCGACGACGATCGCGGACGGCAGCGTCTCCCCGGCGGCCGAGAGGACTTCCCGCCCGAAGGCGAGTGCGTCGCCGTCCGGCGGCCCGAGCCGGAGCCGGCCGGCCTCGGCGTACCGACCGGCCGCGTGGACGGCGCCGTCGAGCAGATGGAGCCGGTGCTCGACGGCGAACGTCATCACGTCGCTCACCAGCACCACGGTCGCCGGGTCCACGGCGTCCGGTCCGGGCAGCCGGGACCCGTCCGCGTACACGAGCGCCGAAATGCTCTTGTCGTTGGGCGACTTGACGAAGGCGGGGCGTCGCAGCCGGTACGCCTCGCCGATGGGCATCGCCCGGACCTCCCGCCGGGTGAGCGCCCGCGGGAGGCGCGCGAGCCAGTCGGCGGGGGCCTCCAGGAGGGCGATCCCGAGCGCGGGGGCCACGACGTCGGCGAAGGAGGGCCCGGCGTGCAGATGCACGGAGTGGCCTTCGCCTCCGGTGCTTGCGGTCCCTCCGGTGCTTGCGGTCCTCCCGGTGTGTGCGGTCCCTCCGGTGTTTGCGGTCCCCTCGGTGTTTGCGGTCCTCCCGGCGCTTGCGGCGGACGCGGGCAGTCCCGTGCCCTCCGCAGCCTCCGAAACCTCCGCCCGCCCCGCCCACCTCGGACCTCCCAGCCCTTCCGGTACGGCGGAGGCCGTCGCCTCCACGATGCGCAGCCCGCGCCGCAGCGCGGCGGCACGCAGCGTCCGGGCGGAGGCGGTGAGCCGGGGCGGGAGGACGAGGATGCGCGGCGGGCGGGTCATGGCCGCAGATCCTCCCGTACGGGGCACCGCGCCGCACCGGCTTTTCCGGCACGGCGGGGCCGGGACGGGACCGACGGGAGGACGGCGTGCGCAGGGCGGCGGTGCGACGGGTCGGGGACCCGTTGTGCGGGCCCGGTACCACCTGGTTCGATCGCGGCATGATCATCGAACCGTCAGTCGTGCACGGCCTGATCGCCGCCCAGTTCCCGCACTGGGCCGACCTGCCCGTGGAGGCGGTCGGCGCGAGCGGGACCGCGAACGCGATCTTCCGCCTGGGCGCCGACAAGGCCGTACGGCTGCCCCGCACCGAGGGCGGTGCGGCGGATGTGGCGACGGAGCACCGCTGGCTGCCCCTGCTGGCATCGGGGCTGCCCTTCCCCGTGCCCCTCCCGCTGGCCCAGGGCGTTCCGGACAGCGCCTTCCCCCGGTCCTGGTCGGTCTGCACCTGGCTGGACGGGACGAACCCGAGGCCCGGTGACGGCTCCTCGGCCTCCGAACCGCTCGCGGCCGATCTGGCGGAGTTCGTGCTGGCGCTGCGCCGGATCGACCCGGCGGACGCCCCGCCCGCCTACCGCGGCGAACCGCTGGCCTCCCGCGACACGGAGACGAGTGAGGCGCTCGGGACCCTGGACGGGGTCCTGGAAGGGGCCCTGGGCGGGGTCCTGGACCGGGCGAGCGCCACCGCCGCCTGGCACGAGGCCCTGACCGCCGAGCCCTTCACCGGCCGGCCCGTCTGGGTGCACGGAGACCTCCAGCCGGGCAACGTCCTGGTCGCGGACGGCCGCCTCACCGCGGTCATCGACTTCGGCTGCACCGGTCTCGCCGATCCGGCCGTCGACCTGATCGCGGGCTGGTACCTGCTGACGGCGGGGGCCAGGGAGACGTTCCGTACGGCGGTCGGGGCCGACGACGCCACCTGGGCGCGGGGGCGGGGCTGGGCACTGTCCATCGCGCTGATGGAGCTCGCGCACTACCGGGACACGAACCCGGTGATGGCGAGGATCGCGGCGCACGTGATCGCCGAGATCCTCACCGACCACTCCCGTGCGCGGGTCAGACCCCCGTCGAGTCCTTGACGCGCGGCGCGTGCACGGCGGGTGCCGGAACCGCCCCGGGCGCGCCCTCGCTGAGCCCGAACCGGTCGTGGAACCTCCGCAGGGGCCCGGGCGCGTACCAGGCCGATCGGCCGAGCAGACGCATCGCGGCGGGAACGAGCACACCACGTACGGCGACGGCATCGATGAGGATGGCCAGCCCGCTGCCCAGGCCGAACAACTGCATGAAGCTGATCTCGGCCGTACCGAAGGCGAAGAAGCTCACCGCGAGCAGCAGCGCCGCCGCGCTGACGATGCGCCCGGTGCGGCCGAGGCCTTCTGCGACGGCGGACTCGTTGTCCTCGCCGAGGTCGTGGAGTTCCTTGATCCGGCTGGTGACGAACACCTCGTAGTCCATGGAAAGACCGAAGGCGACGCAGAACATCAGGACGGTCATCGACAACTCCATCGGTTGTGCCGTGAAGCCGAGCAGGGAGGAGAGAGCGCCTTCCTGGAAGATCCAGGTCATCACGCCGAGGGTCGCCGCCAGGCTGACGATGTTCAGGACCAGGGCCCGCAGCGGCTGTACGACGCTGCCGGTGAAGAGGAAGAGCAGGACGAAGGTGGTGACGGCGATCAGGGCCGCGGCGATGGGAAGCCGTTCGCCGATGGAGGCCTTGGAATCGACCAGTTGGGCATCGATGCCGCCCACCAGAGGACTCACCCCGGCGGGTGGGTCGGCCGCCCGCACCGCCTTCACCAGGCTCTGGGCGGCGTCGGACTTCGGCTCCAGGGCGCTCACCACGGTGATCCGCTGCGCATCGGGACGGCCGAGGGCGGGGTTGCCGGGGCCGGTCGTGGCGGAATCTCCCCCGGCGTAACTCCCGGAGCTGGTATCGACGCGTACGACGCCTTCGAGCCCCGACAGGCCGACCGCGTACGACGTCAACGGGGCCTCGGCCACCGGCCCGTCGACGACGACGTGGAGGGCCGATTCCTCGCTGCCGCCGAAGTTCTCCCGCAGGGCCGCGGAGACCTGACGGCTCTCGGCGCCCTCGGGCAGCACGCGCTCGTCCGGTGTGCCGAAGGTGATGCCGAGCAGCGGGCTCGCCGCCAGCAGCAGCACGGCGAGCGCGGGCAGGGCGGTGACCGCGGGCCGTCGCATGACAGTGCGGGCCAGCCGCCCCCACAGGGGCGTCCGGTCATCGACGCGCCCCCGCTTCGCCCACGGCAGCCTGCCGTTGTTGACGCGGTGCCCCAGGACGACGAACAGGGCCGGCATCACGATCAGCGTGCTGACGGCGGCGACGGCGACGACTCCGACTCCGGCGAATCCGAACGAGCGGAGGAAGTACTGGGGGAACACCAGGAGCGACCCGAGAGCAGCCGCCACGGTCGCGGCGGAGAACGCCACGGTGCGGCCCGCGGTGCTCACCGTGCGCCGGACGGCGTCGTCCACGCTCGCACCGGCCGACAGCTGCTCCCGGAAGCGGCTGACCATCAACAGGCCGTAGTCGATGCCGAGTCCGAGGCCCAGGGCGGTGGTGAGGTTGGTCGCGGTGTTGGCGACGTCGGTGACGCTGCCGAGGAGGGAGAGCTGGGCGAACGAGCCGACGATGGCGATGACGGCGATGACCAGCGGCAGCAGGGCCGCGACCACGCTGCCGAAGACGAACAGGAGCAGGAGCAGGAGCAGGGTGAGCGGTATGGCGATGGCCTCGGCCAGGATCAGATCGTCGACCACCTGCTTCGAGAGATCGCTGCCCACGGCCGCACCGCCTCCGGCCCGGACCGTGAGGCCGCCGTCCCGCGTCCCGCTGTAGGCGTCGATGACCTGCTGGGCGTTCTCCTGCTGCCGCGTCTCGTCGCCCGTCACATGGGCGAGCACCATGGCTTCCCGGCCGTCCTCGGAACGGAGGTCCGGGCTTCCGGTGTCCCAGTACGAGACGACATTGGTCAGCCCCTTCTCCTCCTTGAGGTCGGCGACCAGGCGCTGCCCGCTTCGCCGTACGGCGGGGGAGTCGACGGCCCCGTCGGCGGCCCGACCACCCGCGCGGTGCGGCAGATGAGCGCGGTCTTCCAGCGCGTACTGTTCGCCGACTTCACCCCGGAACAACTGGCCGCGGCGGACACGCTCACACTCTCGCCCCCGTTCCGCGCCCATCTGCGACACCTGTCCCCGGACGGCCTGTCGGCCCTGCCGCCCTCGGCGACCGCACTCCTCCTCAGCGCCTGGGGCCACATGCACGGCCTCGTCGTCCTGGAGGTGTTCGGGCACACCGCGTTCCTGGGCGACCACCAGGCCGAGGTCTTCCACATGGCGATGAGCGACCTGCTGACAGGCATCCACCGCCGCATCCCGGCCGCGTACGCAAACGGCCCCGGATGAGAGTCCGGGGCCGATCAGATCCCCTCCTGGCAAAGGAAACGCCAGGTCGGAGCGGTAACGCGCTGTGCCCCCGGCAGGATTCGAACCTGCGACACCCGCTTTAGGAGAGCGGTGCTCTATCCCCTGAGCTACGAAGGCCGGGGACTGATCCCGTGGTGGTTGAGCGCGCGCAATTTGTTGCGCCTTCAACTACCTCGGCAGCCCCTGTGCTGTCTGGGAGGACAGCCGTGAAGCAGCTTACCGGTTCTGCCGCCGCGAGGTGGAGCCGGTGGCGAGGGTGGTGGTGGGCCGGGTGTCGGGGTGGAGCCCGCGGCCGGTGGCCGGTGGGGGGCCGGGCGGGTTTCCGGAGGGTGTGGAGACGGCCGTTCTGCCTGTCGGCCTGGTCCGCAGGGGCGGCGTGCGGCGCGGCCCCCGGCCCGGCGGGGGAGGGGGGTGGGATCGGCCGGATTTCGGTCACTGACTGTTCGTCACCGTCCGTTATCTGGTAGTTGTTTCGGTGGGGTACGGGCACATGCCCGTGGCGGTGTCCCTCTGGGTGCCGCAGGGAGGACGCACATGAGCACCAGCATCCGGGACGTCGACGAGATCCTCGCCGCCGAACAGCGGGCAGTGGACCACGCGTACGACTGCTATGCCACGAAACTGGCCGAGTTGGGTGGTACGTCGGCCGCTACCGCTTCGGCGACCGGGAAGGACGGGATCGCCAACCGGGCCGCGGCGGAGGCCCGAGCCGAAGCCTACGGAGGGCTCGGTGACGAAGCCCTGGTCTTCTCCCGCGTCGACGCGCCGGAGGACCCGGGAGGAAAGCCCCGCCCGTGGTACATCGGGCGGCGTGGCGTGAGCGACGCCACGCGTGAACCGGTGGTCCTGCTGTGGACCAGCCCCCTGGCGAAGAAGTGGATCGAGACCCGGCCCGAGGATCCGGGCGAGGTGGTCCTGCGGCGGCAGCTCCGCTGTGTGCGGCAGGCCGTCCAGAGCTACTTCGACGAGATCTCCACGGCCCCTGTGCCTGTAGCTGTACCTATCCCTGTAGCTGTCTCTGTCCCTGTAGCTGTCCCTGTACCGGTCTCCGTCCCGGCTTCGGCTCCCGTTCCGGTTTCGGATCGCGAAACCGCCCCGCCCCCGTCCACCTCGACACCGGCCCCCGAGCCCCCGGACGCGTCCGGGGCCGATGTCCTGCCGGAGCCCGCCGTTCCGGAGCCCCGTCGCGCTGACGACGGTGTGGCGGAGGAGCCGGACGTCTCCTCCGTACCGGAGCGTGCGCCGGCCCCCACCCCCGGCGAAGTCGTACGACGACAGCGGCGCAAGCCCCTCCAGCCCGACGACTTCCTGCTGCGGGAGCTCCAGCGGTCGCGCGGCGGGCGGATGCGGGACATCGTCGAGACCATCCGCCGCGACCAGATGGAGCTGGTCACCGGTTCGCCGTCGGACATCCTCGTCGTACAGGGCGGCCCCGGTACCGGTAAGTCGGCGGTCGGTCTCCATCGGGTGACCTGGCTCGTCAACAACGAGCACTTCAAGGCCCAGGACATCCTCGTCATCGGACCCCACCAGCGGTTCCTCGACTACGTCGGGCAGGTCCTGCCCACCCTCGGCACCCGGGACGTGAACGCCGTACAGCTGGACCGCCTGTGGGAGGGCGGCATCCTCGGTACCGACTCGCCGGAGGCGCGCCTCGTGAAGTCGGACGAGCGCATGGCGGCCGTGTTGCGGCGCCGCGTCGAGAGCGACTTCCGCCCTGATGCCCTCGACCCCCTCACGGCCGTTCCCTCGTTCAAGGGCGACGAACCCGGGATCGTCGTCACCGCCGGCAGTACGACGCTTCGTGTGCCGAAGTCCGAGGTCCTCGCTCTCCTCGAAAGGGCTCATGCCGACGACGGGCCCTTCCGGGAGCGACGCGAGCGCTTCCGCGGTCTCTTCGTCGACCGGCTCCTCCGAGAGCTCGCCGACATCGCGCCGCGCCGTGGGCAGGCCGGGACGATCCGCCGCGACCTGGAGCGCAACCGCCGGGTCGAACGCCTCGTCGAACGCGTCTGGCCCGCCCCCGGCCCCCGTGAGGCGCTGCGCAGTCTCTACGACTCGGCCGACCTCCTGCGGGAGTGCGCCGACGGCATCCTCGACGCGGACGAACAGGCGGCCCTCCTGCGGCCCCGCGCCGCCACTGCCGATGCCGATCCGTGGTCCCTCGCCGACCAGGTCTGCCTCGAAGAGCTTCGCGTGCTGATCAGCGGGGACATCCCGCCGAGGTACGGCCACATCGTGATCGACGAGGCCCAGGACCTCACGCCCATGCAGGCGCGTTCCCTGCGGCGGCGCAGTGCCGCGGGCGGCTCCATGACCGTCCTGGGCGACCTCGCGCAGGCGACGGGCGTCCATGTTCCGACGAGCTGGGACCTGCTCGGCGCACTCCTCTCCGACCAGGGCGACTGGAGCGTGGCCCAGCTGACCACCAGCTATCGCGTGCCCGCCGAGATCATGGAGTTCGTCGCCCCGCTCGCCCGGACGATCGCGCCGGACCTCCCGTACCCGAGGGCGGTCCGGGCGGCGGGAGCGGACGCCGTGCGGACCGTGGCGAGCGAGTCGGAGAGGCTGCTCGACGACACCGTCGCGCACGTGGCCCGGCTGATGGGCACCAGCGACGGCAGCACCCCCCGCTCCGTGGCCGTCATCGTTCCCGACGACTCGGACTGGGCGGAGACCATCAGCCGCAGGATCGACGACGACGGCGACCTCGGCGGACGGGCCCGCGAGGCCGTCTCCGTGCTGGCCGCGGCGCAGGTCAAGGGCATGGAGTACGACCACGTCCTGGTCGTCGAGCCAGCCAACATCGCCGACCGCGGTCCCGCCGGGCTGCGTCAGCTGTACGTGGCGCTCACCCGCAGCACCCAGAGCCTGACCGTCCTGCACACCGTCCCGTTGCCGCAGGCGCTGACCGGTTCCGGGGACGCCCAGGCTCCGGCCACGGACACGGACGTCGATAGGGACACGGAGGCGTCAGCGGTAGCGGTAGCGGTAGCGGACGTGGAGGCAGGGACTGGGACAGGGACAGCGGCAGAGGCGGCGGCAGAGGCGGCGGTCGTCGACCGGCCGGAGGGCGGCGGGGCCGAGCGGCACCCCCGGATCGGTACCGACGTCCGGGTCGAGGTGGTGGGTCGGGCCCCGGGGGGCCGCTACAAGGTGAAGCCGTTGGCGCCGATGATCGGCCGGCCGCTGGTCCTCACCGTCCGGCACGGATCGGTTCCTCCGGTGATGGGCGAGAAGCTGGACTGCTGGGTTTTCGCGAACGACACGAGTCAGACGGTGCTCACCGCCGATCAGCGGGGCCGGTCGCCCGTCTCGGAGCGGATGGCAGGGCGCTATCTCGCGGCGTTGGACGTGCTGGGAGAGCTGACCGGTGGCGCTGGCGATGTTCCCGATGCCCGCAGCCGCCTCTCCGAACTCCAGGGCATGGCCAACCGCGTTCTTCGCCGGGACCAGGCGGACTGGGTCGCCGTGCTTCACCTGTTCGGCGATCCGGACCGTGAGCTGCTCGGAGGCCTTCGGGACCTTGCCGCGACGACCAACCGTGCGCTCAAGGAGGGCACTTTCGACGCAGGTCGGCTCGCCCAGGGGCTGGACGCCTCCGGCTGGGCAGCTCCCCTCGCCGAGGCACGGCGAGCGCTTCAGGAGCGCTTCGGCACAGCGGTGGAGCCGGACGCGGAGCCGGACGTGGAGCCGGACGCGGAGCCGGACGTGGAACCGAACTCCGACGGCACGCCCCCCGTCGCCCCGACGCAACCCGATCAGAAGGAAGAGGGACAGATGACCACCGCGGACACTATCGCCGCCACATCGGCCGCGACCACGAAGGACGGTTTCCTCCGCGCGCTGGAAGCGGCTGCGGGGGCCGACCGCACCTGCAAGAAGCACGAGGCGGTCCGCCACGCGCTGAAGGCTGCACTCTTCTGGGCGGACCTCCAGCCCTCCGACTCCCCGGTCGTCGACGTCAGCTGCGTCACCCCGCACGGTCTGTTCCTCTACGAGGCCCTGGGCGCGGGCCGCTCCACCTATGCGGACCTGCGATCGGGCGCGACCCGCCTGCTGGAGATCAACCACACGCTGCCCGCGCCGGCCGACGATCTCTACCTGGCCCTCTCCGAACCACCTGCCGAGGACTGGTCCGTGGACACGATCCGCGATGTCTTCCGAGTCAATGTCATCTGGCACAGCCCGTCCGGCTGGAGTGGCGAGAACGCGGCTGTCCTTTTCGGAGCGTCCGGATGAGCTCCTGGTCCGGTGGTCCGAGCTCCTGGTCCGGTGGTCCGAGCTCCCGGTCCGGTGATCGAGGGCACGACCTTGGCGCTGCGCCGCCGCCCGCATAGCGTCTCGCGTAGCAGCCAGCGTCAGCGCGAGAGAGGCCGTCCGTGCCGCACACCCACCCGTCCCCGCCCCCGGCGTCCGAAGACGCCGCAGCCCGAGCGGAACGCGCCCGGCGTGCCGCGCGCATCGAGGCCTCCCTCACCGGGCCCGGCGCACCCTTCGCCGTGGTCGTCGGCGAGCGGGGGACGCCGGAGTACGCCGACGGGCCGCGCACACTGAGGGAGTTCGTGGAGACCACCTGGGCCTACCGGGACACGCCGTTCCTCATCGCCGGCGAGCAGCGTTACTCCTACGCCGAGTTCTTCGCCGCCGCCTCCGCCCTCGCCGTACGCCTGCGGGAGCGGTACGGCCTCCGCTCCGGCGACCGGGCCGTGATCGCGATGCGGAACCATCCCGAGTGGCAGATCGCCTTCTGGGCCGCCCAGTTGGCCGGTCTCGTCGCCGTACCGCTCAACGCCTGGTGGACCGAGGACGAGTTCGTCCACGCCCTGGAGGACTGCGAGCCCGGGGTGCTCCTCGTGGACGGGGAGCGGCTGGGGCGGGTCTCCGGCTGGGCCCGGCGGACCGGGGCGCGCGTCGTTCTCTTCCACGGCTCCGAGGGCGCGGGCCGGCAGGCCGCGGCGGGCCTCCGCGTCGAGGGGTACGAGGAGTTCCCCGCGCCCGACCCGTTGGCCGCGCCGCCCGACGTGGAACCCCGGCCCGAGGACGACGCCACGATCCTCTACACCTCCGGCACCACCGGCCGCCCCAAGGGTGCGGTGGCCACCCATCTCGCCCAGGCCGGGGCCGCGCTCAACCCCCGCTACTTCGCGGCGGCCTCCGCGCTGGCGCGCGGCGTCATCCCGGGGCAGGGGCCCGCCCCCGTATCGCTGATGACGTTCCCGTTCTTCCACGTCGCCGCGTTCACCGGCTTCTACGGTGCGATGGCGGCCGGCGGCACCCTCGTCCTGATGCACAAGTGGGACGCGGACGAGGCGCTGCGGCTGATCCGGGCGCACCGCGTCACGCACTTCGCCGGGGTCCCCACCACCGGGCTCCAGCTGCTGGAGGCCGCGGAGCGGAGCGGGGACGGGCTGGAGGGCCTCACGCTGTTCAGCACCGGGGGAGCCCCCGCCCCGCCCGTCCTGGTCGCCCGCCTCACCGCCCGGTACGGCGAACGCGTCGAGCCCCGCAACGGCTACGGCCTCACCGAGACCAGCGGCGGGGTCCTCGCGCAGTTCGGGGACGAGTACCGGGCGGAGCCGGGCGGCGCGGGACGGCCCACCCCGGTCACCGAGGTGAGGGTCGCCGGGCCGTCGGGCGAGGCGCTGCCCGACGGGGAGGCGGGGGAGCTGTGGCTGCGCGGCCAGTCGTTGTTCCGCGGCTACTGGCGCGACGCGGCGGCGACCGAGGAGGCCTTCGGCGGCGGCGGCTGGTTCCGTACGGGGGACCTCGCCGTAGGCCATGAGGGGCGGGTCTCCATCGTCGACCGGCTCAAGGACGTGGTGATCCGGGGCGGCGAGAACGTGTACTGCGTCGAGGTCGAGGGCGTCCTGCACGACCACCCCGACGTGGCCGACGCCGCCGTCCTCGGCATCCCGCACCCGGTGCTGGGCGAGGAGGTGGCGGCCGTCGTCCGGCCGCGCCCCGGGGCCAAAGTCACCGCCGGGGGCCTGCGCGAGCACGTCGGCGCGAGGCTCGCCGCCTTCAAGGTGCCCGCCCGGGTGCTGTTCACCGACGAGGAGCTTCCGCGCAACGCCACCGGGAAGCTCCTCAAGCACCTCCTCCGCGCCTTCGCGGAGGGCGCCGGGGAGGGTGCCGAGCAGGGCACCGGGGAGGGCGCCGCAGCGTGCGGTCCGGGGTGCGCCGCGGACGCCGGGCCGCTCACGGGCGCGTGACCCGCACCCGGTAGTTGCCATTGCCGTCCTCGTCCAGCACGGATATCCGTACGCCGTTGGCCCGGTCGGTGAAGGTCTGGCCGGGGCGGAACGGGGCGTCGGACAGTTCCGCGTGCACGTTGGGGCGCCGGGTGCAGCCGCCGCTGTCCTCGGTGGCGTCGGCGACGGAGACCGGGCCCTGGCCGGTGTCCACGTCGGAGCTGACCTTGTAGATCAGCACCCCGGGCCGGCAGACCGCCTCGTCGTTGCCCGCGGCCGTACGGACCTCCACGGCGTAGCCGGACTGGGCGCTCAGCGGGACGAAGGCGAGCTTGGTGCCGCCCTCGGTGGCCAGCGGGCCGAGGGTGTGCTCGCTCATGCCGGCCTGCGACGCGCAGCTGATCTGCTCGTTGTCGAGCCAGCCGAGCTTCCACTTGTGCCAGGCCAGGAAGTCGTTGTTGGCGCCCCAGTCCTCGGACATGATGTCCCAGTGCCCGACCGAGCCGCCGCCCTCCATCGTGTAGAGGTCGGGCAGCCCGAAGACATGGCCGTTCTCGTGCGGCAGGACGCGGTAGCCGGTCTCGGCGTACGACCCCGATCCGTCGTCCTGGCGGCTGTAGACGAACGACGTGTTGGCGAGCGGGACGCCGTCCGCGGTCGGGGCCTCGTCGTTGCCGGAGAAGGTCACCGAGAGCACGGTGTCCAGTGCGGAGGGGCCGGCGTTCGGGCTGACCAGGACGTTGACCAGGTCGTACGCGGAGAAGTCGACCCTGGGGTCGGCGGCCGCGACGATGTCCTTCACCAGTTGGCGGTAGCCCGGCTCGAAGGGTGAGCCGCGCTCTATCCCGTACTCCGTGAAGGGCATCGGCATCCGCAGCCAGTCCTTGACGGGGGCCTCGGGCCGGTAGACGAGCCGGCCGTAGGAGCTGGCCCTGAACCACTCGGACGTCTGCGGGAAGAACTCCCCGTACCGGTCCGTCGCGGGATCCGTCCCCTCCGCGTCCGGGAAGTCGATCATCAGGTTGAGCGCCTTGATCTCGCCGGTCGACCGGGCGTAGCCGGGCGGGGTCGGCAGGCCCTCGGACATCTGCACGCCCATGGTGGCGGAGATTCGGCACGCGGCGAGCGCGGAGTCCTGGCCGGTGGCCGCCGGGCCCGCCGAGGCGCGTCCGGCGGTCGGGAGGGTGGTGCTCGCCGAGGCCACGGCCGCTATGACCAGCGCGGTCGCTCCGGCCAGGGCGATCGGGCGGCGGTGTCTGCGTATCCGGCGGCGGGGCTGCTGCATGGAGGCGCCTTCGGGGTCCGCGGCAGTCGGCCGACCCCTGACTGCGCTCTGGCGATCAGCCTGTGCCGGGTGGTCCGGGGCCGCTCGCTGGGTGCGCCGATCGGAGGGTTTTCTCCCTGAGGTGATGTGACTCAGGTCACATGGGGGTGGGAAATAAGCGGGGATCCTCTCCCCGTTTGCATACGTGTCCCCACTAAACGGGGAAACGATCCCCGGTTGCTGATGGGGGTCGACCGGCTACACAGAGGCAAGAAGAAGGGGAGGGGCGTCGTCGTGGAGGCCATCGCAGGGACCACCAGGGCCACCGGGGCCACCGCGAAGGGCACCGTACCGGCAGCCGTCGCCGGCACCGCACCCGCGGCACCGTGCCGGGCGCCCCGCCCGCGTGCCGACGCGCTGCGCAACCGTGAGCGGATCGTCGCGGCAGCACGCGAGCTGTTCGTCGAGTTCGGGCCGGACGTGGCACTGGACGACGTCGCACGGCGAGCGGGCGTCGGCAACGCCACGCTCTACCGGAACTTCCCCGACCGCGCCGCCCTCACCCACGAGGTCGTCCTCGCGGTCACCTCCCGCACCACCCTCCGGGCCGAAGAGGCCGCCGCCGCGGAGTCCGACCCGTTCGCCGCGCTCAGCCGCTTCGTGCACGCGGCCGCCGACGAACGGATCGGCGCCCTGTGCCCGATGCTCTCCGGCGTCTTCGACAAGGACCATCCCGAACTGCTCGCCGAGCGCCGGCGCCTCGAAGAGGCCGTCGAGGGGCTCGTGGCGCGCGCCATGTCCGCGGGGCGGCTGCGTACCGACATCGCCGTCGGTGACGTACTCGTCGCCCTCTCCCAGCTCACCCGGCCGCTCCCCGGCATCGCCTGCCAGGGCATCGACCGGTTCACCCACCGTCACCTGCAGTTGTTCCTGGACGGACTGGAGACCCCGGCCCGCTCCGAACTGCCCGGATCGGCGGCGACCTTGGAGGACCTGCGGCGCTCCTGAGGTCCGCGCCCACCTGAACCTTCCGGCCCTGCACCACCTCCACCGGTAACCCCCGCGGGCGTGTTCCCGGCCACCCGACGCTTCTCCGGCATCGGCGACGCTCCCCGTGGGCCGCCGCGCCCACGGCCCACGCCGTCACGTCCTACGTCATCACGTCGCCGCGTACACCAGTACGTACCGCCGACGCCCACTTCACGACGCCTCCGCGTCCTCGCACGTCCTTAGGTGGCTACACCCATGTCAAAAACGGCTGACACCGCCCTTCCCGATCCGAGTCGCTGGAAAGCCCTGGCCTTCATCGCGCTCGCCCAGCTGATGGTCGTCCTCGACGCGACCATCGTGAACATCGCGCTGCCCTCCGCCCAGACCGACCTCGGCATATCCGACGGCAACAAGCAGTGGGTCATCACCGCCTACGCCCTCGCCTTCGGCGGGCTCCTCCTCTTCGGCGGCAGGATCTCCGACCTCTGGGGTCGCAAGCGCACCTTCGTCGTCGGTCTGATCGGCTTCGCGCTGGCCTCCGCGCTCGGCGGGGCGGCCCAGAACGAGGCGATGATGTTCGGCTCCCGGGCCCTCCAGGGTGTCTTCGGCGCCCTGCTCGCCCCGGCTGCCCTTTCCCTGCTCGCCGTGATGTTCACCGATGCCAAGGAGCGCGCCAAGGCGTTCGGCATCTACGGGGCCATCGCCGGTGGCGGTGGCGCTGTCGGGCTGATCCTCGGCGGCTTCCTCACCGAGTACCTGAACTGGCGCTGGACGTTCTTCGTCAACATCCCGTTCGCCATCGTCGCCGCCGCGGGCGCCTACTTCGTGATCCGTGAGCCGTCCGGCACCCGCAATCGCGCACCGCTGGACATCCCCGGCGTGGTGCTCTCCACGCTCGGCCTCGTCGCCCTGGTGTACGGCTTCACCCGCGCCGAGTCCGCCGGCTGGTCGGACGCGGTGACCGTCTCCATGTTCGTCGCCGCCGTCGTGCTGCTGATCGCCTTCGTCGTGACCGAGGCGCGCGTGAAGTCTCCGCTGCTGCCGCTGCGCGTCCTCACCGAGCGCAACCGGGGCGGGGTCTACCTCTCGCTGGGGCTCGCCATCATCGCGATGTTCGGGCTGTTCCTCTTCCTGACCTACTACCTCCAGGTCGTGAAGGGCTACTCCCCGGTCAGGACCGGCTTCGCGTTCATGCCCATGATCGTCGGCATGATCACCGGCTCCACCCAGATCGGCACCCGTCTGATGACCCGGGTCCCGCCGCGCCTGCTGATGGGCCCCGGCTTCCTGGTCGCCGCGGTCGGCATGCTGCTCCTGACCCAGCTGGACCTGAACACCAGCTACGCGGCCGTCATCCTGCCCGGCATGCTGCTGCTCGGCCTCGGCATGGGCACGGCGTTCATGCCGGCGATGTCCCTGGCCACGCATGGCATCGAGCCGCGTGACGCGGGAGTGGCCTCCGCGATGGTCAACACCTCGCAGCAGGTCGGCGGCGCCATCGGCACCGCCCTGCTGAACACCATCGCCGCGAGCGCCACCACCGCGTACGTCGCCGATCACGCGGCCCGCGCCACGGACCCGCAGCTCCTGCAGCTCCAGGCCATGGTCAGTGGTTTCGCCGCCGCGATCTGGTGGGCGGTCGGCATCCTCGTCGCCGCCGCCGTCATCGCGATCGCCCTCATCAACACGGGGCGCCCGGGAACGGGTTCCGGTGTGACGGACGGCGCGTCCGACGCGGGCGCCGAGGAGGAGTTCAGGATTCCTGTCGTCGCCCACTGACGACGGCCCGCCCCCGCTCGCCCTCTGCCCTGGTTCCGCTCAGCGATCGCTCAGCGGAGCCAGGGCAGATCCGCGTCCGTGCCCTCCGGCTCCAGACCGGTCGCGAGCACCCGCATGATCTCCCCGAGGCTGCTCACCTGCTCGGGCGTGAGCCGGTCGAACATCGCCTGCCGTACGGCCTCGACGTGGCCCGGCGCCGAGCGGCGGAGCATCTCGTGGCCGTCGTCGGTGAGCACCGCGTTCTGGCCGCGCTTGTCGGAGGGGCAGTCCTCGCGGCGCACCCAGCCGTTCTTCTCCAGCCGGGCGATGGCGTGCGAGAGCCGGGAACGGGTGATCTTCGCGTTCCGGGCCAGCTCCGTCATCCGCATCCGGCTGCGGGGGGCCTGCGAGAGCTGAACGAGCAGCCCGTAATAGATGTGCGGCATGCCGGCATCGCGCTGCAACTGGCGATCGAGGTGATCCTCCAGCAGCGTGGTGGCATGCAGATAAGCGCGCCAGGCGTGCTGCTCCTCGTCGGTGAGCCAGCGCGTCGCGCTGGTGGATGCCGTGGTCATGTACTCCACTGTACGACCTTTTCTTGAAAGTTTAACTAGATAGGGCTAAGGTCTCAGGAGGTAGGAACTTGAAGTTTCAAGAAGCCTGCCCCGAGAGATCCCCGCAGGGGATCCGAGGAGTTTCGCAGGGCCCCTGAACAACAATCTCCCGGATGACCTCGGGGAACTCCTGCTCGGACGAGTTCGTGACCGGATCCAGTGCCCGTGCGCCCAACGCGGCACCCGTCGCCCTGGGACCGTGTCCAGTGGATGGGAGTGCCATGACAGCCACCGCGGAGCGGATGCCCGCCCTCTACCTCTCGCACGGCGCACCGCCGCTGGCCGATGATCCCGTCTGGCCCGGCGAGCTCGCCGCCTGGTCCGCCGGGCTGCCCCGGCCCCGCGCGATCCTGATGGTCTCCGCCCACTGGGAGGAGGCCCCGCTCGCGCTGGGCGCCACCGGGACCGTGCCGCTCGTGTACGACTTCTGGGGCTTTCCCGAGCACTATTACGGGGTGCGTTACGGAGCCCCGGGCGCGCCCGAGCTCGCCGACAGCGTCCGCAAGCTGCTGCGCGGTGCCGGTACGCCGGTCCAGGACATCCCGGACCGCGGCCTCGACCACGGGGCGTACGTACCGCTGGTGGAGATGTTCCCGGACGCCGACGTCCCCGTACTCCAGATCTCCCTGCCGACCCTCGACCCGCAGAAGCTGATGGACGTCGGACGCAAACTCGCCCCCCTGCGCGACGAGGGCGTGCTCATCGTCGGCAGCGGCTTCTTCACCCACAACCTGGCCGCTCTGCGCCACCCGGGCGGTGGCGTTCCCGGCTGGTCGGCGGAGTTCGACGACTGGGGCGACCGCGCGCTGCGGGCCCAGGACATCGACGCGCTGATCGACTTCGAGCACACGTCCCCGGCAGGGAAGCTGGCCCACCCGCGCACCGAGCACTTCGCGCCGCTCTTCGTGACGCTGGGCGCGGCCGAGGACGATCTGGGCCGGGGGCGGAGCGTCATCGACGGCTTCTGGATGGGGCTGGCGAAGCGCTCGGTGCAGTTCGGCTGAGAGGATCGGCCGCTCCGGGGCCACTCCGGCCACTCCGGAAGGCTTTAGAAGACCGGAGGGTTCAGCTCGATCGCGCGCCGGGCGGCGGAGAACGCGAGGGCGTCGCCCACGTCCAGTGCCGTGTCGGTGAACTTGATGGTGTGGTCGTCGCCGTGCGCCGCCGCCCGGGCGAACAGCTCCCCGGCGTCCGTGGCGCCGTACGCCGGTGCCGGAACCGGGGCCGCCTCACGGGGCGCGTAGGCGGCGGTGACCGCCGCGCTCGCCGCCCAGGCGGCCCGCAGACTCGGCGCCCACAGCTCGCCGGGCAGGGCGGGCAGGGTGCGCAGGACCGCGTTGGGCGCGGTCGCCGCGTGGACCAGCATGATCGGATCGCCGTGCGCGTGGGTCGCGTACCGGTGCGTCGAGGCCCGTACCAGCTCCCGGAGCGCGGCCCGGGCCGCCTCAGGGCCGGCGGGCCCGGGCTCCGGGCCGGTGCCCTGCTCCGGCGGCGGCCAGTCCGGGAACCCGGTCAGCTGCGCGAACCGGTCCTGGACGCCGCCGTTCCGCTCGGGCACCAGCGGGACCCGGTTTAGTGCCGCCGCCGCACTCGGGGCCGGGCCGAGCGGCGTCAGGGCGGGCAGGGGCTGGTGGCGGGCGGCCCAGTAGCCGAGGGCGTGGGCCAGCTCCCGGACGCGCGGGGCGCTCTCCTCGCCCGCCAGCAGGGTCCGTACGGAATGGCCCACCCGGATCGCCGGATGCGTGGCGCCCGCGGCGATGCCCGGCAGCAGTCGCGGCCACCACTCGGTGAGCACGTCGCGCCAGGGGATGTCGGCCGTCTCCCGCTCGAAGTACGCCGTCCAGTCGGCGATGCGGCGCGGGTCGCCCAGCGCCTCGTGCCAGTTCCGCGCGGTCACCGGGGAACCCGTGTCCGGCATCTCCTCCAGCTTCGGGCCGTAGCGGTCCAGCCAGCGGTGCACGGCCGACGCCTGGCCGTGCCGCACGAGGGCCTCCACGGCCATCGGCGCGTGATTGCTGAGCCAGCCGTCGCGCTCCGGCCCCGAGACATGGATGCGCTCCAGCGCCTCGTCGAGGGTGCCCGTGGTGTCGTCCATGCCGAGCACGCTAGGCACGTGCGGGCCCCAGCGGATCGGGCTGCGGTCCCGGCCTGCCTCGGACCGGAGACCCAGGTACTCCGGACCGCGGTCACCGGTTGGATCGGTCGGCGGTCCTACGTCCCCGGTCCGGGACGGAGGGCCTCCCCGGTCCGGGACGGAGGCGCGCGGGCCTCCCCGGTCCGGGACGGAAGCGCGCGGGCCCTTCCGGTCCGGCGCGGCCCCGAGTGGCCGTAGGCGCGCCGCGGGCGCCCTGAGCAACCCGGACGCCGTCCGATCCGTCCTTCGGGGTGGGAGCACGGCTCTCCGGGCGCCGGGCGGCGGCCGGGCGAGGGTAAGTGGGGCGTGCGTGTGAGTGCGGTCTCATGCACGGGCCGATTCCGGGTATCCGGCCAGAGAGCCGCGACGGGGCAGGTTCGGCCCCGCCACCGGCTCTGACCTGCGCGTCCGGCGGAATCCAGAAGCGGAATCCAGCAGTCGGCGCCGGACAGGGTACTGCATGATCGCGAAAGCGAATGTGCGGCATGGGAATTCTGTCCGGATTCCAGTCGTTGTTTCCATCGGATGCAGGGCACCTCGAAAGGGTGTCGCGACCTACTCAGCAAGGGAGCACGCATGGCAACCCGTGCCGTCGCCCGTCGTACGTCCACCACTTCCGGTGGGTCCGGCCGGGCAGGCAGTGTTCGCGCCGTGGGCGGGGAAATCGCCGATCGCGACCTGGTCGGCATGTACCTGGACGAGATCGCCCGCACACCGCTGCTCGACGCCGCCAAGGAAGTCGACCTCTCCCAGACCATCGAGGCGGGCGTCTTCGCCCAGCAGATCCTCGACGGCGAGGTGGAGAGCGCAGCCGGTGACGCGAAGCGTGAGGAGCTTCAGGCGCTGGTCGCCGAGGGCGAGCGCGCCAAGGACATATTCATCCGTTCCAACCTCCGGCTCGTCGTCGCCGTGGCCCGCCGCTACCCGCGCGCGGGGCTCCCTCTGCTCGACCTGATCCAGGAGGGCAACGCGGGCCTGGTGCGCGCGGTCGAGAAGTTCGACTACGCCAAGGGCTTCAAGTTCTCCACGTACGCCACCTGGTGGATCCGGCAGGCCATCACCCGGTCCATCGCCGACCAGTCCCGCACGATCCGGCTCCCCGTCCACCTGGTGGAGGAGCTCGGCCGGATCCGCCGGGTCCAGCGCGAGTTCAACCGCGAGCACGGGCGCGACCCGGAGCACGCGGAGATCGCCGCCGAGCTCGACTCCAACACCGAGCGCGTCGGCAACGTCCTGGACTGGGCCCGCGACCCGGTCAGCCTCAACATGTCCGTGGACGACGACGGCGACACCCAGTTCGGCGACCTGCTGGAGGACACCTCCGCCATCTCGCCCGAGCAGTCCGTGATGACCCTGCTCCGCAGTGAGGAGCTGGAGGACCTGATCGGCAAGCTCGACAACAGGACCGCCTCGATCATCAAGATGAGGTACGGCATCGAGGACGGGCGCGAGCGGACGCTGACCGAAGTGGGCAAGCAGCACGGCCTCACGCGGGAGCGGATCCGCCAGATAGAGAAGCACGCACTGCTCGAATTGAAGCGAATGGCTCACGACACGGGCTTTGACGCTGCGGCGTGAGCCAATAACCCGTAATCTCCCCATCAAGCCGGTTCGCACCGGCTGACCGACCGGGTCATTCCGGTCACCCGACCGGTTTTCCCCGGTCCCTGAGCTGAGCCCCGGCGCCCACCCCCCCCGGCGTCGGGGCTCACCCCTGTTCCGGCCCCTGTTCCGGATCGGCCGGGGGGCGGCTCCGGGCGGCGCGGGTCAGCCGGGCACCGAGGCCCTGCAGGTGCTCCACCAGCTGCGGCGGCCCCTGCGCGGAGAACTCGCAGTCCACCAACGCCAACCGCAGCGCCACCCACTCCAGCGAATCGGCGCACGAGGTCCGCAGTCGGCAAGCGTCCGTCCCGTCAGGCTCCGGCGCCCCGAGATGCGCGGGCAGCCGCGCCGCGACGAACTCCGCCGGCGCCCCGAACCACACATCCAGGCACAGCTCCGGCTTCATCCGCCGCATCGACCGGGCCAGGAACCTCGCCGCGTCCTCGCTCCCCGCGTCGTTCCCGTCCTTCCTGTCGCTCCCCGCGCCCTCGACCGGCAGCGGCCTCGGCGCGAACCGGGCCCCCGTCGCGTACGGCTCGCCGACCCGGTCCACCCGGAACGTACGCCAGTCCTCCCGGTCCAGGTCGTACGCCACCAGGTACCAGCGCTGCCCGGTGCTCACCAGCCGGTACGGCTCGACCTGCCGCTTCGTCCGGGTGCCGTCGCCGCTGCGGTACGCGAACCTCAGCCGTTCCCGACCGGTGGCCGCCGAGGCCAGCGTCGTCAGGGTCCGCGGGTCGATGGTGGCGCCATCGCCCCGGGTCAGCGGCACCGTGGCGTTCTGGAGTACGGAGACCCGGTGCCGCAGCCGGGCGGGGAGCACCTGTTCCAGCTTCGCCAGCGCCCGTACGGAGGCCTCGTCGACGCCCTCGATCGCGTGCCCCGCCCCTGCCCGCAGGCCCACGGCGATGGCCACCGCCTCCTCGTCGTCCAGCAGGAGGGGCGGCATGGCGGCGCCCGCCACCAGGCGATAGCCGCCGACGGAGCCGCGTGAGGCCTCGACCGGATAGCCCAGGTCGCGCAGCCGGTCGATGTCGCGGCGGATCGTGCGCGCACTGACGTCGAGCCGCTCGGCCAGCTCGCCGCCCGGCCACTCGCGCGGGGTCTGGAGGAGCGACAGCAGTTTCAGCAGTCGTGCGGGGGTGTCGGACATGGCTTCAGGATGCCGGACCATCAGGCCATGATCTGACCTAATGGATGCGTAGGTTCTTCCCATGCCTTCTTCCGCACCCCCGTCGCCCATGGCGTCGCACGTCGCACCGCCCACACCGCCCGCACCGCCTGCACCGGTGGCACCCACGCCCGCCCCGGCCGACCGGCGGCGCTGGTTCGCGCTGGCCATCGTGATGACCGCCGCCTTCATGGACCTGGTCGACGTCACGATCGTCAACATCGCGATCCCCAGCATCAAGCGCGAGACCGGGGCCTCGGTCTCCGCGATCCAGTGGATCACCGCCGGCTACGCCCTCGCGTTCGCGGCCGGACTGATCACGGGCGGGCGGCTCGGCGACATCTACGGGCGCAAGCGGCTCTTCCTCATCGGTATCGGCGGATTCACGCTCGCCTCCGCCCTGTGCGGTTTCGCGGGCAGCCCCGAGATACTGGTCGCGGCCCGGATCCTCCAGGGCGCGACGGCGGCCCTGATGGTGCCTCAGGTCCTCTCGATCGTGCACGCCACCTTCCCGGCCCACGAGCGCGGAAAGGTCTTCGGGCTCTTCGGCGCGATCGTCGGACTCGGCGCGGTCTCCGGTCCGCTGCTGGGCGCGCTGCTCACCGAGTGGGACCTCTTTGGCCTCGGCTGGCGGCCGATCTTCCTGATCAACCTGCCCGTCGGCATCGCCGGACTGCTTCTCGGCGCGAAGTTCATCACCGAGTCGAAGGCTCCGAAGGCGGTCCGTCTCGACCTGCCCGGCGTCGCCCTGATCACCCTGGCGATGCTGATGCTCATCTACCCGCTCACCCGGGGGCACGAGCTGGGCTGGCCGCTCTGGGGCCACCTGTCGATGGTGGGCAGCCTGTTCGTCTTCGGGGCGCTGGTCGCCTACCAGCGGCAGAAGGCGCTGAGCGACGGCTCGCCGCTGATCGAGCTGTCCCTGTTCCGGGTCAAGAGCTTCGCCGCCGGCATCGCCGTGCAGCTGACCTTCGGCGTCGGCCTCGGCATCTTCTTCCTGGTCTGGACGATGTACATGCAGATGGGGCTCGGCTGGAGCGTGCTGCGCGCCGGCACGACGGGCATCCCGTTCTCCGTCGCCGTCTCGGTGGCCGCCGGGATCTCCGTGCAGAAGCTGGTGCCCCGCTTCGGCCGCAAGGTTCTCCAGGCCGGTGCACTCCTCATGATCGCCGGGCTGCTGATCTATCTCTGGGAGAGCGAGCATTACGGCATGGGCATCACGTCCTGGCAGATGGCCGTCCCGCTGGTGGTCATGGGCGTGGGGATGGGGCTGATCGTGGCTCCGCTGACCGACGCCGTGCTCTCCGAAGTGCCCAGGGAACACGCCGGTTCGGCGTCCGGGCTGATCAACACCGTGCAGCAGATGGGGACGGCGCTCGGCCTCGGTCTGGTGTCCGTCGTCTTCTTCGGGGCGATCGGCGACCGGCCGGGTCCCGACGAGGTCGGCCCGGCGTTCGTCGACGCGTTCCAGCAGTCGCTGTGGTGGGTGGCCGGGGTGCTCTCGGTGATCTTCCTGGTGATGTTCGCGCTGCCCGCCCGGCCGCGCGCCCACGTCGAGGGTGACGCCCGGGCGGAGGGTGACGCACACGCGGAGGGTCACGCGAACGTGGCGGGCGGAGCGAGCTGATCCGTGTGGGCGGCGCGACCGGCATCGCGTGGGCGGCGCAACCGGCCCGCGTCGTGACCGGCCTGCTGCGGCCGACCGGCCGACTGGGCGACCGTGACCGGCCCGGCGGCGAATCCGCCCGGGCCGGTCACGGTGGTGTCCGGGTCAGCAGATCCGGGTGCGGCTCTCCATCGCCGCACGGGCGGTGTGCTCGTCCTCGTACACCTCGCACATGTGGCGGCCGTCGGGCGTCGCCGTGTGCTCGACCTCCCACAGGCTCGTCTCGCTGCCGTCCAGCAGCAGGAACGCGTGCTCGTAGAGCGTGAATCCGGCCGAGCGGCCGTCGACGTGGCACTGACGCCCGAAGACCTGGGTGATGTGGTGGGCGAACGCCGACCGGAGCAGCCGCGCCTTCTGCTCGCCCGGCCGATCGGCGTTCTCCGCGCGGCGCAGCACCCGGCGGGCGTGGTCCGCGGAATTGTCGGGGGCGTACGTCCGGGGGAGTGGGGCCGGCGGGGCGGACATCAGGACCGTCAGCATCTCCAGATCGCCCTGGGCCTCCTGCGGCCCCTCGTCGCCGAAGGCCGAGGAGTCGGAGAGGCTTCCGGCGAGCCGGGACGCGGCGATGCGGGCGTCGCCCTCGTCGTCGTACAGCTCGTGCCGACGCGGTATCCGCACGTCCCGGCCTCCGCTGTGCACCAGCTCCCACAGGGTGAGGGCGGAGCCGTCGGCGAGGAGATACGTGTGACGGTAGGTCTCTCGGTGCAGCACGGAACTGTGGTGCGACGAGTGCAGCGAACTGCTGTGGGCGAGCGCGGTGCCAAGGCGGTCGACCGTGCTGTCGGGAAGGTCGAAGGAGTTGAGGGCGCGTCGCAGGAGTCGGTCGAGGTGGTGCTCGGTTGTCTCGTACGGATCGCTCAAGGTGGTGTCTCCAGGCCGTCGCCGCGTGTTACTTGGTGCGTGCTTAACGTAGTCCCTGGGTCCGACATCGTGACCGGGGTTGGTAAAAACGTAGGGCGCACGCAGAAAGTTCCCCTCGTGTTCCCGGTGCATTTCGGGCGGTTGGGGTGAACTCCCTTGCCTGTGCGGCCAGTCGGCCGCCCATACGCCCCTCGCTCACGCCGCGCGCCCCCTGGACCTGCCGCTGGGACCGGCCCCGGCCGCCGCGCAACTCCGTGGCCCCGGCCGGCGTGCAGCTCCGTGGCGCCAGCCGCCGTACGGCTCCGTGGCTAGCCGCCGTACAGCTCCGTGTACGAGAGGAGCCTGCCGCCCGGCCCCTCGGTGCTCCGGGCCGCGCGCACGGCCTTCACGATGGCCCGTGTCAGGACGTCTGCGCCCGCCGCCAGGATCTCGTTGACGGCGGCCGGTTCCCCGGACGGCACCCGCACCTGTCCGGTGGCCAGCGTGAACACGGTGTCCCCGTCGGTCAGCAGATGGGCGGGGCGCACCGCGCGGGCCAGCCCGTCGTGTGCGGTGCCCGCCAGCTTCTGGGCCTGCGCCCGGGTCAGGTCCGCGTCCGTGGCGACGACCGCGATCGTCGTGTTGAACGGCGGGGCCCCGCCTCCGGCCGCCTCCGTCGCCTCCCGCTCCCGCGCGAGACGCCGCTCCGCCGCCGCGTGGACCTCGGCCGGAGGGTGGGCCGGCGGGTCCCCGGCTCCGTACTCCCCGAACAGCACCCCGGTCCGGGGGTCGACCACCGAGCCCGCCGCGTTCACCGCGACGAGCGCGGCCACCGTGACCCCGGAGGCGAGGCGGGCGCTCGCCGTGCCGATGCCGCCCTTGAGCTGCCCGGCCACCGCGCCGGCGCCCGCGCCCACGCACCCCTCGGCCACGGGCTCCCCGGGCCCGGTGGCAGCCGCGGCCTCCACCGCCGCGCGGCCGGTCGACGCGTCGGGGCGGGCCCGCCAGTCGCCGCCCCGGCCGAGATCGAAGAGGGCGGCGGCCGGAACGACCGGTACCACCTGGGTCGGTCCGGCACCGACCCGGACGCCCCGGCCCTGCTCCTCCAGCCAGGCCATCACGCCGGACGCGGCGTCGAGCCCGAACGCGCTGCCGCCCGTGAGGACGACGGCGTCGACCCGCTGCACCAGATTGCGCGGGTCCAGCGCGTCCGTCTCCCGCGTGCCCGGCCCGCCGCCCCGTACGTCCACGGCGGCCACGGCCCCGCCCTCGGGCGCCAGGACGACGGTCGTGCCGCTCAACGCGCCCGCACCGGCGACCTCTGCGTGGCCGACGCGCACCCCGGCCACATCGGTCAGCGCATCCGACAAGGGCGCTCGCTCAGGGGCTCCGGCCGCGAGGGCCTCGGGGGCCGCGAGGTTCACGGAGTCCGCGGGGTCGTCCGCAGGGTCCATGGGGATCATCGTGCGGTTCCTCCGGTCGAGGTTGAGGTCGAGGTCTAGGTCGGGGCAGGGGTTGGGCTCGGGGCCGGGGGGGCGTGCTCGGGGCCCGCGGGGAGTGCGAGCCGATGTGTGACGAACGTACCGGTGAGCGCGCGCGGGAGCCGGGCGCGGTGAGCCCGAGGCACCCCGCCCCGGCAAGGCGACCCGTGCGACTGTCCGGGCGACCCTCTCACCCTCTCACCCCCTAAAACGGGTTAAATCAACCCAAACAGTCCTACGGTGGCCGGGTGACCGAGCCCTCAGAAGCCACCGCAGCAGCCGAGCCCCACGCCCCCGGCGACCCCGCGGCCACGCCTCCCGCCGCTACCGGCCCCCGGTCCGTCACCACCCGGGCCACGCTCGCCGGAGTGGCCGTCTCCGCCCTGCTGATCCTCGCGATCGTGCTCGGCAGCCGCATGCTCCGCAACTTCGACTCGGCTCTCCTCCCCTACGCCGTGGCCACGGTCTTCCTCGCCTTCGGCGTCGCCTACCGGTACACCGTATGGATCTCCGCTCCGGGTGCCCGGCGCCTCTTCAAACAGGGCTGGCGCAGCCTCTTCTCCCTGGACAACTTCCGCAGGGCCCCCACCGCCCTGCCGACGATGATCGCCACCTATCTGGGCTTCCAGAAGTTCCTCGGCGCCCGCTCCCACGCCCGCTGGGCCGCCCACCAGCTGATCTTCTGGGGCTGCATCCTCGCGGCCCTGATCACCTTTCCGCTCACCTGGGGCTGGTTCACCTTCACCTCCGGCAGCGGATCGGGGCCCGGCTACGAGATGCGGATCTGGGGCTTCAAGATCCTTGGATTCGACTCGCTCAACGTGCTCGGCTGGCTGATGTTCCACGGCCTGGACATCGCCGCCGTCCTCGTCATCCCCGGCGCCTCGTACTTCCTGTGGCGCCGCATGAAGGACCGCGGCGCCGCCACCGGCCAGCGCTTCGCCTACGACCTGGTGCCGCTGATCGCGCTCATCGTCATCTCCGTCACGGGGCTGCTGCTCACCTTCTCCTCGATCTTCCTGCACGGCGGCGGCTACCAGTTCCTCGCGATCCTGCACATGGTGTCGGTGGTCTTCACGCTCATCTACATCCCGTTCGGCAAGTTCTTCCACATCGTCCAGCGCCCGGCCGCGGTCGGCATGCAGCTGTTCAAATACACCGGCCGCAAGGACGACGAGGTGTTCGCCTGCCGCCGCTGCGAGGAACCCATCGACACCGGCCCCTACGTCGAGAACCTGCGCGGAACCATGCGCGACCTCCGGCTCGACTTCGACTCCTGGGCCGAATACTGCCCGCGCTGCAAGCGGGTGCTGCGCGGCAGCGCCTATCTCTCCGATGTGAAGAAGGGCTTCAAGTGACCGCGGATCCGCGAGCTGCCGCCGAGCGCCGGACGTTCATCCCCCTGGACCCCTCCCTCGCTCCTCCCGGCACCCGAGCCTTCCGGGACGCGGGCGGCATCCCGGCCGACCAGTGGCACGCCGATCAGAACGGCGAGACGCTCGTGCCGACCCACTGCTGCTTCTGCGGCGTCCAGTGCGGGATGTATCTGCGCGTGGACCGCGGCGGCAAGGTCTTCGGCGTCGAACCCCGCAATCACGACATCAACCGGATGCGGCTCTGCCCCAAGGGCATCAACGCCTACCAGCAGGTCAACCACCCCGACCGGCTGACCGCCCCGCTCATGCGCCGCTCCCGCGACGAGGAGTTCCGAGAGGTCTCCTGGGAGGAGGCGCTCGACTTCACCGTCTCCGAGATCAAGCGCATCCAGCAGACCCACGGCAACGACGCCTTCGGGCTCCTCGGCGGTGCCAGCCTTTTCTCCGAGAAGACCTATCTGGTGGGCAAGTTCGGCCGGGTCGCGCTCAAGACCCGGCACGTCGACTACAACGGGCGCCTCTGCATGGTCAGCGCGGCGGGCGCCAACAAGCTGGCCTTCGGCATCGACCGGGCCGGCAACCCCTTCTCCGACATCCTGCTCACCGACTGCCTGCTCATCGCGGGCTCCAACGTCGGCGAGTGCTTCCCCGTGATGACCCAGTACGTCTGGGGAGCCCGCGACCGGGGGGCCAGCCTCATCGTCATCGACCCGCGCGAGACCGCCATCGCCCGGACCGCAGACATCCACGTCGCCCTCAAGCCCGGCACCGACTCCGCCTTCTTCACCTCCGTCCTGCACGTCGTCATCGAGGAAGGCCTCACCGACGAGAACTACCTCGCCGCCCACGCCACCGGCTGGGAGGAGGTCAAGGCCAAGGCCGCCGAATACCCGCCCTCCCGTGCCGCCGCGATCTGCGGGATCCCCGCCGATCAGATCGTCCAGGTCGCCCGGACCTTCGCCCGCGCGCCCAAGGCCATGGCCTGGCACGCCCGAGGCATCGAGCACCACTCGCAGGGCGTCGAGAACTGTCTCACCGTGATCAACCTCTGCACCGCCACCGGCCACATCGGCAAACCCGGCGCCGGCTACGGCACCATCACCGGCCAGGGCAACGGGCAGGGCGGCCGCGAGCACGGCCAGAAGTCCGACCTCCTCCCCGGCGGACGCTCCATCATGAACGAGGAGCACCGCCGTCAGATCTGCGAGATCTGGGGCATCGAGGAGTCCGAGCTCCCGCCCGCCGGGACCTCCATGATGGAAATGGTCTGGCAGATGCAGCGCCGCGAGATCCGCGGCCTGATCGGCATCTGCAACAACCCCTTCGTCTCCCTGCCCAACTACCAGGTGGTCAAGGAGGGGTACGACACCATCGAGTTCCACGCGCAATTCGACTTCTTCCTCTCCGAGACCGCGGCCAACGCCCACGTCGTCTTCCCCGTCACCACCTGGGCCGAGGACGAAGGGGTGATGGCCAACGCGGAAGCCCGCGTCGTCAAGCACAACAAGGCCCAGGACCCGCCGCCCGGCGTCCGCACCGACACCTGGGCGATGTGCGAACTCGCCCGACGGCTCGGCGCCGGCGACAAATTCGACTTCCCCGACTCCCGGTCGGTCTTCGACGAGCTGCGCGTCGCCTCCGCCGGCACCGTCAACGACTACTACGGCATCACCTACGAACGCCTGGAGGAGACCGGCGGCATCGCCTGGCCCTGCCCCACCACCGATCACCCCGGCACCCCCCGCCTCTTCGAGGACGGGAAGACCTACCACCCCGACGGGAAGATCCACCTCCAGGTCGTCGAATGGCACCCGCCGATGGACCCCTACGACGACGAGCACCCCATGTCGCTCACCACCGGCCGCACCGTCGCCCACTTCCTCTCCGGCAACCAGACCCGCAGGCTCGGCGCCCTCGTCGAGCAGACCCCGCGCCCCTGGGCCGAGATCCACCCCTCGCACGGCTTCCGCAACGGCGAGCCCGTCCGCGTCGTCACCCGGCGCGGCAGCGAGGTCTTCCCCGCCCTGGTCACCGAGGCGATCCGTCCCGACACCGTGTTCATCCCGTACCACTGGCCGGTGCCCACCGCGGCCAACGCCCTCACCATCGACGCCCTCGACCCCCGGTCCAAGATCCCCGAGTACAAGGTGTGCGCCTGCCGCATCGAGCACGCCGAGCGGATCGACGAGGTCCCCGCCCCGCCGGTCGCTCCCGGCCATGTCGCCTACCCGGAGACCCAGGTCTCCCGTACCGACCCGCTGCCTCCCACGGCCCCCCAGGGCCGTGGCACCTCGGAGAGGAGCTGAGTCCCCATGATGGGCAGAACGATCTTCATCGACCCGGGGCGCTGCATCGGCTGCCAGGCCTGTGTCTCCGCCTGCCGCGAATGCGACTCCCACCGCGGCAAATCGATGATCCACCTCGACTACACCGACGAGGGCCACTCCGTCGCCTCCCTCCCCACCGTGTGCATGCACTGCGAGGACCCGGTCGCCCCGTGCGCCGAGGTCTGTCCCGCCGACGCGATCCTGGTGACCGCGGACGGCGTGGTGCAGCAGGCCGACACCACCCGCTGCATCGGCTGCTCCAACTGCGTCAACGCCTGCCCCTTCGGCGTACCGAAGATCGATCTCCAGGCGAAACTGCAGATGAAGTGCAACCTCTGCTACGACCGCACCGCCTACGGCCTCGCCCCCATGTGCGCCACCGTCTGCCCGACCGGAGCCCTCTTCTACGGAACCGTGGAGGAGCTCCAGGCGGAGCGCCCCGGCGTCCAGGTCGCCGACACCTTCGTCTTCGGCGAGACCGAGGTCCGCACCGGCGTGGCCATGGTGGTCCCCGCCGAACGGGTCCAGTGGCCGGTCCCCGGCGGGCTTCCCGTCGTCGAGATCAACGGGAAGGACGTCCGCCGATGAGCGTCACCGATCAGCAGCAGGGTGCCGAGCACCCCGCCGGGGGAGACCCGCGCGAGGCGCTCCAGGACCGGATCGCCGCCGACTCCCTCACCACCCGGCGCGACTACCTCCGGATCGTCACCACCGTCTCCGGCGGTCTCGCCGTCGGCGGCATCGGGGTGGCCGCGGGCATGCTCCACCGTCACGGCGACGGCGAGGAGGGCGGGGCCCCCGAGGCGAAGCGCATCGCCGGGCGACTCCAGCCCGGCGAGTCGATCGCCTTCCGCTACCCGGGCGAGGAGGACAGGGCCGTCGCCGTCCGCCTCGACGACGGCACCCTCGTCGGCTACTCCGCCGTCTGCACCCACCTCGCCTGCGCCGTGCTCTGGCGCAAGGACCGGGGGACGGAGGGCGAGCTGTACTGCCCCTGCCACGAAGGAGTCTTCGACGCCCGGTCCGGCGAGGTCACGGCGGGACCGCCGCCGCGCGGGCTGCCCAAGGTCGTGGTCATCGAGCTGGACGACGGCAGCATCTGGGCCGTGGGGACCACCCGCTCCGGCGAGAGCATCGAGGGAGGCCTCTGCCGCCAGCTCGGCGGCGACCGCCCCGACCTCGCGTCCCGCATCGGCTGCCCCGACATCGGCAACGGAGCCGAATCCCCGCCCCGGGCCGCCGGTGCACGAGCCCGCAACCGGAACACCGGTGAGCGGCCCGCGCCCCGGGCCGACGGCGGAACGGAATCCGGCCGGCGGGCCACCGGCCCCGCACCCGGTCCGGGGCGGAGGGCCGGCGAGACCTCCGCCACCGCCGAGAACCCGGGCGGGCGGGCATGAGCGACACCCCGCACCCCGAGCAACCGCTGCCGCCCCCCGGCAGCCACTACCCGACGTACCACCCCGGCAGCGCCGACCCCGGACTGAACAGGCCCGTCCACGAGCGGTATCCGCAGATCCGCCCCACCAGCGGATACGGGGACCCCCGCGTCCGGCACACCGGTCCCGGGCCCGGAGCGGGCACCGACCAGGACCCCGAGCGCTCCTCGAAGCTGACCGCCCGGCTCACCCTGGCCATGACCGTCGTCATCGGCCAGCTCTGGGGACTGACGGTCCTGATCGACGAGTGGATGGAGGGCAACACCGGCACCGCCTGGTGGGGGGCCGGCTTCCTCTGCCTGTCGTTCCTCGTCGTGCTGGGCCTGTGGCTCATCGATCCGAAGGACCGCTGACGCCCGCCGCCCGGCTCCACGGCGGCTCACACCTCGTGGTGAGCCGCCGTACCCTGGAGACATGAGCGCCGCCCCCGCCCCCAGCCCGCGCGATGCGAAGCAGCAGCAGCCACAGGAGCAGCCGCACAAGGAACCGAAGCCCAAGCCGGTTCTGGACTTCGACGATCCGCTGGACCGGCAGTCCGCGGACGATACGGACCAGGGGTGGGGCGAGCGGTCTCTCCCCGGCGGTAGTGCCGCGGACCTCTCGCGTTTCCTGGACGAGAAGCCGCCCCACCACATCTGAGCGAGGGCCCGGAGGGCTACCGGTCCTCGCGCGGGCCGGCAGTCGCCCCGCCGGTCCCGCCCGTTCCGCTCATTCCCCCCGGGCCCTCGTCCGAGTCCGGCCCGTGAGAGTCGGGCGTGCCACCGGAGCGCTGCGCCACGAGGGCGTCGCGGATCTCCTTCAGCACCTCCAGCTCGCTCACTTCCAGCGTCTCCCGCACGCCTTCCTTGGCGGCCTGCGCCGCCGCCCGCCTGGCCAGATACCTGGCCATCGGCACCACCATCAGGAAATACACGACGGCAGCGGTGATCAGGAAGCTGAGGGCGGCGCTGACCCGCTGCTTTTCCCGGGTGACTTGAGAAGACGTCAGTTCGCATCGGACACCGCCACGGCCAGCCGCCCCGAAGCGCCCGCGCCCAGCAGCGCCGTGGCCGTCGACCGCTCCACGGACAACACCACCAGCGCCCCGGCCCGGGCCCCCGTTCCTCCGATGCCATCCGCCCCTCCCGCACGGTCCGCGCCTTCCACGCCACCCGCCCCGGCGTCGGACCAGTCCGCCGCCTGACCGCCGGGTCCTGCCGCCGCGTACGGCAGCTTCGCCACGCGCACCCCTCGTGCCACCACGCGCGCTTCGTCGCCGGCGTCACCGACCGCGATCACATCGACCCGGTCCCCGGGGCGCAACAGCCGTACCGTCTCCGGGTCCGCGATCCTGACCGGCGCGGAGACCAGCCGTACGGACGACCGGTCGGCCCTCGGTGGAACCTCCGGTGGGCCGGCCTCTCCGTCGGAGCTGCTCAGGCCCGTGGTGGCCAGCGCGGCCCCCGCCAGCGCGAGCCCCGCGGCCGCCGCACGCCGCTGTCGGCGCAGCATCCGGCGCAGCCGGTCCGCGCCGCCGCCCCGCACGCGCAGGGGCCCGAACGGCCCCACCCCGCACGGCGCGGGCACCGACGCCGGAGGCGGAGGCAGAGACCGCGACGGAGACGGGCACCGGGATGGGGAAGGGGAAGGGGAAGGGGATCGGGACGGGGAAGGGGGTCGAGACGGGAGAGGAGGCGTGGATGTGGGAGCGGACGTGGTCACGGTCGTGGACATGGCACCACCTGGATTCGGGCGGACGAGGGCAAGCGAAAGGGGAGTCCGGACCGGTTGATCCGGTCGCACTCCCCTCACTTTCCACCGTTCCCGCAGATCCCGCTGAGGCCTGTGGACAGCCCTCGCGTTGGGGATAACTCCGTCACCCCCTCCGGCGACGACCACCCTGCCCGAGCAGCGGCGATCCCCGTCAGGGCAGGGCGATCCCCGTGTCGATCCCGTCCAGGGCGTGGGCGCACGTGCAGTTGCGGTTCTCGCTCTTCGGAAGCCCGGCCACCGCGTCGAACAGCACCGAGCGCAGCCGGTCCACGTTGGCCGCGAACACCTGGAGGACCTCCTCGTGCGAGACGCCCTCGCCCGCCTCGGCCCCCGCGTCCAGGTCGGTCACCAGGGTCATCGTGGTGTAGCAGAGGCCCAGCTCACGGGCGAGGACAGCCTCGGGGTGTCCGGTCATGCCCACGACGGACCAGCCCATCGCCGCGTGCCACCGCGATTCCGCACGGGTCGAGAAGCGCGGGCCCTCCACGACCACCAGCGTTCCGCCGTCCACCGGCTCCCAGCCGCGGCCGTGGGCCGCGGCGAGCGCGGCCTTGCGCCCCTCGGGGCAGTACGGATCGGCGAAGCCCAGGTGGACGACGTTCGGCACGGTCCCGTCGGCCCGGGGCTCACCGTCGTAGAAGGTCTGCACACGGGCCTTGGTGCGGTCCACCAGCTGGTCGGGGACGAGCAGGGTGCCCGGCCCGTACTCCGGGCGCAGCCCGCCCACCGCGCACGGGCCGAGCACCTGCCGGACCCCGACGGAGCGCAGCGCCCACAGGTTGGCCCGGTAGTTGATGCGGTGCGGCGGCAGGTGGTGGCCGCGTCCGTGGCGGGGCAGGAATGCCACCCGCCGACCGCCGAGCTCGCCGAGGAAGACCGAGTCGCTCGGCTTCCCGTAAGGGGTGTCCACGGAGACCTCGGTGACGTCCTCCAGGAAGGAGTAGAAGCCCGAGCCGCCGATGACACCGATCTCCGCGGAACTTCCGGTACCCGCCGTACCCGTACCGGAGCCCGTTTCGTCAAGTGCGTTCGCCATGCGGTCACCGTATCCAAAGGAGTGTTTCCCGGGGCGAACGCCCGGACCCCGCCGAGTGGCCTCGGCGGGGTCCGGTGAAAAGCAGGTGGGGCGTACGCGGGCTCAGGCGGCCGACGTACCGCTCGACGAGGCCGGCGCGGAGGCCGACGACGAGGAGGAGGCGGACGAAGAGGACGACGACGATGCGCTCGCCTTCGTGTCCGAACCCGACGACGAGGACGACGCGGAGTCGGACGACTTCGATGCCGTCGACGCCGACGTGCTGCTCGACGAGGAGCCGCGGCTGTCGTTCCGGTAGAAACCGGAACCCTTGAAGACGATGCCGACCGCGGAGAACACCTTCTTGAGGCGTCCGTCGCAGCTCGGGCACACGGTCAGGGCATCATCGGTGAACTTCTGCACCGCCTCGAGGCCCTCGCCGCACTCGGTGCACTGGTACTGATAGGTCGGCACTTGCTCCTCCTGGCACTCTCACTCAATGAGTGCTAACGACGGTCCATACTGACGTATTCCGTTGAATCAGTCCACCGTGACCGGCTCGCGGTGACCGATCCCACGTGCCACGGTGCGTCCCGAGGGCTTCGGAGTCAGCCGCGAACGCAGGGCCAGCAGGGTCACCAGGGCCAGCGTGGTTCCGGCCAGGGGCACCAGGAAGCCGGTGCTCGCGCCATGGGTGTCGGCGAGTTGCCCCGCCACGGTCACGGCCGCCGCCTGTCCGAGCGCCACGGCGCCCGTCAGCCAGGTGAAGGCCTCGGTGCGGGCGGTGGCCGGCACCAGCGCGTCGACCAGGGTGTAGCCGCTGATCAGCGCCGGAGCGATGCAGAGGCCGACCAGCAGGCCGAGCCCGGCCAGCAGCGGCACCGAGTGCACGGCCCACAGGCCGGACGCGGTCAGGGTCAGCGCCACGTAGCCGACGATCAGCCGGCGGCGCGGGCTGCTCTTCCAGGCGATGGCGCCGCAGGCGATGCCCGCCAGCATGTTGCCCGCCGCGAAGATCCCGTAGAGGACACCGTTCACCCCGGGGTGGCCGATCTCCTCGGAGAACGCGGTGAGTGAGACCTGCATGCCGCCGAAGACGGCGCCGATGCCCAGGAAGGTGACGGCCAGCACGCGCACACCCGGTACGGAGAGCGCCGAGGCGTGCGGTTCGGCCGCGGTGGCCGCGTCGCGAGGGGCGGGCTGGGTGGCGCGCTGCGCGGCGAAGAACAGGCCGCCGATCAGGGTCAGGGCGGCTTCCGTGATCAGTCCGGCCGCCGGGTGCACGCCGGTGCACAGCGCGGTGGCGATCACCGGGCCGAGGACGAACGTGAACTCGTCCGTCACCGACTCGAAAGCGGCCGCGGTGGACATCAGCGGAGATGCGGGCCGGTCGGGGGTCGCCCCCAGCATCGCCGCCCAGCGGGCCCGCACCATGGGGCCGATCTGCGGGATCGAGGCGCCGGTCGGCACAGCGGCGACGAACAGCGCCCACAGGGGCGCGTCCGCCAGCGCCAGCACGGTCAGCGCGCTCACGGAGACGGTGTGGAGAAGGACCCCGGGCAGCAGGACCGCGCGCTGGCCGAAACGGTCGGCGAGCTTGCCGCTCTGCGGGGCGAACAGCGCCATGGCGACGCCGGAGACCGCCGCGACGGCGCCCGCGCTGCCGTACGAGCCGGTCGTGTGCTGCACGAGGAGGACGATGCCGATGGTGAGCATCGCGAACGGCTGCCGTGCGGCGAAGCCCGGGAGGAGGAAGGTCCACGCACCGGGGGTGCGCAGCAGTTGCCCGTATCCGGGGCGGTCGGAGACCGTGGTCGCCACGGTCCTTGCCTTTCTGCCGCCTGGTGGCCCTGCTTCCCGGCGCCCTTGTGGGGCTGGTCGGACGGAAGCGGCCGAGAGCTGTCCTCTTCGCGCGGAACTGCGGTAGATGCCGGGCGACTCGCTGCAATCGGCGAAGAAACGCCGGGCGAAGAGACACCACGACCGCCATACGGTCGCGCCAGCTCTGCTTCAGGCAGAGTTGGTCGATCAGGTTTGCCTTCATCGTACAGGCGGGAAGCCCTGTATGCCTGTGATTGCACACAGGGCTTCCGTATCGGCCTGTGATCTGCGACGCGTCCGCTGCCCGGCACCTGAGTCGTCGCCTCGGAGGAGTGCCGGGAAGTCTCGCGCGGCTCCGGAGAGCCTCAGGGGTTCTCAGGTTCTCAGGGGCTGGTCCTCGTCCCGCCGCCGCTCCCGTTCGCGCTGCCGTGTCCATTTCCCTTTCCAGGGCCATGTCCACTTCCGTTGGCGTTCGTACGGGCACCGGCACCGCCGAGCTTCTTGGCCAGCTTCATCGCCTGCGGGATGGCCGAGGCGCCGTGAGGTCCCGCCGTGCCGGACGCGTCGGAAGCGGGAGACCTGCCCGTGCTCAGCCAGCCGGCCAGTTTGCCGCCCTCGCCGACCGCCCGCAGCCGTTCCTCCGCCCGGTCGCGTACCGGATCGGTGGCCACCACCAGCAGTTCGTCCCCGCGCCGCAGCACGGTCGCCGGGGACGGCACGAAGCTCTTGCCCTCGCGGACCACCAGCGTGACCGCGGCGCCGGCCGGGAGCCGGAGCTCGCCGACCTCGACGCCGTGCATCCTGGACTTCGTGGGGATGGCGACCGACAGCAGGTGGCCGCGCAGCCGCTCCAGCGGGGCCGACTCGATGCCCAGGTCGGCGGCCTCGGCGGGATCGTCGGCGATGTTCAGCTTGTTCGCGACCCAGGGCAGCGTCGGGCCCTGGATCAGGGTGTAGACGATGACCAGGACGAACACGATGTTGAAGATTCTCGTACTGCCCTCCACCCCGGACACCATCGGAATGGTCGCCAGGACGATGGGCACCGCTCCGCGCAGCCCGGCCCAGGACATCAGGACCTTCTCGCGGGCCGGCAGCCGGAACGGCGCGAGGCTCAGGAAGACCGACAGCGGTCGCG
Organism: Streptomyces sp. NPDC102283; assembly: GCF_044766265.1. Lineage (NCBI taxonomy): Bacteria > Bacillati > Actinomycetota > Actinomycetes > Kitasatosporales > Streptomycetaceae > Streptomyces > Streptomyces sp. NPDC102283. The sequence continues at coordinate 182,825 of NZ_JBIWLQ010000005.1, forward strand.
CCACCATGGTCAGCACCAGGCCCACGACGATGGCGGGCCAGAAGTCGTCGACCAGGTCGTGCGGGGTGACCAGCAGGCCGAGCAGCACGAACATGCCGATCTGGGCCAGCCAGCCGAGCCCGTCGGCGAAGCCCCGGGTGGCGGGCCAGTGCGGCAGCTTGGAGTTGCCGAGGATCATCGCGGCCAGGTAGACGGCGAGGAACCCGCTGCCGTGGGCCATGGCGCCCGCCGCGTAGGCGGAGACGGCGATGGCCATCACGGCGATCGGGTAGAGGCCGGAGGCGGGCAGCGCCACGTGCCGCAGCCCCAGGGACCCCAGCCAGCCCACCGCGATGCCGATGGCTGCGCCGATGGCCAGCTCCATGGCGATCTCCGCGACCAGGATGTACCAGTGCTCGACCGGGCCGACCGCGGAGAACGCGACGACCATGATGACGACGGGGGCGTCGTTGAAGCCCGACTCGGCCTCCAGGACTCCGGTGATCCGGGGCGGCAGAGGCACTCTGCGCAGCACGGAGAAGACGGCGGCCGCGTCGGTCGAGGAGACGACCGCGCCGATGATGAGGGCCTGGCGCCAGTCGAGGCCGACCAGATAGTGCGCGGCGGCCGCGGTGATGCCCACGCTGATGGCGACGCCGACGGTCGAGATCACCGCGGCCGCGGGCAGGACGGGTTTGACCTCTTTCCACTTCGCTCCGAGTCCGCCCTCGGCCAGGATGACGACCAGGGCGGCATAGCCGAACACCTGCGTCAGCTCGGCGTTGTCGAACTTCACGTCGAAGATGCCGTCCTGCCCCAGGGCGATCCCGATGCCGAGATACAGGAGCAGGCTGGGGAGCCCGCTGCGCGAGGAGATCCGTACCGCCGCCACGGCGACGAGCAGGACGAGCGAGCAGACGAGCAGGAGTTCGTTGAGCGCGTGGACAGTCAGGGCCGTTCCTTCCCTGCGTGCGCCTGCCGGATCGTCCTCCGGCAGCCAGTTACTTCGTTACCTTACCTAATCGTTAACGATTCCTTGACGGGTTCGAGTGTTCGTACGAGGAAGACGCAAATGGATGCATCCCCATACCGCGTCCGAGTGGCTTCTCCGCTGCGCCTATGGTTGCTCCTGCACTCCCAGGACCACCCTGCCCCTCGAAGGACAGCGATGCCCGCCAACACAACCGCCTCTTCCGGCCCTTCCGACGCGAAGAAGCCCGGCAGGAAGAAGGGGCGACGCGCCCGCCTGCTCGTGCTCGTCCTGGTGCTGGCGCTCGTCGCGGGTGTCGGATACGGGGCGTACTGGTCCGTGTCCACCGTGCGGGCCTCGTACCCGCAGACCACCGGGTCGATGACTCTCGACGGCCTTTCCGGCGACGTCGAGGTCAAACGTGACTCCTACGGAATCCCGCAGATCTACGCGGACTCCGACGCCGACCTCTTCCGCGCCCAGGGCTTCGTCCAGGCCCAGGACCGCTTCTGGGAGATGGACGTCCGGCGGCACATGACGTCCGGCCGGCTCTCCGAGATGTTCGGTTCCGGACAGGTGGAGACCGATTCCTTCCTGCGGACGCTCGGCTGGCGGAAGGTGGCGCAGAAGGAGTACGACGAGGTCCTGGACGAGGGCACCAAGAAGAACCTCCAGTCGTACGCGGAGGGCGTCAACGCGTATCTGAAGGGCAAGGACGGCCGGGACATCTCGGTCGAGTACGCGGCTCTGGGGCTGACCAACGACTACAAGCCCGGCGAGTGGACCCCGGTCGACTCGGTGGCGTGGCTGAAGGCGATGGCCTGGGACCTGCGCGGCAACATGCAGGACGAGATCGACCGTTCGCTGCTGACCAGCCGCCTCGACAAGGACCAGATCGAGGACCTGTACCCCGGGTACCCGTACAAGCAGAACAAGCCGATCGTCGAGAACGGCGCGATCTCCCCGGTCACCGGGAAGTTCGACCCCGAGGCGATCCCGTCGGACACCATCGGCTCCGCGACCCCCGAGGGCGCCACCGAGGGCCTCGACACCCAGATGGCCGCCCTCTCGGACACCCTCGACGAGATCCCGGCGCTGCTCGGCCCCAACGGCAACGGCATCGGCTCGAACTCCTGGGTCGTCGACGGCAAGCACACGACGTCCGGCAAGGCGCTGCTCGCGAACGACCCGCACCTCGCGCCGATGCTGCCCTCCCTCTGGTATCAGATGGGCCTGCACTGCCGGGAGCTCTCCAAGACCTGCCAGTACGACACGGCCGGCTACACGTTCTCCGGCATGCCCGGTGTGATCATCGGTCACAACCAGGACATCGCCTGGGGCCTGACCAACCTGGGCGCCGACGTCACCGACCTCTTCCTGGAGAAGGTCTCCGGCGACGGCTATCTGTACGACGGCCGGACCAAGTCGTTCAAGACCCGCGAGGAGACCATCAAGGTCGCCGGCGGCAGGGACCGGAAGATCACCGTCCGTGAGACGAACAACGGGCCCCTGGTCTCCGACCGAAGCAAGGAACTGGACAAGGTCGGCCAGAAGGCACCCGTCGGCGCCTCCGCACCTGACCGGGCCGACGGCTACGCGGTGGCGCTGAAGTGGACCGCGCTGGAGCCCGGCAAGTCCATGGACGCCGTGTTCGCGCTCAACCGGGCCAAGGACTTCACCACCTTCCGGAAGGCCGCCGAGAACTTCGAGGTCCCCTCGCAGAACCTCATCTACGCCGACACCGAGGGCAACATCGGCTACCAGGCCCCCGGCAAGATCCCGGTCCGCTCCGAGGGTTACGACGGCACGGCCCCGGCCCCGGGCTGGGACCCGAAGTACGCGTGGAAGGGCTACATCCCCTTCGAGGAACTGCCCTACGAGTACAACCCGGACCGCGGCTTCATCGTCACCGCCAACCAGGCCGTCATCGACGAGGAGAAGTACCCCCACCTCCTGACCAAGGACTGGGGCTACGGAGCACGCAGTCAGCGGATCAACGACCTCCTGACCCAGAAGATCAAGGGCGGCGAGAAGGTCTCGACCGATGACATGCAGAAGATGCAGATGGACAACTTCAGCGAGATCGCCGCGCTGCTGGTGCCCGAGCTGAAGAAGATCAACATCTCCGACCCGAGCGTCCGCGAGGCCCAGAAGCTGCTGGAGGGCTGGGACTACACCCAGGAACCCGACTCTGCCGCCGCCGCGTACTTCAACGGCGTCTGGCGCAACATCCTGAAGCTCGCCTTCGGCAACAAGCTGCCCAAGGAGATGCGGGTCGAGGGCGACTGCATCAACGTGCCGCCGGTCAAGAACAGCGGCCCGGCCGACCAGCAGAGGAAGCTCGTCCGCGAGTGCGGCCAGCGTGACGGCGACACCGCGCAGCCGGACGGCGGCGACCGCTGGTTCCAGGTGGTCCGCGACATCGTGGACGACCAGGACAACGAGTGGTGGAAGGCGCCCGCCCGGGGCCGCGAGGACGCCCTGGAGAGCCGGGACGACCTGTTCGCCCGGGCGATGGAGGACGCCCGCTGGGAGCTGACGTCCAAGCTCGGCAAGAACATCTCCACCTGGAGCTGGGGCCGCCTGCACCGGCTGACGCTGAAGAACCAGACGCTCGGCACCGAGGGCCCCGGCCTGCTCCAGCGCGCGCTCAACCGCGGCCCCTGGAACCTCGGCGGCGGCGAGGCGGCGGTCAACGCCACCGGCTGGAACGCGGCGAGCGGCTACGAGGTCGTCTGGGTGCCGTCGATGCGGATGGTCGTCAACGTGGGGGACTGGGACAAGTCCCGCTGGATCAACCTCAGCGGTGCCTCCGGGCACGCGTTCAACGCGCACTACACCGACCAGACCGACAAGTGGGTCGACGGTGAACTGCTCGACTGGTCCTTCGGGAAGGGCGCGGTCGACGCGTCCACCGTCGACACGCTGACGCTGAAACCGTAGGGCTATCGAGGGTTCACGAAGCGCCGCGCTCCGGCCGGCGTGACCACGGCGTCCACGGGGTGGTCGTGCGGTTCCGAGGGGACCCGCGCGACCACTTCGTCGTCGTACAGGAGCACGACGAGCGAGGGACGCGCCCCGGCGGCCGTCAGCCGGGCCAGCACCCGGTCGTAGCTGCCGCCGCCGCGCCCCAGCCGCATCCCGGCCCCGTCCACCGCGAGGCCGGGAAGCAGCACCGCGTCGGCTTCCAGGACGGCGGCGGGGCCCAGGCGCGCGCCCTTCGGCTCAAGGAGTCCCCGACCGGCGGGGAGCAGGTGCTCCGGGCCCTCGTAGGCCGCCCAGTCCAGGTCGTTGTCGGCCAGGAGGACCGGCAGCAGCACCCGGACGCCGCGCCCGCGCAGCGCTTCCAGGAGGGCGCGGGTGCCCGGTTCGCGCCCCACGGAGACGTACGCGGCGACCGTACGGGCGTCGGCCAGTTCGGGCAGGCGCAGGGCAGCCCCGGCAAGAACCGCGGCGCTCCGGGCGGCGTCCTCCTTCGTCAGGAGGGCCCGCGCGGCGAGAAGTTCGCGCCGCAGGGAGCTCTTCGCGGACGGCTTTCCGGACTTGTCGGTGTTCAATGGTGACTCGCACGATTCTCTTATGGGCATATTTAAGGACGAAGTTAACCGGAATATCAGCTTCCGGCCGTGTCCAGCCGTTAAGGTCTGCACATGACTCAGTCGCACCCCAGGATCAGCAAGGCCGTCATCCCGGCAGCAGGTCTCGGCACCCGGTTCCTGCCCGCCACGAAGGCCACTCCCAAAGAGATGCTGCCTGTCGTCGACAAGCCCGCCATCCAGTATGTCGTCGAAGAAGCCGTGGCAGCGGGCCTCTCCGACGTGCTGATGATCACCGGCCGCAACAAGCGTCCCCTCGAGGACCACTTCGACCGCAACTACGAGCTGGAGTCCGCGCTCACCCGCAAGGGCGACGCCGAACGCCTCGCCAAGGTCCAGGAGTCCAGCGACCTGGCCACCATGCACTACGTGCGACAGGGCGACCCCCGCGGCCTCGGCCACGCCGTGCTGTGCGCCGCCCCGCACGTCGGCGACCAGCCTTTCGCGGTCCTCCTCGGCGACGATCTGATCGACCCGCGCGACGCACTGCTGGCCCGGATGGTCGAGGTCCAGGAGCGTGAGGGCGGCAGCGTCATCGCGCTGATGGAGGTCGACCCCTCGCAGGTCCACCTCTACGGCTGCGCCGCCGCGGACGCCACCGTCGACGGCGACGTCGTCCGCATCACCGACCTGGTCGAGAAGCCGGACCCGGCCGACGCCCCCAGCAACCTCGCCATCATCGGCCGGTACGTCCTGGACCCCGCGGTCTTCGACATACTGCGACACACCGAGCCGGGCCGAGGCGGCGAGATCCAGCTCACCGACGCGCTCCAGCTGCTCGCCGCGGACGAGAAGATCGGCGGCCCCGTGCACGGCGTCGTCTTCAAGGGCCGCCGCTATGACACCGGCGACCGCAGCGACTACCTGCGCGCCATTGTCAGACTGGCGTGCGAACGTGAAGACCTGGGGCCGGACTTCCGGACCTGGCTGCGCAAGTACGTCGCTGAGGAGATGTAACCCCGTGAGCAGCACGATCTGGTCGGTGGACGAGCACCTGGACGACATCCTCGCCGCGGTGAGGCCGCTGGAGCCCATCGAGCTGCAGCTGCCGGACGCCCAGGGCTGTGTCCTCGTCAAGGACGTCGTGGTGGAGGTGGCCCTGCCGCCGTTCGACAACAGCTCCATGGACGGTTACGCGGTCCGGATCGCCGATGTCGAGGGCGCGAGCGAGGAGTTCCCCGCGGTCCTCACCGTCATCGGCGACGTCGCCGCGGGCAGCGCGGGGCTCGCCGACGACCAGGTCGTGGGGCCGGGACAGGCCGCCCGCATCATGACGGGCGCGCCGCTGCCCGCCGGTGCGGAGGCCGTGGTTCCGGTCGAGTGGACCGACGGCGGTACGGGCGAGGGCCCGGCCGCCGCCATGCGCGCCCACAGCGACGCGCCCGAGGACGCCGCCGGCGAGGTCAGGGTGCACCGGCCCGTCGTGGCCGGCGCCCATGTGCGCGAGCGCGGCAGCGACGTCGAGCCGGGCCACCTGGCCCTGGCCGCCGGGTCGGTCGTCGGCCCGCCGCAGATCGGGCTGCTCGCGGCGATCGGCTGTGCCACCGTGGTCGTACGGCCCCGTCCCCGCGTGGTCGTCCTGTCCACCGGCAGCGAACTGGTCCAGCCCGGCGAGCAGCTGACCGGCGGCCAGATCTACGACTCCAACAGCTTCGCGCTGACGGCCGCCGCCCGGGACGCCGGAGCCATCGCCTACCGGGTCGGCGCGGTGACCGACGACGCCGAGACGCTGCGCGCCACGATCGAGGACCAGCTGATCCGCGCGGACATCGTCGTCACCACGGGCGGTGTCAGCGTCGGCGCGTACGACGTGGTCAAGGAAGCTCTGTCCTCCGTCGGGGACGAGGACGAGGACGGCGGCGGGGTCGAGTTCCGCAAGCTCGCCATGCAGCCCGGCAAGCCGCAGGGCTTCGGCTCGATCGGCCCGGACCACACCCCGCTGCTGGCCCTGCCGGGCAACCCGGTCTCCGCCTACGTCTCCTTCGAGTTGTTCGTCCGCCCCGCCATCCGTGCCCTGATGGGCCTCACCGACGTGCACCGCCCCACGGCGCGCGCCCGGCTGAGCGCCGACAAGGCGCTCACGTCGCCGGACGGCCGCCGCCAGTTCCTGCGCGGCCGCTACGACGCGGAGGCGGGCACGGTCACCCCGGTCGGCGGTTCCGGATCGCATCTGATCGCCGCCCTCGCCCAGGCGGACGCGCTGATCGTGGTGGCCGAGGACGTCACCTCGGTCGAGCCCGGCACGGAGACGGACGTGATCCTGCTCGGCTGACCGCCGCCCGGTGGCGGTACGGTATCTGCCGCCGTGCCTTCCGGGGGACCCCCTCCGGTTCCCCGAGGTCCACCGGCGCCCCTACCGCTAGGCGGAGTGAGTTGAGTACGCAGAACAGGCTGACGCACATCGACGAGGCGGGCGCGGCCCGCATGGTCGACGTGTCGGAGAAGGACGTCACCACCCGCGTCGCCCGCGCCGCCGGCCGGGTGCTCGTCTCGCCGCGCGTGATCGAGCTGCTGCGCGGTGAGGGAGTCCCCAAGGGCGACGCCCTCGCCACCGCCCGGATCGCCGGGATCATGGGGGCCAAGCGCACCCCGGACCTGATCCCGCTCTGCCATCCGCTGGCCGTCTCCGGCGTGAAGGTCGACCTGAGCGTGGCCGACGACGCGGTGGAGATCACGGCCACCGTGAAGACGACGGACCGCACGGGCGTCGAGATGGAGGCCCTGACCGCGGTCTCGGTGGCGGCGCTCACGGTGATCGACATGGTCAAGGCCGTCGACAAGAGCGCGGTCATCACCGACGTACGGGTCGAGGCGAAGTCGGGCGGCAAGTCCGGCGACTACCGGCGCACCGCGCCGGAGGGAACGGACAGGTGACGCCGCCCGGGCCCACAGCCCCCGGCCACGAGCGGCGGGCGCCCGGGGCGGGCGCGCCCGGCCACGAGCAGACGGCGGCCGAGCCCACCGGCGCCGGACTCCCCTCCCCGTACACCGCGCTCGTCGTCACCGCCTCCAACCGGGCTTCCGCCGGGGTGTACGCGGACAGGGGCGGCCCGCTGATCGCCGAAGCGCTGAGCGGCCTCGGCTTCACGGTCGACGGCCCGCAGGTCGTTCCGGACGGTGACCCGGTCGAGGCGGCCCTGCGCGCGGGCGTCGCCGCCGGGTACGACGTGATCGTCACCACCGGCGGTACGGGCATCTCGCCCACCGACGCCACACCCGAGGCCACCCGTCGCGTCCTCGACCACGAGATCCCCGGCATCCCGGAGGCGATCCGGGCCGAGGGCCTCGCCAAGGTCCCGACCGCCGCTCTCTCCCGGGGCCTCGCGGGCGTCGCCTCCCGCACCCTGATCGTCAACCTCCCCGGCTCCACCGGCGGGGTGAAGGACGGGCTCGCGGTCCTCGGCCGCCTCCTGGTGCACGCCGTCGACCAGCTCCGCGGCGGCGACCACCCCCGACCGGGGAGCCCGAGCTGAACATCGCTACCTGGCCGGTGACGCTGACCGACGGCGAGATCGTTCTGCGCCCGATAAAGATGCGTGACCAGCGGATGTGGCGCGAGGTCAACCGGCGCAACCGCGACTGGCTGCGTCCCTGGGAGGCGACCGTCCCGCCTCCCGCCCCGGGCGGCCCGATGGCGCAGCGGCCCACGTACCGGCAGATGGTCCGCCACCTGCGCGCGGAGGCGAACGCGGGGCGGATGCTGCCGTTCGCCATCGAGTACGAGGGCCGGCTGGTCGGTCAGCTCACGGTCGCGGGGATCACCTGGGGCTCGATGTGCTCCGGTCACATCGGTTACTGGGTCGACCGGAGCGTCGCCGGGCGCGGGGTCATGCCGACGTCCGTGGCGCTCGCCGTGGACCACTGCTTCCGCGCCGTGGGCCTGCACCGCATCGAGGTCTGCATTCGCCCCGAGAACGCGCCCAGCCGCAGGGTGGTGGAGAAACTCGGATTCCGCTCGGAGGGCGTGCGCCCGCGCTATCTGCACATCGACGGCGCCTGGCGCGACCATCTGATCTTCGCCCTCACCGCCGAGGAAGTGCCCGAGGGGATGCTCCGGCGCTGGCGCCGGTCGCGCCCCGCGCCGCCGCGGGGCCCCGAGCCGTCCGGCGAAATAAGATAAGTGTTCGAATTTGATCGCCGGATGACCGCATGGAGTCGGGCTATCGGCGTCTGTTGACCCGAACAATCACAAAAAAAGTCCGTGATATCAGCCGGATCGTGCGACACACCGGGCCAATTGGCGGATCCTTCCGTGCAAACCCCTCTACGGTGTGAGCGTGAGCAGCAGCGGCCTCATCTACGCAGTCATCGTCGGGGCCTGGGCCGCCTACTTGGTGCCGATGTGGCTCCGCAGGCAGGACGAGCTCAACGAAGCCCGTCCGACGGAACGCTTCAGCACCGCCATCCGGCTGCTGTCCGGACGGGCGGCGATGGAGCGCCGGTACGCCAAGGAGCTGCGTGAGCGCACCGCCGAGGAGGCGGCGCCCGACGTCGACCCGGACCGGGAAACGGACCGTATGGAATCCGTGGACGTCCGGGCCTTCGCCGCGCCTCCGGCGCACACCGAAGCCAGGCTGGCCGATCCGGCGCACACGCCCGAGCGCGCCCCGGAACACCAGCCCCCCGACCGCCCGGCGCACGACCGGCAGCCGCACGACCGGCGGGCGGGGCATCAGCCCCCGGAGCGTCAGACGCACGAACGCCGGTCCGGCGAGCGTCCCGCGGAACACCTCCCTCACGCCCGTCGCCGTCTCGGCTCCGGCGCGGCCGACGCCGAGCGGGCCCGGCGCGCCCAGCGCTCCCAGGTCCTGGCGCGGCGCAGGCGGACCACCGTCGTCCTCTTCCTGGCCTTCACGCTCGGAGCGGTCGTCGCGGCGGTCGGCGGCCTCGGCTTCCTGTGGGCGCCCGCGGTGCCTGCCGTGCTGCTGAGCACGTACATCGTGCATCTGCGCGCCCAGGAACGCCGGCGGTTCGCCTTCACCATGGACCGCCGCCGCGCCGAGGTCGCGGCACAGCGGCTGCGCGAGAACCGCCCCCGCAGGCACCAGCCCGCGGCCCCCGCACCCGCCGAGCCCGACGACGACTCCGAAACGCACCACCCGGAGCCGGAGCCCACGCCCACGGTCTCCCCCCAGGAGGCCGGCCGCCGCGCCCTCGTCGAGCAGACGGACCACGCGGAGTGGGTGGACCAGCAGCGCGAGCGCGGTCGTGTCCAGGGCGACAGCTGGGAGCCCGTTCCCGTACCGCTGCCCACCTACGTCACCGCGCCCGTCGCCCCCCGGGCCACGGGCGGCGTGGAGGTCGGCGACCCGGAGACGTGGAGTGCGGCCCGCTCCAGCACGGCCGAGCCCACCCAGACGGGCACCTCGCACCCCGCCACCCCGGCGGTCGACCCGGCCCCGCGCCAGCGCACGAACCAGTCCCGCCGCCACCGCGACCGGGGTCGGACCCCGCTCTTCGACCAGTACGACGACGAGGACCGGCCGCGCGCCGCCAACGAGTGAGGCGGCGGGCGGAGCCCGGAAATCCCGACGCCGCTGACCAGCGGAGGAACGGATTTCCGAGCACCCCTGTAGGGGTGCTAGAGTTTCACACGTCGCAAGGGCCTGTGGCGCAGTCTGGTAGCGCACCTCGTTCGCATCGAGGGGGTCTGGGGTTCAAATCCCCACAGGTCCACAAGACAAGGGCCGTTCGCGAGTTATCTCGTGAAGGGTTTGCGAGATCCCGTCCAGTTACTTCAACTGGGCGGGATTTCGTGGTTTTCGGGCTTGGTGCGACGCGGATGCCGCTCGGGGAAGCCCGGTTCGGTAGCCGGGCGCCCCAGCGCCAGCGGTTACATGCCCTGCTGGCCATGGGCTCGCACAGCTGGAGGCCTGGTTCCCGGCGATCACTCAGGAAGCTGGTCGATGGTGGGGCGCCGCTCGGCGAGGGCGACGACGTGCGGTTCTCCGTGGATGGCCGACTCAAGGCTCCCGTGGGCGGTGCACGCATGCTCGGGGTCACGCGACCGTTCCTGGAGACACCTGCGCCGCCGGGTCACGAGCCTCAAGAACGTCCGTATCCTCCGCCTGCAAGCCCGGGGGCTCGTCTTCGATGTGGCCGGGTGGCCGGCGTGGTCACGGCGGCTCCTGACGGTACGTGCAGCGAAGTGATCGACGCAGGGCTCGTCGTTGACGCCATGGGCCGGTCGAGCCGACTGGGCGCCTGGTTGGCCCAGCACGGCTGGGAGGGTCCGGCGACCGACCGTATGCACATCGATCTGGGCTGTGCCACGGCCGCCTTCGAGCGCGGCAGCGAACTCGGCGGTACGGTCATCGCCCACTCCAGCCCCGGTCCCGCGAGCGGCTATCTCCCGACGCTGACCGAGGCAGGCGCGCTCGCCGCCGTCGAGGGAGATCGTTGGGCGGTGGTCCTGGCGGGCTATGCCCATCACCGGCCCGGAACCGACGCTGACGCCTTCATGGCCCGGATGCTCCGGTGTGTCGACCCGCCTGCCGGATTGACGCTGCACAGGGCATCTCCGCGAAGAGCGAATCGGCCCGAACTCCCTGCGCGGACCGCTGCGTCTTTCCGGCGTGAGATGGCCGCCGGGTTCGGCATGCCCGTAGGTAGCGTCCACGCCTGCACGGCCGCGGTCGTGAGGCTCCTCGCCGATGGGGCGCTGGGTCTGCTCGAGACTCTGCGTGCAGGCGAGCTCACACCGACAGGCTCACTGAGCGGCGTCCATGGTCAGTTCCAGGTAGTGGCGGTAGGCATCGCGGCTGTCGGACACGAACTTCCAGCTCGTCATCGCGTCCCTCAGCTCAGTACCGGACAGCCAGCCGTGCCACGCCACTTCGGCCGCCTGCGGGGCTACCGACCCCTGGTCGACGGTGGCTTCGTGTACGGAGAACCAGTAGGGGCTCAGCTCGCCCCGGCACAGGAACTTGAACAGCGGGCGTACGGATGCCCGGACCCCCATCTCTTCGAGGAGTTCACGGCCGGCAGCCTCCGCGTACGACTCCCCCGTATGCACAGCACCGGCGACCAGCCAGCTGTACTCGCCCGGGAAGCGCGAGCTGCTCTCGGGCCGCCGGTGCACGAGATAGCGACCCGCCTCGTCCCGACACAGGACCATGGACATGCGGTACAGCAATCCAGCCGCTACAGCCTCACTTCGATCCACCACGCCGATGACCCGGTCACGCTCGTCGACACAATCCACAAGTTCAGCCATGGTCCCGATACTTCATCATGGGCTCCGTGCGGCACCAGAGGCCCGTGCGGTGGTGACACGGCATGCGGCGCCGGCGCCGGGGTGCCGGCAGGGCCGTTGGGTATCGCTTCGCCGGTGGCTTGATCCGAATCGCCGTGGGTCCAGCGCAGGTTGACGAGGTCGAACTCGGGATGTCGTACCGCTGATCCGGCAGGGCTGATGGGGGCGGACGCGCTCGTGAACGCCCGGCGGGGCAGGGGCCGTTCACGGGTTCCTCCCGGGAACGGTTCACGACATCCCGGTCAGACGGCCATCGTCCGACCGGGATCCCGTGCTTACGGGGCTCGGCGCCCTGAGGAGACGCGCGGCCGACCGGCCCCAGGGCGTCACTGAGCGTGGATGGCCCACCTGCTGCCGTCGACCGACGTCGTTCCGGGCAGCGCGATGAGTTCGGGTTTGAACAGCGGCGGCGCGCCCATCGCGGGCTCCCAGGTCGCCAACGACTCGTCCTGCGGGACCTCGACCAGCCTGCCCTTGGCCAGGTCGGTGACCACTCTCAGCAGCAACCGCACACCGAGCGGGGCCAGATGATCGCGCCACAGGCTCTGCGCGGTCGAGCCCGGAGGGACGAACAGGTGCTCCTGAGCGGCGAGCGGACCGCCGTCGGTGCGCTCGGTGAGGTGGTAGACGCTGCCGCCCGTGACCTTGTCACCGTCGCGGATCGTCCATCGGATCGCGTCCCGCCCGCGGTGCAGGGGCAGCAGGCTGGGGTGGTAGCCGATGGTGGCGACAGCGGCCCTGGCACGCGTCCGACGGCCGATGAAGGCGTGGGAGTGCGCGGCGACGATGACATCGACCCCGTCGGGGACATGCGTCGCACGCAACTCCTCCGAGTCCGTCCAGGGGATGCTCCTGGGGTAGGCCCAGGAGCGCAGGCGGTCCCAGGCCAACGTGTTGTTCTCGTCGGAATGCCCCTGGCGGAGCCGCGGGGCGGCCGCGCCGACGATCTGGTGCCCCTCCTCCAGCAGGGCGTCCGCGACCTGCACCGCGAATGCCCCTCGTCCTGAAATGTAGATGTTCACTCGCGCTCCAAGCGGTCGCTGGTCGGGGAGGGGCTACCGTTCATCGGCCGGTGTCCTCCAGTCCGGAGTGGTCGGGACGAAACCGCACCGGCATCGTGGAGAACCCGGTCAGGAAGTTGGACCGGATGCGCTGCGGCTCGCCGGTCAGCTCGAATCCGGTGGTGAAGTCCCGGAGGGCCAGGAGCAGTTCGGCGATCTCCACCTTGGCCAGGTACGAGCCGATGCAGAAGTGCGGGCCGTAGCCGAAGGCCAGGTGCTTGTTGGGGGTTCGGCCGAGGTCGAACTCGCCGGGCCGGTCGAAGACCTGTTCGTCCCGGTTGCCGGAGGCGTGCCAGAGCGTGACGATCTCGCCCGGGCGCAGCCGTACCCCGTGCAGTTCGGTCTCCCTGACGGCGCTCCGCCCGAAGTGCATCGTGGGGGAGGCCCAGCGCAGCACCTCGTCCACGGTGGTGTCGATCGCGACCTCGCCGTGCTTGAGGCGCCGCCACTGCTCGGGCCGGCCCGCGAGGGTGTGTACGCAGTCGATCATCGTGAGGCGGCTGGTCTCGTCGCCGCCGATGATCAGGCTGTAGCAGTTGAGCACGACGTCCTCGTCGGACAGCGGCACCCCGTCGATGGAGCTGGCGATCAGCATGCTGATCACGTCCTCGCCCGGCGCCTCCCGCCGCTCCTCGACGATGTCCATGAAGTACATCAGGATCTCGTTGCGGGCCACCTCGGAGTCGACGTCGTCGACACCCTCGTCATCGGTCGACAGTGCGGTCTTCGTCAGGGAGAGGAGGAAGTCCCGGTCCTGTTCGGGGACGCCGAGCAGGCTGGAGATCGTGGTCATCGGGATGCGGCCGGCGATCTCCTCGGCGAACTCGCAGCCGCCGGACTCGACCGCCTCGCGGATCCACTTCCGGGTGTTGGCCCGCACGGTCCGTGCGACCTCGTCGAGCACCCTCGGGGAGAGCACCCGTTGAAGGATCTTGCGCAGCTCGTGGTGCCGGCGGCCGTCCGTGACGGCCAGCATCCGGCCGGCGCCGGCGTCACCGCCCTCCAGCAGCGTCACGAGCACGTTGCCGCGCTCGGAGGTGAAGTTCACGTCGTCCCGGTAGGTGGCCATGATGTCGGCGTAGCGGGAGAGCACCCAGAACCCTCGGCGACCGTCGACCGGAGGGTTCCAGTACACCGGGGCGTCGTCCCGCAGTGTGCGCCAGAACGCGTCGAGGTCGTGGTCCGCGAAGGTGTTCGGATCGCCCAGGTCCAGGGTGTCCAGTGCCGGTGTACCCACGGGTCACCAGTCCGTGCGCCAGAACCGGCGCGGCTGGAAGGGGTACGTGGGCAGGGGCACGCGGTGGCTGGCCTCGCCGAGGTGCAGGGAGCCGAAGTCCACCCGATGGCCGTTCACCCAGGCGGCGGCCAGATCGGACAGCGCCCGTACGTCCGTTCCGGACCGGACGATCCCGTTGTCGCCCCGCGAGAGGGAGTCCGTGTTCACCTGCGGCGCGCTGCCGGTCGTGACGGCCGGACCGCGGGGGACGTCGGAGGACAGGACCTCGATCAGCTCCTCACGGCTGCGGACCACAGCGGCCCACCGGCGCTCCATCACCTTGCGGCCCACGTTGAGGCTGAAGCAGATGTCGTCCAGACGCAGGTCGGGGTCGGCGATCAGCCAGTCCCTCAGCTTCGTACGCTGACGGGCCAGCGCGGCGTCGTCCAGGGCGGACAGCGTGGCCAGGCGCGGCCTCCCGGCGGCCTCGGGGGCGCGCTCGGTGACGGTCGGCGGCTCCTCCAGCACCAGGTGCGCGTTGTAGCCGCCGCCGCCGATCGAGGTGATGCCCGCGCGGCGCACGCCCGACTCCGGCTCCCAGTCCGCCGACTCCACCTGCGGCACGAACGGGGTGCTGGGGAGGTCGAGGTCCTCGTTGACCTCCGTCAGGTTGATCGTCGCCGCGAGCTTCTTGTGGTAGAGCGACATGACGGCCTTCATCGCGCCGAAGCCGCCCGACACCACACCGCCGTGGCCCACGTTGCCCTTGACCCCGCCGATCGAGGTGGTGCCGGTCTGCTTGCCGAACGCCATGCTCGCCGCGTGGACTTCGAGTTCGTCGGTCATCACCATGCCGAGGCCGTTGGCCTCGTACAGGGAGACGCTGTCCGGTGAGACGCCGCCGACCTCCATCGCGTTGGCGATGCACGCGCTCAGCCGCTCGGGCTGCGCCAGACCGTAGGCCATCGCACTGACGCCGTTGTTGTTGATGGCCGTGCCCTTGACCACGGCGTAGATGTGGTCGCGGTCGGTGACGGCCCGGTCCAGCGGCTTGAGCAGCAGCGTGACGACACCGCTGGACAGCGAGGTGCCGGTCCCCTTGGCGTCGAACGGGCGGCAGTGGCCGTCCTTGGACAGGACGCGGTTCTCCTCCCACAGGTGACCGCGGGGGTGCGGCAGACGGACCATCGCTCCACCGGCGATCGCCATGTCGGTCTGGCCGAGCAGCAGGGACTGGCAGGCCAGGTGTACCGCGTAGTGGAAGCCGGCGCAGACGGCGGCGACGGTGACGGCCTCGCCGGTGAGCCCCAGGTAGTACAGCGCGTTGGACGTCATGGTGTCCGGCGACCAGGCCAGACTCGCCTCGATCGCCTCGGGCCCGACGGAGACCCGGTCCGGCGGAGAGCTGTAGAGCGCCGCGGTCTGCGGGTTGTTGGCGCCGTACATGCCTATCTCGGCATCGACCCGTTCCGGGTCGTAACCGCCGTCCTCCAGCGACTCCCACGCGCTCTCCAGGAAGAGGCGGTTCTCCGGGGTCATCGCCTTCGCCATCCGGTCGCTGATGCCGAACACCGACGGGTCGAACTGGTCGTACCCTTCGAGCACACCGCAGGCCCGTACGTAGAACGGGCTGTGGATCAAGGTCTCGTCGACCAGGATCTCGTCCTTGGTCAGGAACGACACGGACTCCCTGCCGTGCACGAGGTTGTCCCAGAACTGCTGCTTGTCACGGGCGCCGGGGGCCCGGAGCGACATGCCGATGATGGCCACGTCGCCCGGGTCGTACTCCTGCTGGGGCGTTTCGGTCATGGGAAGGCTCCTGCTTCGGGTCGGGTGGCGGTGGCTCAGCTGCCGCTGGAGGTGGAGCGGCCGCGCAGGGCGGCGCGGCGGGTGCCGGCGCGGAGGCGGGCCGACCGGACGATCTCGGGGGTCTCGCCGCTCTCGTCGTCGAGCCAGCGGGCGAGGGAGGAGATGTCACGGAAGCTGAACAGGTCGGGCACACGGACGCGCCGGTCGAACCGCCGGGTCATCAGCCGGGCCAGCCGGACCAGCAGCAGCGAGTCGCCGCCGAGGTCGTAGAAGGCGGCCTGTACGTCGATGCCCGCCGGATCGAGGCCGAGCAGCTCGCCCCAGATCTCCGCCAGCGCCACCTCGGTCGGCGTACCGGCGACGGAGGCGGGCCGGCCGGGTTCGTCGGCGGGCGGCTCGGGAAGCGCTGTGCGGTCGAGCTTCCCGCCGGGCGCCAGCGGGAGGGCGGCCAGGAAGACGACCGTCGCCGGCACCATGTACTCGGGCAGCTCGCCGGAGAGCCGGCCGATGACGGCGGTCCGGAGTCCGGTGTCCAGCCAGACGCCGTCCCGCAGAGCGCCCTGGGGCACGGCGTAACCGATGAGCCGGTTGTCCCGTACGACGGCGGCGGCTTCCCGGACCTCGGGGCAGCCGGTCAGCCGGGCCTCGACCTCTTCCAGCTCGATGCGGAAGCCGCGCAGCTTGACCTGGTGGTCGGTGCGGCCGCCGAACTGGAGCTCGCCGTCCTCGGTGTACGTGACGATGTCACCGGTGCGGTACATGAGTTCGCCGTCCACGAACGGGTCCCGCACGAACCGTTCCGCCGTGGCCTCCGGCCGGTTGACATACCCGTGGGCCAGGCCGGCGCCACCGATGAAGAGCTCGCCGGACACGCCGGCCGGCACCTTCTTCAGGTCCTCGTCGAGCACGTAGGCGCGGGCGCTGACCGACGGCGTGCCGATGGTGGGTTCACCGGTCTCGTCCTCGCGCACCCACTTGTGCGAGCAGAAGACGGTGCCTTCGGTGGGTCCGTAGGCGTTGTACACCCGGTCGGCGCTGGTCTCCCGGTACGCCCGGTCCACCAGCTTGCGCCGCAGGGGTTCGCCGCCGAACACGACCGTGCGGACGTTCGGTGGCAGGGCTCCGGCGTCCAGCAGGCCGTTCATCACCGACGGGACGACGTTGAGGTGCGTGATCCGGTCGGCGTACGGGCTGTCCGGCAGGTGCACGGCGCTCTCCACCAGGATGACGGCGCCGCCCCGGCACAACGCGGCGAAGATCTCCATCACGGACATGTCGAAGCAGACCGAGCTGGCCGCCGAGACGCCGCTCAGGTCGCGGCCCTCGAAGACGCGGTCCATCTCCGACAGCATGGCGACGCAGCCGCTGTGGTGGATGGCCACGCCCTTCGGCCGGCCGGTGGACCCCGAGGTGTAGATGATGTACGCGGTGTCGCCGGGCACGACCGGCACGGGCCGCTCGCCCGGTTCGGTCCGCACGGTCGCGTCGAGCACGACCACCGTCGGGCCGGCCGGGCAGTTGGCCCGGGAGGCGGGCGTCGTCAGCAGCAGGTGGGTGCCGCTGTCCTGGACCATGAAGTCCAGTCGTTCCGCTGGATAGTTCGGGTCCAGCGGCAGGTAGCAGGAGCCGGCGCGCAGGATGGCCAGGATGCCGACGAGCAGGTCGGGTGTGCGCTCGACGCAGATGCCGACCGGGACTCCGGGGCCGGCGCCCTCGGCGACGAGCCGTTCGGCCAGCGTCCGGGACCGCTCGTCCAGTTCGCCGTAGTTGAGGATGCCGGCCTCGGAGTAGACCGCGGTGGCCCCGGGGTTCTTGACCGCTTGCTCGATGAACTCGGCGTGCAGAGCTTCGGTCACCGGTCTGTCTCCTCGGCGCCGGCGCCCGGTGCGATGTCCGCGAGCGGCAGGTCGGGTCGGGCGATCGAGTCGAAAAGCACAGTGCGGTAGAGCGTGAGCAGTGCCGTCACGGTCTGCCTCTCCAGGTAGCTTGGTTTGTACTGGATGTGGCCGACGACCTCGCCGTCGATGTCGGCCATCGAGATCTCCAGGTCGAATTTGGCGAGGTGCCTGCGTACCTGGAGCGGTTCGAGCGGCAGGGCGCTGTCGGGGGCGATGGTCTCGCCGAGGCCGTGGAAGAGCTTGACCGACCGGGGGAACGCGTCCGAGGAGAGCCAGTTCACCACCACGTCGAACCACGGGGAGCGGCCCTCGGCCCTGGTCGGCTTCAGCGTGGAGGCCAACAGGTCCAGCGGGTAGTTCATGTGCTCCAGCAGGCCGAGCGAGAAGGCGTGGACCTCGGCCAGCAGGTCGCGGAAGCTGCGCTCACCGGTGGGACGCGCCCGTACCAGCACGGTGTTCAGGTAGTAGCCGATGGCGGATTCCCAGCCTGGTTCCCCGCGTTGGGCGATGGCGGTGGCGAGCACGGAGTCCTCGGCTCCGGCCGCACGGTTCAGCGTGGCGAAGAATCCGGCGAGCACGACGGTGCTGATCGATACGCCCTCGCGTACCGCGAACTCCCGGAGCAGCCGCGTCTCCTCGGCGCTCCAGCGCAGGTACAGGTCGCGGCCCTCATAGGTGACGCCGGGCGGGCGCTCCTTGGTGGACAGGTCGAGGTGGGCGGGCGGGTCGGCCAGCTCGCGCGACCACCAGTCCAGCGCCGCCTCGGCGGCCGGACCGGCCAGCCACTGCCGCTCCCACTCGACGAACTCCGTGTAGGGGGCGACTGGTTCGCGTGCGGCGAGGTCGACGCCCGCGTAGTGCTCCTGGAGTTCACGGATCATGACGTCGGCCGAGGCCGCGTCCGACGCGATGTGGTGCACGAGCACCAGCAGGTAGTGGTCCGCCGGCCCCCGCGCCATCAGCACCACCCTGACCAGCGGGCCGTTGTCCAGGTCCAGTGGCAGGTGCCCGTACTCGGCCAGCTCCTCGCGGGCCTGTTCGTCGTCCAGGTCCGTGCTGTCCACGACGAGAAACTCGTACTGCGGTTCCTCCAGGATGACTTGGTGAGGCCTTCCGCCCGCCTCGACGAAGAGGGTGCGCAGGGCGGGGTGCCGCTCCATCACCGCCCGTACGGCGGCGTCGAGCCTCTGCTCGTCGACCGCGGTCCTGATCCGGGCGGCCACCATGAAGTTGTAGGGCACGGCGTCGGGTGAGATCTGCTGCATGAACCACAGTGAGGCCTGGCCGTGCGACGCCGGCGCCACGTGCAGGCCGAGGCCGCCGCCGCGCAGTTGCTCCGACGCCGGTACGTCGGTGGTCTCCAGGAAGCCGCGCGCGGCCAGCTCCTCGACCAGCTCCTCGGTGTCCAGCTCGGAGAGGTCGTCGAGGTAGGACCGGGTCTGCTCGGTCCCGGATGCCCGCACGGGTGCGGCCTCCGGTAGCGGCGCCGGTACGGCTTCGGGTGCCGGAGCCGTCGTGGCCGCGGCGGTCGTGGCCGACCCGCCGACGGTCTCGGCGAAGTGGCCGACGACCTCGGACAGGGGCCGGCCGTCCAGGAAGACGACGGGCGACACCCGGTGGCCGAACAGCGACTGGAGCCGGTTGACCAGCCGGATCGCCAGCATCGAGTCGAGGCCGAAGTCGCGCAGGCTCGCGTTTTCGTCGAACCTGTTCGCCGGTACGCCCAGCGCGTCGGCGATCTCACCGAGGACGACGTCCTCCAGCGACCTGCTCTCCACGGGAGGGGCCACGGCCACGGCCTCGGCCACGACGACGGGGGCCGGTGCGGCGACCGTCGCCGCGACGGCCCGGGGGCTGGGCGCGGTGTCCAGCCAGTAGCGTTCCTTCTGCCACTGCACGAGCGGGGTCTCCACGACCTCGACGTCGTCGGTGAACAACGAGTCGTAGGTCAGCGGGAGGCCCCTGACGAACAGCGACGCGGCCGCACCCAGCAGGCAGCGGACGTCACTCCCGTCGCGGCGCTGGGAGTTGATCGCGTGCACCTGGGCGCCACGTGTCAGCGCGATCTCCTCGACCGAGCCGCGCAGGGTCTCGTGCGGGCCGATCTCGATGAACGTGCCGACACCCTCGTCGACCAGCGCGCCGATCGTCTCGGCGAACCGGACCTGGTTGCGCAGGTTGTGCACCCAGTACTCGACGTCGGCGACCGGGTCCACGGCGCCGGCCAGTGCCGTGGAGCGGAATTCGATGGTGTTCGCCAGCGGGGTGATGCCGTCGATGAGCTCGCGCAGGGGTTCGAGCAGCGAGTCCATGCCCGGGCTGTGCACCGGCCGTTCGACCCGGATCCTCCGGGTCGGGATCCCCGCCCGCTCGAGGTCGGACTCCAGGGCGTCGATGGCCTCGGGCGAGCCGGACACCGCCGCGCTGGTGGGGCTGTTCACCACGGCGATGGCCGCGTGCTCGGCGTACGGGGCGATCCTGGGCAGCAGTTCCCGCTCCGGCAGATCGACCGAGATCATGGCACCGGACGCCGCCTTGCGCTCCAGCAGGTGCGACCGGGCGACCACGACACGGGCGGCGTCGTCCAGCGACAGCGAGCCGGCGACACACGCGGCCGCGACCTCGCCGAGGCTGTGCCCGACGACGGCGGTCGGCCGGATGCCGAGTTCCAGCCAGACCTTCGCCAGCGACACCTGGAGGGCGAACAGGACCGGCTGCTGGAAGTCCATCTCCTCGTACCGGGACTCCTCGGCCGGGGCGGCGAGCTGGTCGAGCACCGAGCTGCCGCCGGCCGCGCGCACGGCGGCGTCGCAGGCCCGCATCCACCCGCGGAATCCGGCGTGCGAGTCCAGGAGTTCCCGGCCCATGCCGACCCACTGGGTGCCGCCGCCGGAGAACACCAGGGCCACACGGCGGTCGGTGCTGGCCGCGACCGTGCCCGTGAGGACGTCCGGGTGCGGCTCGCCGGCGGCCACCCGGGCGAGCCCGTCCAGGAGCTCTTGGCGGTTGCGGACGAGCAGCGCCGTCCGGTGGTTGTGGTGAGCGCGTCTGGTCGTGAGCGTGTAGGCCAGGTCGGAGACCCGTAGGCCCGTGTCCCGCTCGACATGGCTGGACAGCTCACGGCAGGTGTCGGCCAGCGCGGCGGCCGTGCGGGCCGTGACGGGCACGAGCTGGGTCTGCTCGTCGGCCGCGATGTGGCCCTGGCCGGGCGGGACATGGCGTCCGCGGTCGCCCGCGAGGAACGGGCCGGGGGTGACGGGGTGGCCGGCGGTGTACAGCGCGCCGAGCGAGCTGAGCAGGGTCCAGGACTCGTCGGTGCCGCGCCGCAGCGAGGGCAGGGTGGTCGCCGTCAGGATCTCCGACACGGACTTGAGCAGGACAGGATGCGGGCTGATCTCGATCACCGCGTCGACGTCGTGGTCGCGCAGGGCCTTCAGGGCGTCGACCAGCCGGATCTCCTGGCGCAGGTTCTCCGCCCAGTAGTCCGGTCCGAGCTCCGCGCCGTCGACGAGTTCACCGGTGACCGTCGAGATCATCGGGATGCGCGTGGTGCGCGGCGTGATGCCGTCGAGCTCGGCCTTCAGCGGGGCGAGGACGTGGTCGACCAGCGGCGAGTGCGGCGCGTGCCCCATCCGCACCTGGTGGCTCGTGATGCCCTCCTCGGTCAGCCGCTGGACCAGTCCTTCGATCTCCTGCGGGGTACCGGTGACCAGGGTGGAGTTCAGGCCGTTGTGGCCGGCGACGGTGAGCTGACCGGTCAGGTACCGCGCGGAGACCTCCGCGTCGGCCATCACCACGATGCCGTCGCCGCGTCCGACGGCGAGCTGCTGGAGGAGGCGGCCGTGGTGGGCGGCCAGCCGGGAGGCGTCCTCGAAGTCGAGCGCCCCGGCGATGTGGGAGGCGGCGAACTCACCGACGCTCTGTCCCGTGACGACGTCCGGCTCCACCCCCAACGAGCGCCAGGTGTCGGCGAGGGCGACCTGGAGGGAGAACAGCAGCGGCTGGAAGACGTCCATGTCGTCGATCCGGCCGTCGGGTGCCAGCATCTGGTCGACGACCGAGAAGCCCAGCAGCTCCCGCATCCGCTTGTCCGAGCGCATCAGCGACCGCCGGAACACGGGGTTGCCGGCGAGCAGTTGCCGGCCCATGCCCACCCACTGCGAGCCGTTGCCCGAGAACAGGAACGCCACCCGCGGCCTGCGGGCGGCCGGCTCCCCGACACTCATCCCGGCCGTGGGCGCGCCGGTGGCGAGGGAGCCCAGCTGCGCCCTGAGCTCGGTCATGTCGCGGGCGGCGGCCGCGAGCCGGAACCCGCCGTCGCCGGGGCTCTGCCGGCACACCGTCCGCAGATCGGTCTCCGCGCACAGCGCCGCGGCCCGCTCGGCCAGCGCTTCCTTCGACTCCGCGGCCAGCAGGAGGAGTGAGCCCTCGGGACGCGGCAGCTCCTCGACGACGACGTGACTGATCGCGCCGCCGAAGCCGAACGAGCTGACGCCCCCGCGGCGGGCGTCGGACCGGCGGGGCCAGGCCGTCAACCGGTCCTGGACGGTGAGGTTGTACTCGTCGAACATGATCTGCGGGTTGGGAGTGGCGTAGTGCAGGCTCGGCGGCAGCACGCCGTTGCGGATCGACAGGGCGAGCTTGACCAGGCCGACGATGCCGGCCGCCGCCTCCAGATGCCCGACGTTGGACTTGACGGAACCGAGCCGCAGCGGATACCCGCGGTCACCGCCCAGCACCGCGCCGATGGCGTTGGCCTCGATCGGGTCGCCCAGCGGCGTCGCGGAGCCATGGCACTCGATGTAGTCGACCTGGGAGGGTGCGATGCCGGCCCGGCGGTAGGCGTTGCGGAGCATCAGCTCCTGCGCCTGGGGGTTCGGCGCGGTCATGCCGTTGCTCAGACCGTCGTTCTGGGAGGAGCTGCCCTTGATCACGCAGTACACCGGCAGCTCGCGTTCGAGGGCCACGCTCAGCGGGGCGAGCACGACGACCCCGGCGCCCTCGCCGCGTACGTAGCCGTTGGCCCGGGCGTCGAACGACTTGCAGCGGCCGTCCGGGGCGAGCGCGCCCATCGCGTCCATGGCGGTGTAGTAGTCGGAGACGAAGCTCAGGTTCACACCGCCGGCCAGCACCAGTTCGCTCTCGCCCATCCAGATGGACTGGCATCCCGCGTGCACCGAGACCAGCGATCCGGCGCAGGCGGCGTCGATGGCCATGCTGGGGCCCTGCAGGCCGAGGACGTAGGAGACGCGGTTGGCGATGATGCCGTCGTGCATGCCCGTCGCGGTGTGCGGGGTGATCTGGGCATCGGGGCCGCGATAGTGCGCCAGGGCCGCGTAGTCGCCCCAGCAGGAGGCCATGAACACGCCGGTCTCGGTGCCGATGAGGCTGTCGGGCGCGACCCCCGCGTCCTCCAGCGCCTCCCAGGCCAGCTCCAGGATCAGGCGCTGCTGCGGGTCCATCTGGACCGCTTCGCGGGGGGAGATGTTGAAGAACAGCGGATCGAACTGGTCGATGCCGTCGATGAACCCGCCCCACCGCGCACTGTCGCCCAGGAGTTCGCGCCGCGCCGCCGGCACCGCGCCGACGGCGTCGCGGCCCTCCGACAGCAGCTGCCAGAACGCGGTCGGATCCGGTCCGCCGGGGAACCGGCAACCGATGCCGACGATGGCGATGGGCTCGTGCACGGCCGCCCGGCGATCGCCGGCCGACGCGGTCTCCGCGGCGCGTGGACCGTCGAGCAGGGCCCGGGACAGCTCGTCGACGGTCGGGTACTGCCACATCCAGGTGACCGGCACGCGCCGGCCGAGGAACTCGGACAGCGAGGTGGCGACGGCCGTCAGCTTCAGCGAGTCCAGACCGTACTGGTGCATCGGAACATAGCGATCCACCGCATCCTTGGATACGCCCATCAGCTCGGCAATGCGAGAAACAATGAAATCTGTTGTGGCGCGTTGATCTCGCGCTCCGAGCTCCTGGGGCATTTCGGCTCCTCGGCAGGGATGTTTATGGGGTGCGGCCAGAGCTCGCGGCCGATGGTCAAAGGGCGCGGAAACTCCGTCAACTGTGCGACAGAGAAGAGGTCGAAACGATGACGGCACTCAGGTGGCCGAGCCGGCTCGCCGGAGCGGTCGGCTATGCGGATGGTGTGAACGGGAGAATTCGCTACGCCATGTCGAGTGCTGCGCGGAGCCAGGAGGAAGTTTTCTCGGGAGAAGGGAACCCGTGTCCTGCCGGGTGGCCCTTCCCCTCCCGAACAGGAAGGCATGACTGCCCAAAGGTCAGTAAGCGCACTGAGACTCAACCCCCGTCAAGCCGTCCTGGCTGAACCCGATCGAGATCGGGTTCACGATCACTTCCCGGCAGTCCGGCTGCCGGGGTAAGTCATCCATCTCCTGGCCGAGCTGATCCGTGACCGCGTTGTCTCCGGAACAGGGCAGGCAGAGATCTTTACGCCCGTCAGCCGAAGCCGAGAACTGTGCGGACCGGTATGGGCGGGTCGAGAGTGGCTCGCTCACCCGCCGGGCTCAGAGTGCCATTCCGCGAATGGCGAGACAAGTGTGATTCGTGAGTAAGAAGGTGCGCTGGCCGAATCCAGCCCCTCGGGTGACTGATTTTCGCTCCCCCTCATCCGGCCGTGAGACGGTTCGGACGGCAAGGGCATCGGAGGCCGACTTCGTTCAACGCGAGACAACTCCGACGCGCCCCGGGCCCGTACCGGAAAATCGCCCGGATCGCAGGGGAATCCGCGACTCAATCGGTTCTGAACAACGAGGTCGCGGGGGAGTATCGGCGCAATTCCGGCGCGCTCTGGACAGCGGGCGACCGGCATTGCAAGCTGCTCGGCATGAAATCCGTGAACCACGAACCGGTGTCGGCCGAATCTGCCGTCATGCTGGCGAAAACCGGACAGATGGAACGCGCCATCGCACGGCAGGTCTTGGCCGTCGGGGGGACGTTATTCGGAAGTCCGCGTCGGCTTTTCCCGGCCGTGGCGCCCGGAGTGCGGGCCGACGCCGCCGGTATAGCCGTCGGCGCGTTCCCGGGCCGGCCCGTATGACCGGTACCGACGTGAAGCCGCAGCACCGCCCCGGCCTGGCGCTCGGCGTGCTGGCGGGGGCGCTCGCACTGGACGTGAGCGGTCTCGGGGTGCTCAACGCCGCCCTGCCGTCCATCGGAGCACGCTTCGACCTGGCCGACACCACGCTCCAGTGGGTCATGATCGCTTACGCGGTGACGTTCGCCGGCTTCCTGCTGGTGGGGGGCCGCCTCGCCGACGTGTTGGGCCGGCGAAGGGTGTTCGCCGCCGGTGTCGCCCTGTTCACCGTGGCCGCGCTGGCCGGAGCTCTCGCGCCGGACATCGCGGTGCTGCTCGGTGCGCGGGCGGTCCAGGGCATCGGCGCGGCCCTGTCGGGTCCGGCCGCGCTGGCCATGCTGACCGAGGTGTTCCCGGCGGGTCCGGCGCGGAACCGGGCGCTCAGCGTGTACGCCGCGGTGGGCGCGGCCAGCTTCAGCGGCGGGGTGCTGCTGGGCGGAGTGCTGACCCAGCTCCTCGGCTGGCGGTCGGTGCTGTGGTTCTCGGTCGTGGTGGGTGCGGCCGTGCTGGCCGTGACGCGGGCCGGCCTCCCCCGGGGCGTCGGGCGGGGTGGCAGGCTGGACCTGCCCGGCGCGATATCGGGGACGCTCGGTCTCACCCTGCTGGTCGTCGGGGTGAGCAGCAGCGGCACGTTGGCGTGGATCGCGGTCTGCGCCGCCGTGGCCTCGTTGACGGTCTTCGTCGTGTGCGAACACCGCACCGTCGACCCGGTGCTTCCTCTCGGCCTCTTCCGGATCTCATCGGTACGGGCAGCCAGCCTGGCGGCGTTCCTCCAGTACATGGGCTCGGTCGGCATGCTGTTCTTCGCGCCCCTGTATCTGCAGGGGATGCTGGACTACTCTCCGCTCGAGTCCGGTCTCGCCATGGTGCCGATGTCGCTGGCGGTGTTCCTCACCGCCAACTACGCCACCGGACGTCTGCTGGCCCGGTACGCTCCGCCCACCCTGATGGTCGTCGGGCTCCTCCTGATCGGCGGCGGAACGGCGCTGTGGATGAGCACGCCCCAGGACGGTGACTATCTGCTGCACGTGCTGCCCGGCCTGGTGGTCAGCGGCATCGGCCAGGGGCTGAACTTCCCCTCGATGACGTCCGCCGCGCTGTCCGGCGTCCCGCCGCACCAGCACGCGGTCGCCGGGGCGGTGAACGTCGTGGCCCAGCAGATCGGCGCCAGCGTCGGAGTGGCGGTCATGGTCCTGGTCGCGGCGACCAGCGGTGACGACCTCACCGGTTACCACCTCGCCTACCTCGCGGCCGGCATCGCCTGCGCGTTCGGTGCGGCGACCATCGCTTTCACGCGGCGGGCCTGACAGCAGGTCATCCCATTCGAGGAGGAAACCGTGCACGCTGCGTCTTCCGGCCGCCGGGTCACGGGCCCCGGGCTCGACCTGGACCACGTGGATCTCCTGTGTTCCACGTGGGCACAGTGGCTGCTGGACCGGTCGGAGGAACTGATCGGCGTGCTGACGGGCATGGCCACCAGGGACAGTGCTGTCGCCGAACTCAACTCCGCTGTCGACGTGTTGCGTGGCGGCCGGGAGGAGGTGGCGCGCTTCACCGGCCGGTGCGGGGGTCGCGTCTGTACCTTCCTGCCGTCGAACAACGTGCTCTACTCGTATGTTCTCTTCGGCCTGATGCCCGGACTGTGGAGCGACGAGGTGTTGCTACGGCCGTCGGCGCGGACCCGGGACGTGGTGATTCCCCTCCAGGAGCTGCTGCGGGACCTGCCCAACAGCCCGGTCTCCCTGGTGGACGTCTCCCAGCGGAACTTCGTGGAACTGTGCCGCGCCGCCGGGATGGTGGTCTTCACCGGGCGCTACGAGAACCTGCTCCACATCAGGGAATCGATCCCCGCCGACATCCCCATACTCGGATTCGGGTCCGGCCCCAACCCCGTGGTGGCCGGGCCTCGTGCGGACGTCCCGGAAGTGGTCCGCGCGACGGTCGAGGCCCGTCTCTTCAACGGCGGACAGGACTGTCTCTGCCCCGACCTCCTGATCGCCCACACCTCGGTGTACCGGGAGATCGCGGAAGGGCTGTCCGCCGCCTTCGGCCGGGTTCCCCGTGCTCCCCGGGAGCGGACCGGCCTCGTCTCTCCCGCTCTCTTCTACGCCGATGCCTTCGACGCGGCCGCCGAGTTCGTCGAGAGGCATCGGGACAAGGTCCGCAGCGGTGGACATGTCGACGCGCACAGCCGCTGGTTGGAGCCCACCGTCCTTGAGTTCACGGACCTGGCGGAGACCCATCCGCCGGAACTCTTCTCCCCGGTCCTGTGCTTGGCCGGCTACTCGGAACCGTCCGAGGTCCGTGCCTGGCTGGAGAGCGGGACGGAAAAGGCACGCGGTATGTACGTCAGTGTGTACGGGGAGCCCGCGTTGTCCGACCCGGTCCTCGGGACGTCCCAGAACTGCGGTGCGCGCACCGCCCTCGATGCCGAGGACGGCAACCAGCCGTTCGGGGGCTACGGCGAACGAGCCAGCGCACGCTGGCAGAACGGAGAAGTGGTGGCGCGTCCCCTTCTCCTGTCCAGGGAAGCCGGCCGGCGGCCGGCGGGGGAGCCTTCCCGTACATCCGTCGCCGCCCGATGACCGACGCCGTCCGATTCACACCCCGCGACTTCTCTTGATTCGAGAGAATGGACTGGCGCGATTTCGCCCCTGGTGCGCTCGGTCGCTCTTGTGCCGCAACGCGGTCGTGGGAGGCCTGATTCGTACCGGCTCACATCGGGCACGGATGGGGACATAACGAGCCGAGAATCCCCAATGCTTGATGGGTGTTCACATGGGTGTGTAAGTTCGGTAAAAATTCGGCCACGTGGTCGTGAGTCCTCAGGGGGAAAACAATCATGGGAGAACAGGGGGGTGGGATGGATGAACTGGCTCGAATGCTGTACTGGACAGCGAACAAGCGGCAGGACTGGGATGCCACCGCGGTGGGCCCCGAGGTCGGGGCTGAGCCCTGGCGGGTCGAGCAGGCGGTCTGCAGGCTCGCCGATCTGGGGCTGCTCGCACCCGCTCCGGGCACGCCGTCGGGCTACGCCATCTCACGGCCCGAGCAGGCGCTGACCCGACTGCTCGCGCTCGAGGAGCAGATCCTTGAGGAAAGCAGAAGCCGCCTCGCCTGCAGTCGGGACATGATCCGGGTCCTGATGCGCAATTTCCCGGTGCGGAATCAGGCCGACACGGGAGCCCATGTCGAGCTGCTGCTGTCCGGTGGGGAGGTCAACTCCTTCATCGAGGAGCGGATGGACGGCATCGAACGCCGCCAGCTGGCCATGCACCCGGGCGGGGCGCCGCCGCAGAATCTGGCGGACGAGATGATTCTCCGCGATGCCGAGGTGATCTCCCGCGGTGTGGAGGTCAGGGCGCTGTATCCGCACCACATAGCGAACACCGACTATGTCAGGGACTATCTGGCGGAAGCCGCGCACCACGGCGCCGGCATCAGGCTCGCGCCCTATCTGCCTATTCGGATGATCCTGATGGACGAGCACCTCGCGGTACTCCCGATCGACCCCAAGGACTCGTCGAAAGGCGCCTTCGCGATCCAGAGCTGCGAGATGGTGCGTTGTCTCACGGAAATCTTCGAGTTCCACTGGCACTCCGCGTCTCCCTTTCAGGAGAGGTGCGAGGACGAGGCCGCCGATCGGCTCTCGCTGACCTCGCAGGAGCAGGCGATCGTCCGCATGCTCGCCATGGGGGCGAAGGACGAGGCGATCGCCCGGCAGCTGAGCATTTCTCCCCGCACACTCAGCCGGACGATCTCGGCGATGCTCGACCGGATCGGCGTGCAGAGCCGATTCCAGGTCGCTGTTCAGCTCGCCAAGGCCGGGCTGTTGGACACCCGGGACGATTGACGGACGAGGGCGTTCCGGGTCGGCGCGAACACCTGCGTGTTCTACGGGTAATTGCTTCGGTGAGGAAGACTCGTAAACCGCCGACCCGGCCCGCGCGAGATGCGAAGTGCTTTCCTACCACCAGCCGTTGATCATGGTGATGTTCTCCCCCTCGCCCCGTTCGAAGTGCGCCAATCCGTCGAAGTCTGTGTCCTGGAATTATCTTCCAATGCGGCGAGGTATTCCATGCTTTCCGCGAACCGGGGAACGTCGTGGCGTGCATACGACAGGAGCGGGTGGCGTCTCGCACAGTGAGACGCGGGCTTGACGGTCGTCGGGAGTGGCTCAGTCGACGGGTTCGACCTCGACCGTCAGCTCACGGCCCACCCGCGCGACGAGCGCGTCGAACTCCTCGGCCGTCTCGGCGCCCAGGATCACGAAGACGCACCACTCGGACGGATGGGAGAAGTCCACCACCGATCCGACGCGTGCCACGCGCTGTGCCTGCTGTACACCCTCGATCGCGAGCATCTCCTCCTCGGAGGGCAGGGCGGTGATACGCCCGGGACGGGCGGGCCGCAGGTGCACCGCGCCCACATACCGGTGCTTGCCCCGGGTCTCCCGCAGGGAGCCTCGCACCAGGCCCTCGCCGACCACCTGGAAGACGTCCCGGCCGAGGACCTCGGTCAGCATCGAGCCGACGTAGGCGCCGCCCAGCCGGGTGGCGATCTCGGAGAAGACCAGCTCGCCGTCCGGCTTCTCGAACAGCTCCAGATGGGTGACCGCCCGGTCGATGCCGAGCGCCCGGTTGACGTTGCGGTGCACATCGAGCACCTGCTTGTAGAGGTCCGGCGCGTCCTCGCGGCTGATCACGTAGCTGCCGTCGAGCGGGGTACCGGTCGCGGCCGTTGCGTCCTTCAGCCCTTCGAGGACCGACAGCACATTGACGAAGTAGGCGCTCACCACCAGGAAGAGGGGCTCGTCCCCGTCCCAGAGGGCGTCCACGTGGAGCTCACGGCCGACCACGAACTCCTCGGCGATGAGCTGACGGGACTTGAAGAACGGAATCGGATCGAGCGCCGAGAGGCGCGGCGCCAACTCCTCGGCGGACCGGACGGTGAACGTGCCGATGGTGCCGGCGCCCGCCACCGGCTTGACCACCACGGGGAACTCCAGCCGTTCGGTCACCGCGGCCAGGTCGTGCTCGTCCGAACGGTTCGGCAGACTGACCCAGTTGGCCGCGGCGATCCCCGCGGCGGCGACGCGCTGCTTCATCAGCCGCTTGTCGCGGAAGGCCACATGGTGCAGCGGGTCGTCGCTGTCCCCCAGCAGCGTGGACAGGTAGCCGGCACCGTACTGGCTGAACTCCGTGAAGCTCACGACCCGGTCGCCGGACACCCCTCGCAGGGACAGGTCTGCCGCCACGGACGCGATCTCCTCCAGGGAGTCGAACTCGCCGACCCGGTAGACCTTCGCCGCTCCCTTCAGGAGTTCCCAGTCGGGGCCCATGTGCTCCACGTCGAAGTCGTCCAGGATGACGTAGACCTCGGGCGTGTGCTCCAGCAGCGTGGCGATCAGGTCGTGGTTCCACTTGCAGACGATGACCTGCTCGGGCCGCTCCGCTGTGCTGTTCATTCTCTCTGGGGTCCTTTCTGGTTCGGGGTCATCAGCGCCGGCAGGCCGATCGGGGCCGGCGCGCGGAGCAGGGAGCCGACCGGGTCAGGAAACGGATACGGCGTCGTTCGGTTCCTGTGCGTCCTCCTCGACGGAGGCCGCGCCGCGCCGGGCGAGGACCACCCAGTACACGCTCAGCAGCAGGATGGCGACAGCGCCGATCACGAAGACGGCACGTACGCCGATGAGTTCCGAGGCCAGACCGCCGGTGAGGGCGGCCACCACCGCCGCTCCGTAGAGGAAGCTGCCGGTCGTGGCGTGAACACGGCCCTGGAGGTGGTTGGGGGTGACGCGCTGCTGGTACGAGGCGATGGCGATGTCCCAGATGAAGTACGAGGCGCCGCCGGTGAAGAACGTGGCGATCGCCAGCCAGGGATCCGAGGTGAGGCCCAGGGCCAGGCGACTGGCCCCGGTCACGACCAGGGCGAGCGCCATGGTCCACCGGACGCCGACCCGGCGCACCAGCGGCGGGAGGAACAGGCCACCGAGCACACTGCCCACGGCCGCGACGGTGAACATCAGGGCGAACTGGGTGTCGGTGACGCCCAGTTCCCCCTTGGCGTACACCACCATCAAGGCGGTGGAGATGAGCATCCAGAAGTTCAGCAGAGCGTCGCTCAGCAGGATGGTGCTGAGCATCGGAGTCCGCCGGATGATCCGGATCCCTTCGCGCATCTGCTCCGTCATCGGGGCCCGGGCCGCCTCGGCGTCCTCCCGTCCCTCCGCGTCCGCCCGCGGAAGCCGCCGCTTTCCCGCCGGGATGAACAGCGTGACGACGGCGGCGACGAGGAACAGCCCGCCCTCGGCGAGGAAGGGCGCGCTCATCGCCACGCCGAAGAGCACGCCCGCCACCGGCGAACCGATGACCTGCTGCGTCAGCATCCGGGCTGAGAACAGACGGGAGTTGGCCTTCTCCAGCCGCTCGACCGGCACGGAGGCCGAGACCATCGTGAAGGTGGCGGACTCCGCGAAGAGCTCGGCGATCGAGAGCGCCGCGGTCATCGCGTACACCTGCCACATCTCGGCGGCGTCGGCCAGGATCACGGCCGCGAAGACCAGGACGAGCACGGCCCGCGCGAGGTTCGCGGCGATCAGGATCAAACGGCGGTCGAACCGGTCGACCAGGACGCCGACCAGCGGTCCGAGCACGAGCCCCGGCAGCGCGGCGATCACCATGATGAAGGAGATGTCGACGGCATTGCCGGTCAGCGAATAGGCCAGCAGCGGCATGGCGATGAGGCGTATGCCGTCACCGAGGCTGGAGACCGTCACGGAAGCGAGCAGCATCCAGTAGCCCCTACCGAACTTCTGCTTCACGGAGCCACCGCTCCGTCGCCGGAGTCCTTTTCGGCCCGCTCCGCCGAGGCCGGTGGGGGATCGTCCTGGAACCGGCCGCGAAGCACCACGTCGAAGCGGTCCGACAGCTTGCCGGCGACCTCCCTGAGCAGGGCCTGCAGCGCGGCGGGCGCCAGTTGGCTGCGGGAGGTCAGGGTGAGGCCGAGCGTCACCGACCGGCGCCCGGCCGGGAGTGAGGGGCCCTCCCAGGTGTCGGTCACCCGGGCTTCCAGAGCCAGTAGCTCGGGACGGGACTCCTCCTCGATCGCACCGCAGAGCACCTCGGGCTCCAGCGCGGTGTCGCAGAAGAAGGACAGATCGACCGAGCGGGTGACGACGGCCTCGTGCCGGAGCTGCTCCAGATGGTCCCGGAACTGGCCCTCCACCTCCGTGCCGGGCGCTTCGACCGCCGCGATGGCGGCCAGCCTGCCGATGAGCACCTCGTCCTCCACACCGAGCCGGCCCGCGAGTCTTTCCACGTACACCAGCGCCTTGCGCATGATGTAGCCCTGGGCCCGGTTGGAGACGACGATGCCGGCCCGGTACAGCTGCACGAGCAGGCCCGTCAGGTCCGCGAGTTTGGCCTCCTGCGACGTCTTGGCGTGGTGGATCCGGCCTTCCGCGGTGGAGTCGATGACCCAGCGCTCGGCCGTGAGCCCGGCCGCCAGGGTCTCCACCCCGATGCCGAAGCCGTAGGCGACGGTCTCGCCGTTCCACTCGAAGGCGATCAGGTTGCCGAGGTCCCGCCAGTGTCCGTCGGGCTGCACCAGGCAGAACGTGGCTCCCCGGCCGGTCATCCCGTCGTCGCCGAAGGTCCAGTTGTAGAAGCCGTCGGCTTCGCCGTCGTAGCCGATGGGCCCGGTCCACGCCTCCTTCCACGCGCCGCTCAGATCGTGGTGACGCGAGTGCACCTTGAAGGCCACCCCGTCGCCCTCCAGACCGAGGTGGGTTCCGAAGTAGCCGGCGATCGCCTCGGTGAAGGAGGTCAGCTGGTCGGCGGGAGCCATCGCCCCGAGCATCTCGAAGTGCAGGACGAACTCGGTGTGGAAGTCGGACACGAAGGTGGCCCGCAGGTTCTGGCTGCGGATACAGGGCTGCCGTACCGCCACCCAGCGGTCTCCGAGAGGGGTGTCGCCGCGGATGAACGGCTTGAACGGGACCACCGCCGAGTTGGTGAACAGAATCGTCCGGTCCGTGGTCGGGACGGGCGGCTCAGGGGCGAGCCGTTGCGCGCCGGCCGCCTCGAACCAGTCGGCGAAGCCGCTCGCCCACGCGTTCAGCCGCTCCCGGGCCTGCCGGGCCGCTTCCGGTCCGTACGTCGTGAGGCCTTCCTGCCGCATGGTCAGACTCCCTTGGAGGTGGCGGTGAGGTGGGGCCGTGCGGCCCCGGTCGCCCCGGTCAGCGCGTGACCCAGCCGGCGGATCAGGGCGGAGGTGGCTTCGTCGCCGTCCAGCGGGAGGACGAAGAGAGCCGGGTGCAGCCACCACAGGTGCCAGAAGGAGATGCCCAGATAGCGGCGGGTGAACAGATGGAACCCGACAGCCGCCGCGCCGATCAGCCGCCGGTCGCCCCAGCGGGCGATCAGGAGGGGCAGCATCGCGGTCTCCCCCAGGACCGTGGCCACCGCGACCAGTCGCATCAGCCGGTCGTGCCGGCTCACCTCGACTCCCGCCGGGGTGCCGAGCAGGACGAGAGAGCCCCGTACCGTGTTGCCCGACGTGAACCACTCCTTGCCCCCGTGCAGGAGCTTCGACAGGCCGGCCTGGCTGTAGATGGTGGCCGCGCCCAGCTGCATCGAGGCGATCGCCACGGACTGGAGCTGTTCCACCGCATCCGATCGGGACCCGCCCGCCGGTTCGCGGACATCGGCCGCCGCCGCCGCGAGGACGAACAGGCTCAGGTGGCTGTTGTAGTTCCAGAACCGCGGGTGGAAGTGCGCGACGTAGGCGCTGGAGCCGATGAAGCCGGTGGCGGCGACCGCGCGGACGGCCGGGTGGCGCACGCCGGCGGTCCACAGGGCCATCCCCGCCAGGGCGGAGCCGCGCAGGACGTCGTACTGCCGTCGGCTGAGCTGGAACGTCCGCTTGCCCCGGACCTGCTCGGACATCACGGTGTCGCGGTGCTCGTCCAGGAAGGCCCCGTCCGGCATGTGCCACAAGGTCCTCAGCGCGACGGCGCCCAGCGCGGTCGTGGTCAGCCGCAGTCGGGCAGGAGCGTCGGCCTGCCGGAACAGGATGTCGGTGATCCTGCGCAGCATCAGGGGGCCTCCCAGCGGTGGAGTACGTCGATGTCGTGGAGCGGTGAGTCGGTGGCCCGGCAGTAGTCGGCGAGGTCCACCGTGACCACCAGCAGTTCGAGGCCGGTGAATCCGCGGGGGTCGCTCGCCCGCTCCGAAGCGCTGATCTCGTCGAAGCCCCTCCACGGCCGTGAGTTCAGCCGCTCGACGACCCGGCGGCAGAACCTGTCCCGGACCTCCGGGTCCTCGTTGTCGACGAGTACGGCGTCGCAGATGTCGACCACGCGGAAGAACTCCAGGGGCAGCAGCCCGTAGACCGACCGCGGCTCGGTCCAGCGCGTCCCGTCCCTGAGCCGCACCCTCAACTGCTCCACGCGCTGGGGCAGCGGACGGTTGAACATGTTGTTGGAGCAGATCGGCCAGCGGTTGCGGTCCCGCACCGTGTGGACGAACTGGGTCGCGGTCAGCCCGGCCAGAACGGCGCCCGTCAGCAGGGCGAGGGGGTGCACGGAAGGCCCCCGGCGTCCGGTCATGCCGTCACCACGCTGTCCAGAACGGTGAGCTCGCACGCGGTGTCCGCGGCCGCGAGCGTGGCCCGGGCGCCGAACGGGATGCACAGCATCGGGTCCGTGTGGCCGACGGGAAGACCGGTGACCAGCGGCCCGTCGAAGCCGGCTGTCTCCTGGGCGATCAGCTCGGCGAGGTCGTCCGAGCGGTCGAAGTCCGCGTCGGCGAACCGCCCGAGGCCGAGGCCCGCGAGGCGGTCCAGCACTCCCATCTGACGGAGCTGGGTGAGGCGGGCGGTGAGCGGGGCCAGGTCGGTGGTCGTGCTCTCCAGGAGGAGGACCGCTCCGTCCAGGTCGGGCCAGTACGGGGTCCCGGCCAGCGAGAGGAGGGTCTCCAGGTTGGCCGCTATGAGATGACCGGTGGCGCGGCCCCGGACGTGGACGCGGGGCGCGTCGGCGGCGAGCCTCTCGCGCGGCCGGTCGTCGGCCTCGTCCCAGGGCAGGAACTCGATCACACGCTCGGTCGGGAAGGTCATCCGGCCGGCCGGCCTCCCGTTCCCCAGGATCTGCCGGAAGGACCGCAGCGTGTCCGGATGGCATCCGCCGTACTCGCCCCACTGCGGGAGCAGTTGGGGCCCTTGGACGACACCGGCCCGGGTGCGCTGCCAGATGGCCAGCAGCAGGGCGGAGGTGTCGCTGTAGCCGACCAGCGGCTTCGCGTGAGCCCGGATGAGGTCGTAGTCCAGCAGGTCGAGCAGCTGGTTGGCGTTGTGGCCGCCGATCGAGGTCATGATGACGCGGACCTGGGGGTCCGCGTACAACTCGTGCAGGTCCGCCGCCCGTTCGGCGGCCGTACCGGCCGTGTGCCCGGTGTCCCGCAGCCAGTTGCGACTGCCGCGCACCTGGTAGCCGAGCTCCCGCAGGTGCGCCAGCGCCCGCTCCCTGCGACGTGGGTAGCGCGCGGCGTGCGCCATGGACGGCGCGCAGATTCCGATCGTGTCCCCGGGCCGCAGGGGTGCGGAGGGGATCATCTGGGCGGGCCTCGTGTGGGGTTCAGACATGCGACTGCCTCGGTCGATGCCCGGGCCGGGTCCGGCCCGGGCTAACGGGTGGAAAAGGGCGGCGGCCTCGGGTGGTCAGACCCCGCGCTTGGCGACGAAGAGGAGGTTGTTGCCCCGCTCCGCCATTCCCGTCTCGCCGAGCAGCCGCAGTTCCATCGAGCGGATGCGCGCGTAGTGCTCGGGGTCGGACAGGGTGCGCATCACGCCGGTGCTCGATCCGTCCAGCTGCGTCTCCTGGTAGCCCGGGTAGACGAGGACGGGGAAGCCGGTGCGGACGGTGGTGTGCAGACCCGCCCCGGCCAGGTCGCCCTGGAGCTCGGTGGGGGTGAAGAGGTGCATGGGCGGCATGTCCGGCGTGAAGCGGCCCGACCGCTGGGTGACCGCGGACTCAGCCTCTTCGAGGTTGCCGACCATGACGTTGAAGAAGGCGGCGTGATAGCGGTTCGGCAGGACCAGGGCCATCTGGCTGCCCGGCTTCATGAGCGTGCTCAGCTGACGCAGCACCTCGCGCGGGTCCGCGACGAACCCGAGCACGTTGTGGAAGCTGATGACCAGGTCGAAGGTCTGCCCGGCCAGGTCCTCGGCGACGTTCATCAGGTCGCCGTTGACGACGGTCAGGCGGTCCTCGTAACCGTGTCGCCCGGCCTTCGCCAGCGCGTGCTTGGACATGTCGGGGCTCAGGTCGTAGAGCACTCCGGTGAGGTCCGGGCGCGCGGTGAGCAGCCGGTCGGTCCACCGGCCCGTGCCGCCGCCCGCGTCCAGCAGCCGGCCTCCCTGGGGAATGCCGGGGAGCACGTAGCGCTCGATGGCCTCCCACAGCAGCTCGTCGGAGAGACGCCAGTACACCTGCTCGTCGACCCGGTCGTAGCCGTCGGCCTTGTTGCGGAAGTAGTCGATCAGCTCGGCGTTGTCCGTGCCTGCGGTGGCGGTGGCGGTGGTGTCGTTCATGGGTTGGGCAGTCCTCTCGAGGCGTGCTGGTGTACGGGGATCCGTGGTGGCCTCCCGTGATCAGGGAAGGATCGTGGTGCCGTTGAAGCGCAGCAGCAGTGCGAGGTCGCGGATGTCGTCGTGCCGGGTCGCCCAGAGGAGGAAGCGCTCGACGCCGAGGCCGAAGCCGGCGGTCCGCAGCGGGTGGCGCTCCTTCATGACCGTGTACCACTCGTAGCTCGCGGCGGACACCTCGTGCAGGTCCAGCGCCGCCGCGAGGGTCGTGCCGTCCGCGTGGCGCTCGCCCGCGCCGACGGTCTCACCGATACCGAAGAGCAGGTCCGCGCTGAGGGCCTTGGTCGAGTCCTCCGGCGCGAACGCCTGGTAGAACGGCACGCTGAGGTGGTCCGGGTGGGTCACCCACACGTAGCCGCCGAACTGGTCCATCAGCTTGCGCTCGCCCGCCCTGGTGAGGCTGCGGCAGCCGGGCTCCAGCTCGTTCACGTAGGCGGGGTCGGAGTCGAGACGGGCCGCGGCCTCGTCGAAGGTGATCCGCGGGAGCGCCTTGGCGCCGGCGAGCTCTTCCAGGTGGGTGACGTCGCCCGCCATCTGGCGAACGGCGTCCCCGCCGTGCTCGAGGAGACCGGCCGCGAGGTCGGACAGGTAGTCCTCGACCGTTTCCATGACGTCGTCGAGACCGCCGACGATCTCGGCCTCGCTGTGGAAGAACTGGCAGAGGTGCGTCTGGTCGGCCGCCTCACCACGGAAGGAGGGCATCAGGTAGTAGGCGCCCTCGGGGGCGAGCCGGCAGCCGAACTCCAGCATGAACTGCATGGAATCGGCGAGATAGGTCGGACTTCCCTCCAGCTCGACCTTGACCGGGCTGCTGTCGCTGCCTCGCCCCATGGGGCTGGAAATCGATCCGGTCGTGATGGGGAGGTGCAGATAGCGGGCCTTGCGAGCAGTCCAGAAAGACGTGGTGCGGTGCGCGATGACGTCCTGGAGAAGGGTCAGATTCGCGTACCAGGGATTTTCGAGAACGGTGAGGTAGTGCTCGTCGGGCTTCTTCCACGAACCGGGTGCAAAAACCGTCTGCTCAGACATGGGAGTCCTTTGTCGACTGCTACACGAATGGCTTCCGACCGATTCCTGGGGCCCCCGGGGGTTACGGTCTTGCACCATCCTGGCCAGCCCCACGGCCGCCGGTCCATAGCTGGCCGCTGCGCCCGCTGGCCATGGCCGATCGCCGCCATGCGGGGTGGGCTGTTCACATCCCGGACACCTGCTCGCACGCGTGGTCTTACATGGCGGGACGGCTCGGCCGGGTGCGAGGGCTCGCCATGACGTTCAGCCGCCAGGGCGAGTGCTGGCCTCCCCACGTGGGCGAATGCCATGCTGGAGGCGCAGCCATGAACGCGGTCGACCGCCGACGCTGCTTGCCGATCCCCCTTCCGTGGAGTCGTGATCCGTGTCGCAGCCGACCCTCTCCGCCGCGGTCGCCGGCACGTGGTCCACGCTCTCCGAAACGGCGCACATGGTCGAGGAGAGCAGCGCGTTCGGCCTGGCCGACGTCGTCGATC
The DNA here is from genome assembly GCF_044766265.1 of Streptomyces sp. NPDC102283. NCBI lineage: Bacteria > Bacillati > Actinomycetota > Actinomycetes > Kitasatosporales > Streptomycetaceae > Streptomyces > Streptomyces sp. NPDC102283. The sequence continues at coordinate 220,856 of NZ_JBIWLQ010000005.1, forward strand.
TGGACCGGGGCGACGACCGGGCGTGGCAGGGTCTGGTGGCGTCGCCCGGGCTCGATCTGGTGGTGCTGGACGCGGCGGGCGACGACCGGCCGGAGCTGGTCCGCCAGTTGCACGGGGCCGGCAAGGCCGTGCTGCTGACCGAGCCCTTCCCGATGACCGCCGGAGAGCTGGAGGAGTTGATCCGTCTCCAAGCGGCGGGAGGGCGGCCGATCGGCGTCCTGGCCCCTCACCGAGCCCTGTTGCACGGGGCGGAGACGGCCTCCCCCGCCACCCCGTTCGCGTACGGCGTCCTGGAGGTCTCGGACTGCCGGCCCGTGGAGGCGCATCGCTGGGCGCGCTGGGCGCCGCTGACCAGGAATCCGGAGACCCAGGCGGCGCTGCGGGCGGTGGCCTTCCATCTCGACCTGGCCTGTCAGTTGCTCGGGGCGCCCGAGACGGTGTGCGTTTCGGGATTCGACGACGGCACGGGGGTCGGAATCGTCAATTTCGCCCGGGGATGCCGGTTCGTGTTCGCGGTGACGTCCCGGTCGGCGAACCGCGTCGAACGGCTCGACCTCCTGGGCGCCGGCAGCCGGATACGGGTCGCGGACGGAAGGGTCTCTCTGGAACAGGATTTCGTGGTGCGAACCGCTGAACTCCCTTCATTGATCTCGGCCCGCGAACTGCTGCTTCACGAGATGGCCGACGCGATCAGGACCGTTGGTAGGCTGCGCTACGGCAGCCTGGCCGCAGGTCGAGGCTTGGCGAAGATCCTGGGGGAGTTGGGCAAATGACGGTTTGTCGATTCCGCTCCCCGTCGTGCCGTGGGCTGCACAGAGAACTACGGAGTGGGTGAGTTGACCGACATCGAGAGTTTGCGGCAATCCTTCCTGGAGGAATTGTCCAAAGCATCGCAAAAGTCCGAGATCGAGACTTTGCGGACCTCTTTTCTGGGCCGCCGCAGTCTGATCAAGGAAGAGTTTCGTCGCCTGCCGGGGCTTCCCGAAGAGGAGCGTCGTGCGTACGCCGCCCGGCTGAACGAGCTCTCGCAGCAGATGCAGGGCGAGATCGACGCCCGGGTGAATGCCGCCCGCAAGGCCGAGACGGCCAAGCAGCTGGAAGCGGAGTGGCTGGATGTCACCCTGCCCGGTCAGGCCGGCCGCGTGGGGTCCTGGCACCCGCTCACCGAGGTGGAGCAGCGCTGCCTGACCGTCCTGCGCAAGCTCGGCTTCGAACGCGCCGAGGGCCCCGAAGTCGAGGACGCCTACCACAACTTCGACGCCCTCAACATTCCGCAGCACCACCCGGCCCGCGATATGCAGGACACCTTCTGGCTGGACGCGGGGAAGCTGCTGCGCTCCCACACCACAACCGTGCAGGCGCGGGTCCTCGGCGAGGGCCGCGACGTCCCGATCAAGGTCGCGGCCGCCGGCCGGGTCTACCGGAACGAGGCCGTGGACGCCACCCACCTGGCGATGTTCCACCAGTTGGAGGGCTTCTGGCTGGAGCCGGGCCTGAACGTCGGACACCTCAAGAGCTTGCTCGGCTTCGTAGCGAAAGAGCTGTACGGCGAGGACGTCAAGCTCCGTTTCAAGCCGAAGTACTACCCCTACACCGAACCGTCCCTCGGCCTGGACATCGCCTGCACCAACTGCGGCGGCGACGGCTGCGAGGCCTGCCACCACATCGGCTGGGTCACCATCATCGGCGCCGGCATGGTCCACCCCGCCGTCCTGCGCGAGTTCGGCTACGACCGCGACGGCATCACGGGCATCGCTTTCGGCTGGGGCACCACCCGCATGACCTCGCAGTGGCTGGGCGTCACCAAGGTGCGCCCGCTCTACGGGTCGGACCAACGTCTGCTGAACTACCTTCACCGAGGCCACGAGTGAAACTGACTACCGCAGGTCTCCGCACCTTCCTCCCCGGTCTGCAGGACGACCCCACCGCTTTCCGCGACGCCCTGGACGAGTCGGGCCTGGAAGTGAAGTCCATCGACGCGGACGGCCCGAGCACGTCCGTGACCCTGGAGTTCCTCGCCAACCGGGGAGACCACCGGAGCTACTTCGGCGTCGCGCTCGAACTCGCCGCGCGGCTCGGCCTCACCCTCTCCGACGTCCCCGTGGAACCGCTGGTGGTGGGCCCGGACGGTCCATCGGTCTCGGTCACCACGACGCACTGCCTCGCGTACACGCTGACCCCGCTGGAGGTGCTCGACGCGACCGCCGAGCTGCCCGCGGACAGCGCGGAGCGGCTCACGACGTCGGGGTTGCGCAGCGGGCACGCCGTCGTGGACGCGGCCGAGGCGGCCAACCTGGAGCTCGGCCAGCCGCTCCAGACCTACGACGCGGACAAGGTCCTCGGCATGGTCGAGGTCCGCGCCAGCCGTCCGGGCGAGACCTTCACCCCCATCGGTGAGGAGGAGCCCCGGGAACTGGCGGAGGGCACTGCCGTGGTGGCCGACGAGGAGAAGATCCTCTCGGTGGCCGGAGTGATCGGCGGCGAGCACTCCCGGGTGACGGCGGGGACCCGCCGCGTACTCCTGGAGTCCGCCGCGTTCGACCCCGTGGCGGTCCGGCTCGCCGCCACCGCGCTGGGCGTCTCCACGCCCGCCTCGCAGCGCTTTGAGCGGGGCGCTGACCCCACGGCCGTCCACCGGGGGGCGGGCCGCGCGCTCAGCCTGCTCGGCGAGTCCAAGGCCGCCGTCCGGAGCGGTTCCACCGCCGAGCCCCAGCCGTGGAACGGCACCCTGCCGGTCCTGCCGGTGGAGGCGGCGAGCGCCTCGGCGTTCCTCGGCACCGCGCTCGACCGGGCCGAGGTGACCGAGCGCCTGGCGGCGTACGGCTTCCGGGAGGCGGGTGAGGGCCGTTACGAGGTCCCGGGCGCCCGCATCTGGGACGTTAAGGAGACGGAGGACCTGTACGAGGAGATCGCGCGGCACATCGGGTTCGACGTCCTGCCCGCCCGACCCCTCCCCGCGAGTCACGGAGCGTCGCTCACGCCCCGGGAGACACTCGTCCAGGTGCTCGGCGACACCTTCGTCGGCTTCGGGTTCATGGAGACCTTCACCGACGGCTTCTACTCCAAGGAGACGCTGAAGATCATCTCCCCGGCGGCGGACCACCCCCTCGCGGCGCACGTGGGCATCGCCAACGCCGAGGACCGCCGGTACTCGATGCTCAAGAACAACTGCCTGGCACAGGCGGTCTCCGCGGTGGGCGCCAACCTGCGCTTCAAGCAGGAACGTATCCGTCTCTTCGAGGTGACCCGGACCTTCCGGAGCGATCCCACCGCCGCGAACGGGCTCTGCGAGGAGCGCCCCGTGCTCTGGGCGATCGCCTCCGGTGAGCGCGAGGAAGGCCTGTGGACCGGCAAGTCCGGCCCCGTGGACTTCTTCTTCCTGCGCGGTGTCGTGGAGGAGGCCGCGCTCCGCTGCGGGGTGGGCCTCACCGTCGAGCGGCTTCCGGGGACCCACCCCCTGGCCGACTCCCTCCACCCGCACCGCAGCGCGCTGCTCCTGATCGACGGGGCGCCGGCGGGTGTCTGCGGCGAGGTGCACCCCGACGTCCGGCACCGCGCCGGTCTCGGGGGCAAGCGTCCGGTCTACGTGGAGCTCGACTTCGACGTGTGGTCCGTGCGTACCGGGCGGGTGGCGACCGCACCCTTCCGCGAGGACCCGGCGGTCGAGCGGATGCTGGACTTCGTCATGCCCCGCGCCGTGTCGAACGACCAGGTACGGGAGACCCTCCGCACGGCCGCACCGGAGTGGGTGCGTTCCATCGACGTGGCCGACGTCTTCCTCCCGGACCGCGGCGACCCGGGCCGGCGTTCGGTGACCTACCTGCTCCGCTTCGACAGCGAACCGGCCCGCCCTGCCGAGGAGTTCAACGGGGTGCTGGACCTCCTGGTCCGGACGGTGACGGACCGCTTCGGCGCCGACGGCGTCCACCTGCGGGTGTAGCGGAGCACAGTCCGGCGACCGAGGTCCGGCCCCCATCGCGAGCGAGGGGCCGGACCTCGGGCATGAGCACCGCGTATCCAGGCAACTGAGCGACGGGGAACTGCGAAGGAGCCCGACATGACAGCGACGCTGTTCTGCGTTCCGCACGCCGGTGGCACCGCCGGCGTCTTCCAGGATCTGACCCGGCACCTCGCGGGGGCTCTCCAGGTGCGTCCGCTGGAGCTTCCCGGACGCGGTGCCCGGGCCAGGGAGCGGCCGTGCACCGACTTCGCCGAGGCGATACGTGACATCGCCCGGCAGATACGCGAGGCGGCGCCGCCGGGCGGATGGGCGCTCCTCGGCCACAGCATGGGCGGTCTGCTGGCCTACGAAGTGGCGCGGAACCACGATGCGTTGGGGCTGGACCCGCCCGAACGGCTGCTGCTCTCCGCCTGTCCGGGGCCCCGGTGGCACTCCACCGCCGCCGGGCCCGAGGCCGGCTGGGGCTCCGACCGGGAGATCGCCGAACGGCTGGTGGCGTTGGGCGGCTTACCCCGGGAGGTCGCCGCGGACGCGGACGCGGCCGGCTACTTCACCGGGCTCGTCCGACAGGACGCGCGGCTGCTCACCGGATACCGGTACGACCCGGCCGGGGAGCCGCTCGGCTTCCCCCTGGCGCTGTTCCTCGGCTCCGCGGACCCGCTGACCGACGGAGGGACCGCCGCGGAGTGGCAGGAGGCCGCGGGCCGGCCACTACGGGTACGGCGCATCGCCGACGCGGGGCACTCCCTGGTCACGGAGCGCCCCGAGGAGATGGCACGCATGCTGAGCGAGGAACTGAGCGAGGAACTGAGCGGGGGACAGGTGGACATGGGCCCGGACGCGAATCGTGAGCGGTACCTGGACCTGATGAAGAAGGTCCTGACCAACGTCGTGTACGAGGACGCCCCGCTGCCCAGCGAGTGGTCCCCGAACGCCGTCTTCGACCCCGTCAGCCGCAGCACCGGCCTCGACTGGCCGAGCCAGGCGCACACCATGGTGGGAGCGCGGCGCCTCGACAACGTGCAGTTCTGTGCGGAGCAGGTGCTGCGCGACGGCGTCCCGGGCGACTTCATCGAGACCGGGGTGTGGCGCGGCGGGACCTCGATCTTCATGCGGGCGGTGCTCCAGGCCTGGGGGGTCACCGACCGGACCGTCTGGGCCGCGGACTCCTTCCGGGGCATGCCGGAGGTCGCCGAAGGCGCCCACCCCGGAGACGTGGCCCTGGGCACCCACCGCTTCAACGACGTCATGGGCGTCCCGCTGGACACCGTACGGCGCAACTTCCGCACCTACGGTCTACTGGACGACCAAGTGCGTTTCCTGCCCGGCTGGTTCAAGGACACGCTGCCCTCGGCCCCGGTCGGTGATCTCGCGCTGATCCGGCTGGACGGCGATCTGTACGAGTCGACCACGGTCGCCCTGGACCACCTGTACGCGAAGCTCTCGCCCGGCGGATTCGTGATCGTCGACGACTACATCATCGACGTCTGCCGGCAGGCCGTGCACGACTTCCGGGACCGGCACGGCGTCACCGAACCCCTGCACGACATCGACGGCGTCGGCGCCTACTGGCGCCGGACCCGGTGAGGCCCGTGAGGGAGACGGACGACATGGCCCCGCGGGAGACGACCGGCCCGACCGACCGTACGCCGCCGCCCGCCCTGTGCAGCGGTCCCGCGCTCACCCGGGACCACCCGGTGCCCGCCGACGTCGGCCTGCTGCTGGCCGAAGCCGCGTCCAAGGCCCCGGACCGGGGCGTGCTGACGGTGGACGAGGACGGCCGGGCGGTGCTGACCCCCTATCCGGAACTGCTGGAGCGGTCCCACGCGCTGCTCGCCGTCCTGCGCGAGCACGGCTGTGTGCCGGGAGACACGGTGGTCCTCCACGGCCTGGCCCTGCCGGACTTCTTCCCCTTCCTGTGGGCGTGTCTCGGCGGCGGGCTGGTGCCGCTGGCGGTCGAGGGCGGCGACGAGGCGGCACGGCTCCGGACGGCCGAGCGAACCGTCCAGGCCTGCGCGCTGCTCGACGGCCCCCGGCTGGTGACCGACGCGGCCGGCGCGGCGCGACTCCGGGCGGCGGGGCTCGACGCCCGTGTCCGGCTGCTCGACGCCGACCGGTGCCGCCAGGAGGCGGAAGCCCTTCCCCGGCCGGCCGCCCGGGCCGGGCGAGCCCCCGCCGATCCGGCGTCGACGGCGCTGCTCCTGCTCTCCTCGGGGAGCACGGGGCGCGCCAAGGTCATTCCGCTGACCCACGCCGGGCTGCTCGACTTCGTCCAGGGCTCGCGCGAGGCCCTGGGCTGGCGGACCGGTGAAGCCACGCTCAACTGGCTGCCGGTGGACCACAGCGCCAGCCTGCTGCTCTACCACCTGCTGCCCGTGCACACCCACAGCACCAATGTGCACGTCCCGGCGCCCCTGGTGCTCGGGGCCCCGCTGTCCTGGCTGGACCTGTGCGCGGAGCACCGGGTACGGCACACCTGGGCGCCCACCTTCGGCTACCAACTGCTCAGGGGGGCCCTGGCCGAACAGCCCGGCCGCGACTGGGACCTGTCGGCCATCCGCACGCTCGTCAGCGGCGGGGAACAGATCCTGCCGGAGGTGGTGGACGCTCTGCTGGCCGCCACCGCGCCCTTCGGCGTGCCCGGCGACTGCTTCGTGGCGGGCTGGGGCATGTCCGAGACCTGCACCGGAATCACCTGGGGCAGATACGGGGAACCCGGCAGCGTCCAGCGAGTGGCGCTCGGGCCGGACGGACGGGTCCGGCACCTGGACGCCCCGGCGCCGGACGCCCTGCGTCTGGTCGGCGTGGGACGCCCGGCACCGGGCGCCGACGTACGCGTCGTGGACGACCACGGACACGTGCTGCCGGAGGAGACCGTGGGCCGGCTCCAGGTGAGATCGGCGCGGATCACCCCCGGCTACCTGGGGGACGACGAGGCCAACTCCCTGGCCTTCCCCGGGGGGACCGCGCCGGGAGCATGGTTCGACAGCGGTGACCTGGCCTACGTCAGCGGCGGCCGGGTCGTCATGACCGGGCGCCGGAAGGACATCGTCGTCCTCAACGGCGAGAACCACTACTGCCACGCGATCGAGGCCGTGGTGGCCGCCGTGCCCGGGGTGTCCGGCACGGCCGTCGCCGTGTGCGGCGTCCCCGACCCGGCGACGGGCAGTGAGGCGCTGGCGGTGTTCCTGGCCGGCACGGGCGGCGGGGCCCCGGCGCCGGAAGTGATCACGGCCGTGCGCGCCGAGCTCGCCCGACGGCTGAGCCTGGTCGCGCGTCACGTCGTCGGCCTCACCGCCGCCGAGCTGCCGCGCACCTCCAGCGGCAAGATCCGCCGGGCCGCCCTCGCCGCGCTGCTCCCCGCGCCCGGCGGGGAGCCGGAGCGCCGGAGCGCCTCGGGACCGGGGGCGGCCGCGGCCCCCGGCACGGTCGAGCGGGTACGGCGGGCGGTCCGCGAGGTGCTCGACGACGGGGCCGCCGTGGACGCCGCGCACGACCGTGTTCCGCTGCGCGAGCTGGGCGTCACCTCGGTGATGCTGGGGCGGCTGAGCCGGCTCCTGCAACGGGAGTTCGCCCGTGAGCTGCCGATGTCCGCCCTGTTCGAGCATCACACGATCGCGCGCCTGGCGGCCCACCTGGGCTCGGCCCCGGCCACCCCGGCCCCGGCCACCCCGGCCCCGGTCTCCGCCGGCCCATCGGCGTCCGGCACGCGGCCCCACCCGCGCGCGACGGACGCCGAGGAGCCGGTCGCCGTCATCGGCATGGCGCTGCGCTTCCCCGGGGCCGGTGACCCGGACAGCTTCTGGGACGACCTGCGACACGGCCGCAACCGTCTGACCACCTTCACCCCGGACCAGCAACGCGCCGCCGGGCTCTCCCGCGCGGCGGTCACCGATCCCGCGCGGCGGCCGGTGGCAGGCGTCCTGGACGGTGTCCACGCCTTCGACCCGCCGTTCTTCGGCATGAGCCCGGCGGAGGCCGCGCTTACCCACCCCGGCCACCGGCTGTTCCTGGAGTGCGCCTACGAGGCCCTGGAATCCGCCGGTCACGCCGAACCGCGCGACGGTGTCCGCATCGGTGTCTACGCGGGCTCCGGAATGAACCTGGTCGACTACCAGAGGGGGCAGGAGGCTCCCGCGGAGGGGGATCTCACCACGTCGATGCGGGCCGCGATCGGCGGGACGCCGGACTTCCTGGCGACGCGCGCGGCCTACCGGCTGGGCCTCACCGGCCCCGCCCTGTCGGTGCAGACGGCCTGCTCCACCTCGCTGGTCGCCGTGCACCTCGCCGTGCAGGCGCTGCGCGGCGGCGACGCGGACATGGCCCTCGCCGGAGCGGCGGCCGTCCACCTGCCGCAGGAGTCGGGGTATGTGTCCCACCCGGACGCGGTGCTGTCCCCGACCGGCGCCTGTAGCCCCTTCGACGCCGACGCGGACGGCACCGTGGGCGGCAACGGCGTCGCCGCCGTCCTGCTCAAGCCCCTGTCGGCGGCCCTGGCCGACGGCGACCCCGTCCTGGGCCTGATCACCGGTACGGCCGTGAACAACGACGGCGCCCGGAAGATCGGCTTCACCGCGCCCAGCGTCGACGGCCAGGTCGACGTCGTACGCACGGCGCTGCGGCGGGCCGGTATCACCGGCGACGACCTCGGATACATCGAGGCGCACGGCACCGGCACCCCGATCGGCGACCCCGTCGAGTTCGCGGCCCTCTCCCGGGCCCTGGCCGCCACCTCGACCAGGACCGGCCACTGCGCGGTGGGTTCGGTCAAGGGGCACATCGGGCACCTCGACACCTGCGCGGGCATGGCGGGGCTGATCAAGGTGCTGCTGATGCTCCGGCACCGGGCGGTCGTCCCCTCGGGGAACCTCCGCACCCCGAACCCGGCGCTCGGCCTCTCCGGCAGCCCGCTCCGCCTGGCCACCGCGCACGAGCCGCTGTCCCCGGCCCGCCCCGGCGCACCGCTGCGGGCCGGTGTGAACGCCCTGGGCGTCGGCGGGACCAACGCGTTCGTCGTGGTGGAGTCCGCACCCGAGGCGGCGGCGTCCGGCCGAAGCGCCGACCGCGGGAGCCACCCCGTCGCCGTGCCGCTGACCGCCCCGACCGAGCAGGCGCTCGGCCGGCTCGCCGCCGACGTCGGCGACTGGCTGCGGGCCCGTCCGGGCACCGGCGTCGCGGCCGTCGCGGCGAGTCTCGCGGCCCGGCCGGCGCGGTCCGTCCGGGCCGTGGCCGTCGTGGCGTCCGAAGCCCAGTTGCTGGAGGCACTCGACGGGCTGGCCGCGGGGCCGCCGCGCGAGCGGGGTCCGCTCCACCGGACGGGACGACCGGCCGCGTCGGCCGGCACGGATGTCGTGCTGGCCTACTCCGGCCAGGGGACCGCCGTGTACGGCATGGCCAGGGAGCTCTACGAGGCGATTCCCGCGGTGCGGGACGTCCTGGACCACTGCGACCGGGTCCACACCGACGAGCACGGCGCCGGGCTGCTGGAGGCTCTGCTCCGGGGGACCCCGGGCGCCCCGCTGCCCGCCCGGCTCGCCCAACCCGCCCTGTTCGCCCTTCAGGCGGCGCTCACCGCGTACTGGCGGGCGCTCGGCGTCGTACCGGGGCACGTGCTGGGCCACAGCCTCGGCGAGATCGCGGCACTTCACGCCGCCGGCGGGCTCTCCCTCGACGACGGGGTCCGGTTGACCGCCGCGCGGGGACGGCTGATGGCGGAGGGTACGGCGGAGGGGGCGATGCTGGCCGCGCGGCTCGGTGAGGCCGAGGCGCGGCGCGTCGCCCGGACCTGTGGGCTCGACATCGGTGCTCGCAACGGAGCCGACTCCGTGGTGCTGAGCGGAACCCCGGACGCGATCGCGCACGCGGAGCGCCTGCTGCGGGGAGAGGACGTCCCCGCCCGCCGGCTGGCCGTCGACCGCGCCTTCCACTCGGCACTCATCGACCCGGTCCTCGACCCGTACGCCCGGTCCGTCCGGGCGTGTGCGCTCGGCCGCCTGGAGATCGCCCTGATCGCCGGTACCGACGGCACCGTTCATCCGGCCGGTTCGACGATCGCCCCCCGGCACCTGGTGGACCAGGCCCGCCGTACCGCACGGTTCGACCTCCAGCTCCGGTCGCTGTCCGGTACGGGCGCGCCGAGCGTCGTCGAGGTCGGTCCGCGCGACGAGCTGACCGTCCTCGGCCGGAGGGCGCTGCCCCACCTGCGGTGGATTCCCACGGTGGACCGCTCCGGCGACCCGGCGCGGTCGGCGCTCCTGGCGGCCGGTGAACTGTACTGCCAGGGCCATCCGGTGGACCTCGGCGCCGGTCGGACCTCCGTGCGCCGTGTGCCGCTGCCCACGACCCCCTTCCAGCGCCGTGACTTCCGGGACACCGACCTGACCCGGGCGCCGCGTGAACGTCTCGAACAGCAAAGGGACACCGACATGCCCGACGAGCTCCTCACCTCAGTGACCACCCTGGCGGCGCGACACCTCGGACTGCGCCCGGACGACGTGGAGGCCGACACCGAGTTCATCGCGCTGGGCGGGGACTCGCTGACACTGGTCGCCCTGGCGCGCGACGTGGAACGTGAGCACGGACTGCGCGTGCCGGTACGGGAGTTGTTCGACACCTGGACGACCCCGCGCGCGCTGGCCCAGGCCGTGGCCTCCTCGCGCTCCGGCGCCGGGGCGGTACGGGACAGCGGCCCGCGACCCGCGGTTCGGGAACCTGAGGTCCAGGAACCTGCGGTCCGGATACCCGCGGCCCGGGAACCTGCGGTCCGGATACGCGCGGTACAGGAACCGCTGGTTCCGGAACCGGCGGTCCAGGAGCAGGTGCCCGAGGGCGGTCCGGCCGCCCCGGCGCTGTCGGCGTCGGCCGACCCGGAGGGCGTCGGCTCCCTCCTCCGTACGCAGTTGGAGGTGGTCGACAACCTGGTCCGGCAGGTCACCGGCCTCATGGAACGCCAGCTGGACAAGCTGCCCACGACACGCCCCGCCCTTCCCGTCGCGCCGGCCCGACCGGCAGTCACGTCGGAGAAGGCCACCGCGAAGGCCACCGCGAAGGCCGCCGCGAAGGCCGCCGCGCCTGCGGACACACCGGCCAGGGTCCCGGCGGCCAGGGCTCCTGCGGCCGGGGCCCCGGCGGCCGGGAAAGCTCCCGCGGCCCCGCTCCGGCGACCGGTGGCCGGGGCCGGGGCCGGTGCCCGGCGGGCGGCCCTCGACTTCAGCCTCTACTTCTTCGGCGACTACCCGGACCACCAGGGCGCGGGCGGCTACGAGAACCTCCTGAACGCGGCGGAGTTCGCCGACCGCAACGGTTTCCACACCGTGTGGCTGCCCGAGCGGCACTTCCACTCCTTCGGCGGTCTCTTCCCCAACCCCTCGGTCCTCGCGGCGGCGCTCGCCACCCGCACCTCACGCGTCCGGCTGCACGCGGGGTCGGTGGTCCTCCCCCTGCACCACCCCATCCGGGTCGCGGAGGAGTGGGCCATGGTGGACAACCTCTCCGACGGCCGTGCGGGCGTGTGCATCGCCTCCGGGTGGCACGCGCGGGACTTCGTCCTGGCGCCGGGCAATTTCGGCCGCCACCGGGAGCTGATGTACGAGCAGCTGGAGGACGTCCGTACCCTCTGGTCCGGCGGCCGCCTGTCCGCGGTCTCGGGAACGGGCGAGCCCACCGAGGTCACGCTGTACCCGCGTCCGGTGCAGGACGACATCCCCCTGTTCGCCGCGGTGGTCGACAACCCGGAGAGCTACCGTCGCGCCGCGCTCCAGGGCCTGGGCATCGTCACCAACCTGATGTCCCAGAGCGTGGCGGAGCTGGCGGACAACATCGCCCTCTACCGGTGCACGCGGGAGGAAGGCGGCCTTGATCCCGCCGGCGGCCGGGTGGTGGTGCTGCTGCACACCTACCTGGGAGAGGACCTCGCCGAGGCGCGCGAGGAGGCCGCCGCTCCCTTCGTCTCCTATCTGCGGTCGTCGCTGTCGCTGTTCGACCGAATGGCGAACAGCCTCGGGCTGGACGCCGATCTGGAACGTACGGCGCCGGAGGACGTCGACTTCCTGCTGCGGCGCGCGTACGAACGCTACTGCGAGAGCCGGGCGTTGATCGGCACGGTCGAAAGCGGCGCGCCGATCGTCGAGGCCGTGCGCGACGCGGGGGCCGACGAGATCGCGTGCTTCGTCGACTTCGGCATGGCGCCGGAGCTGATGGCGGCGGGCCTGCCGCTGATCCGCGAGCTGAACGAGCGGCAGGCTGCCGGGGGCACCGGAATCCCGCCCGTGCCCTCCCCGGTGACGCCGGTCGTCGGGCCCGTCGCCCCTCTCCCTCGGCCCGCCACCGCTTCGGTGCCCGTACGCGATGCGGGCGTGCCGGTCCCTCCGGCGCAGCGCCGCCTGTGGCTGCTCGAACAGATGTACCCGGGGAGCAACGACTACCACGAGCCGAAGGGCATCCTCCTGACCGGGCGCCTGAACCACGGCGCGCTGCAGGACTCACTCGACCGGGTCGTCGCCCGCCATCCGCAGCTGCGGGCCGTCTTCCGCGAGAGCGACGGTGAGGTACGCCGGTTCGACCGGCCCGCTGCCCCGGTGCCCTGCCCGGTCATCGACCGGGAGGGCGTCCCGGTGGAGGAAGCGCTCGCCGAGGCGGTACGGGCGGAACGGCACACCGTGTTCGACCTGGCCCGCGGCCCGCTCCTGCTCGCGCGCCTGATCCGGCTCTCCGACGAGCAGCACCTGCTGTACCTCCACGCGCACCACATCGTCTTCGACTCGTTCTCGACGCGGGTGTTCGTCCGGGACCTGGGCGCGTGCTACCGGGCCTGGCCCGGACTGCCCGCCGGTCTTCCTCCGGTGCCGGTCGGCGGCGCGCCGTCGTCGCCGGGGGCCGGCGGCCGGGAGGACGGGCTCGCCTTCTGGGTGCGGGAGCTGCACGGCGCACCTGCGCTCGCACTGCCGACCGACCGCCCGCGGTCCGGGCAGGCGGCCGGTCGGGGCGCCCATCTCGTCCACGAGTTCGGCCCGGACCTGGCCGACCGGCTCTCGGCGTTCGCCCGCGATCGGGGAGCCACGCCGTTCATGGTGCTCGTGGCGGCCGTGGGCGCCGTCCTGGGCAGGATGAGCGGGCAGGAGGACGTGCTGCTCGGGACCGCGGTGACCAACCGGCCCGCGGGGACGGAGGACGCGGTCGGTCTCTTCGTGGACACCGTGGTGCTGCGGATCGATCTCTCCGGCGAGCCCGGATTCGGCGGCCTGGTCCGCAGGGTGCGGGAGCGCAGCACCCGTGCGTACGACCACCAGGACGTCTCGTTCGACGATCTGGTGACCGCGCTCAACCCGCCCCGGGTGGCCGGGGCGAACCCGCTGTTCCAGGTGATGGTGGAGTACGAGAAGCACACGGGCACGGAGTTCGCGGAGCCGGCGGTCCGGGCCGAGATCCTCGACGTACCCAGTGACCGGGCGCCGTTCGACCTGACCCTGTACCTCGCCCGGCACGACGGCGGGCTGCGCTGCACCGTGGAGTACCGCGCGGACCTCTACGAAGAGGCCACCGTGCGGCGGCTGCTCGACTACGTCGCGCGGGCCCTGGAGCGCGGCTGCGCGGACCCCGATGTACGGCCGGCCGACCTGACGGCCCTCACCGAAGCGGACCGGGATCTGCTCGCCGCCTGGCAGGGCCCGGCGGCCGCGGAGGCGCCGGCCACGCTGCACGGACTCGTCCGGGACCAGGCACGCGCCACACCGCACGAGCCCGCGGTCATCGACGGCGACGCGGTCCTCACGTACGCGGAGCTGGACGCCGCCGCCGGCCGGCTGGCGCGCGGGCTCGCCGGCCGGGGGGTCGGCCGGGGCGACATCGTCGCCGTCGGGATGGCGCGCGGAGCGGGGCTCGTCGTCGCCCTGCTGTCCGTGCTCAGGGCGGGAGCGGCCTACCTTCCCCTGGACCCGGCCGTGCCGACGGCCCGACTGGAGCACTTCGTCGCCGACAGCGAGGCCGTGCTGGTCGTCAGCGACGCGGATTTCCGCGAGGCGCATCCGGGGCTGGAGGGCCTGACGGAGGACCTGCACGCCGATGACGCCGCGCTCGCCCTCGACGGGACCGCCACGAGCTCCGTCGACTCCACCGATCCCGTCGACTCCGCCGATCCCGCCGGGTGGCCCGACGCCCGGGACGACATCGCCTACCTCATCTACACCTCGGGCTCGACCGGCCGCCCCAAGGCCGTGCGGGTTCCGCACCGGGGGCCGGTCAACCTGGTGCGCTGGCACCTGCGCGAGAACGAGCCGTTGCGCACCGCCCAGTGGACGTCGGCGGGGTTCGACGTCAGCGTCCAGGAGATCTTCACGACGCTGGCCTCCGGCGCCGCGCTCGTCACCGTGCCGGACGAGGCGCGAGCGGACCCCGCCGTCCTGGAGAAGCTTCTCGACCGGCACCAGGTCGAACGGCTCCACCTCCCCTCCACGCCCCTGAAGTACGTGACCGGGTACGGACTGCGCGTGCCCTCCCTGAAGGAGGTGTGCGCGGCCGGGGAGCCCCTGCTGGTCACGCCCGGGCTGCGCGCCTTCCTGGACGCCCACCCGGGGCTGCGGCTCTTCAACCAGTACGGTCCGACCGAGGCGTCGGTCATCGTCACGTCGCACGAGGTGACGGAGCGGGACGGGCAGCCCGTGCCGATCGGGCGGCCCCTATCCGGAGTCACGGCCCATGTGCTCGACGCGGCGGGGAGGCACCTTCCGGTGGGAGCCGTCGGTGAGCTCCACATCGGGGGCGAGGCGCCCGCCGCGGGATATCTCGGTGACCCGGGGCTCACGGCCGAACGGTTCGTCACCCACCCGCTGGTTCCGGGCGAGCGGCTGTTCCGGACCGGGGACCTCGTGCGTCGACGCGGCGACGGGGTGCTGGAGTTCGTCGGGCGGCTCGACGACCAGGTGAAGGTGCGCGGCCACCGGGTGGAGCCCGGCGAGGCGCGGTCCGCACTGTGCCGCCTGGACGGAGTGCGGGACGCCGCCGTGACGGTGCGGACCGACGAGAGGGGTGAGAACACCCTGGTGGCCCATGTGGTCCTCGCCGGGGAGCCGGCCGGAGGGACCGACTGGGCCGACCCCCTGCGCGCCGCGCTGCGAGCGGTGCTGCCGGACTACCTCGTACCGGAGCGGTGGGTGCGGGTACCCCGTCTGCCGGTGGGGCCGAGCGGCAAGATCGCCGTCGACCGGCTGCCGGAGCCCCCGCCGCCCGTTCCCGGCGCCGACGCGCCCGACGCGACCGAGCAGGTGCTGCACGACCTGTGGTGCGACGAACTGGGTGTCGCGTCCCTGCCCGGCGACCGGTCCTTCTTCGACCTCGGCGGCAACTCGCTGCGGGCCGTGCGGGTTCTCACGCGGGTCCGCGACGCGTTCGGCGTCCAGTACCCGATGGCCGACTTCGTACGGGAACCGACCCTGCGGGCGATGGCGCGCGGGCTGTCCCGGCCCACGAAGGGCCCCGGGAGCCGATGACGGTGACCACAGGGCCGCGCCCCGGGTCATCGGGTGTCCGCGGGCGCGCCCTCGTCCCGGCCCTCGCGTCGTGCGGCACCTCGGTCTCCCTCATGAACACCCTGCCCGTGCCGATGCTCCCCCGGCTCTCCGAGGTCCTCCACACCTCGCCGTCGAACGCCTCCTGGGCCGTCACCGCGACCCTGCTCGCCGCCGCTGTCTGTACGCCGATCAGCGGGCGGCTGGGGGACATGTACGGCAAGCGGAGGGTCATGCTGTGGTGCCTGTCCCTGATGGTCGCCGGCTCGCTGCTGTGCGCCGTGGCCGACTCGGTCCTCGTGCTCGTCGTCGGCCGGGCCCTCCAGGGCACCGGGGCGGGCATCCTGCCGCTCGGCCTGAGCGTCATGCGGGACGAGGTCGCCCCCGAGCGGCTGGGCCGCGCCCTCGCCCTGATGAGTTCGTCGGTCGGGCTCGGCGGCGCCCTGGGGTTTCCGCTGGCCGCGTTCATGGCGCAGTACGTCGACTGGCACGCCGTGTACTGGCTGGCGACCGTGACGAGTGTGGCCAACCTCCTGCTGGTCCGCTGGTGCGTGCCCGCCTCGCCCCGCGCGACGGGCGGCAGGTTCGACCATGTGGGCGCGTTCGGTCTCACCGTCGTGCTGACCCTGCTCCTGCTGGGGATCTCACGGGGGACCGAGTGGGGCTGGACCGGTCCGTACACGCTCGGCGCGTTCGGCGGTGCCGCGGTGATCGGCCGGGTGTGGGTGCACCACCAACTCCGGCGCCCGGACCCTCTGGTCGATCTGCGCGCGTCCGTGGGGAGATCCCTGCTCGCCACCCATGTCGCCGCGCTGCTCGTCGGCTTCTCCATGTTCGCCCTGTCGATGATCCTTCCTCAGATCCTTCAGCTCTCCCGCGCGACGGGGTACGGCTCCGGACTCTCCATGGTGAGCGCCGGATTCTGCCTGGCGCCCGCGGGCGTGGTGATGATGCTGCTCTCGCCCCGGGCGGCGGGGGCCTGCGCGCGGTGGGGGGCCCGGTCCACGCTGGGCTGCGGCGCCGCGGTCATGGGGCTCGGCTACGCGGCCGGAGTCCCGTTGTGGGGCGGGGTCTGGGGGGTGGTCGCCGTATCGGTCGTCGTCGGGGCGGGACTCGCCTTCGCCTTCGCCGCGATGCCGGCCCTGATCGTGGCCGACGTCCGGCCCGAGCAGACGGCGGCGGCCAACGGCCTCAACACACTGATGCGCTCCATCGGCATGACGGTGTCCAGTGCCGTCATGACCGAGATCCTGTCGCGTGACTGGGACGCCGCGTCGGTCGCCGGGACGGCGTCGCTCGTACCGTCCGCGGCGGGTTTCCGGACGGCCTTCGTGACGGCGGCTCTGGCAGCGTTGGCAGCGGCCGCGCTGACGCCGGCGCTCCGGAGGCGACGGGGGGCCGGCGGCTCTCCGGCGCGGTGAACCCTCACCGGCCGCTGCCGCCGTTCCACCATGTCTCCGCCGGGTTTCTCTACAGTTCTCGGCCAGTTCTGTAGAAAAGAGCCCCACCGCCACTTCTTGTCGAGGCAGTTACGGCTGCGCCAGAGTTCGAGGCGCGGCGACAGGAACATGTCATCGCCGCCGGGCAGTGTCCATGGAACACGTCGCGCTTCCCCAGGCGCGGTGTGGCCACCCCCCCATTGTCTGGACGCTTGCCTGCGTAGCGGAAGGAATCGCGTGAAGCACAGCAGGAAGAAGAACGCGCGCAGATCCGTCGTGGCCGCCTCGATCGGCGTCCTCCTGTCGGCCGGAGTCGCCACGGGAGCCTATGCCGGTACGACGTCGGAGCCCTCGTCCCCCTCGGCTCCGGCGTACCAGCCGGAGATGGTGAAGGCGCTCGCCACCACCCTGGGCGTCAGCGAGAAGGCCGCGGTGCGGCGGCTGGACCGCGAGGCCGACCAGCAGGACCGGTTCGCGGAGCTGCGGAAGGACCGGGTCGACACGCTCGGGGCCTTCTTCGCCGAGGACGGTTCGCTGGTCGTCAACGCCGCCGACGCCGAAGCGGCGGTGGACGTCCGGGCCGCGGGGCTCAAGGCCCGCGTCCCCGAGCGCGGCGAGAGCGAGCTGGACCGGATCAAGGCGCGGCTCGACGCCGAGGCGCTCGGGAGCGCCCCGGCCGGGGTGTCCGCGTGGTCGGTCGACCTCGCGTCGGACACCGTGACCGTCGAGGTCAACGGCGACTCCGACGCCGCGACCCGCAGCTTCCTCGAGGCGGCGAGGAGCAACGGCGACGCCGTACGCGTCGTGAAGGGCCAGGAGAAGCTGGAGACCCAGGCCGTCGTCCCGCCCGGCAGCCGGATGACCTTCAACGGCTATCTCTGCTCCGTCGGTTACGGCGCCAAGGACCGCGGCGGCAAGCAGGTGCTCGTGACCGCCGGGCACTGCATCGAGGACCTGCCCGCGCTGGCCTACAACGGCACCCGGTTCGCCAAGGGCACCCACACCCGGTTCGCGCTGGGCACCCGCAGCGTCGACATGGGTATCGCCTCCGTCGACGCGGGCCACTCGATCGGCCTCGACGTCACCACGTACGGCCGGGCCGGCACCGTCCCGGTCAGGGGCAGCAAGCGGGCCCCGTCCGGCGCGGCGCTCTGCAAGTCCGGCCAGACCACCAACTGGACCTGCGGCAAGGTCGGCTCGTACAACGTCAGCGTCACCTACACCGACCAGAACGGCGGCCCGGACACCGTCGTGACCGGCCTGGCGAGCTCCAGCGTCTGCACCCAGGGAGGGGACAGCGGAGGCGCGTACATCTCCGGTGACCAGGCCCAGGGCATGACGTCCGGCGGTCCCAGCAACCAGCGCTGCAACGGCCAGGTCAACTCGCCCGGCTCCTCCTACTTCCAGCCGCTCGACGACGCCCTCGCGTACTACGGGCTGACGCTCAACACCAAGTAGCCGGACGACGGATCCGGACCGGCCGAAGGCCACCCCCCACGCGGGAGGCCGTCCACTCATCCTGGGCGGTCTCCCGTTCCACCTGTTCCCGTCCCGTAGTCCCACGCCACCCCGTGGACGCCGGGCTTGCACCGGGAGGTGAGCACGTGGACGTCGTGCGCTTCGCTCAACGGGATGCGCCGCCGGGCGCGGGGCGGGTCGCCGACCTTCTCCCGGACGTAGCGGTGGCAGTCCGACGGCAGGGCGCCGGGGTGGAAGAAGACCTGCTGGAGGTATTCGTGGAGATTGGTCCGCGACCAGCGCTCGTAGTGGGTGGCAGGCATCTCGGACGGGCTCACCTCGACCGCGTAACTCACCACCGTCGTGTCCAGTTTGGCCAGCTCCCGGCCGAAGTGGATCTCCAGCACCAGGGACTTGAGCCCCTTCAGGTAGGTGGCCTCGGCGAGGCGTCCGCAGCTGACCCTGATGTCGACCGGTTCGGCCGCCTCGTCGTCGAAACTGAGCACGAAGATCGCCCGGTCGGCCCCCGCCCGGCTGGCCCGCAGCACGTTCGTGGTGGAGATCGCGCTCAGGGTGCCGCTCTCTCCCATCCGCACGATGTCGTGGACCATCAGGGAGCTGGTCTCCTGGTTGAAGTGGCGGAAGCGCGCGCCGAGCGCCTTCTCCACCACGGAGTCCTCGCCGAGGATCTGGAGCGCCGCGCCCTCCGCGCCGGGCGGCGTGATCCGGCCGCGCGGCCGGCGCGGTCCGAGCAGCGAGCGCAGGGTTCCGGCGGGCAGTTCCAGGATCTCCTCCAGCACGTCCACCGCCCGCAGGGACCGGGCCCGTTCGGGCTGGCTGCGGCCGCGCTGCCAACTGCTGAGGGTGGCCTGGCTGATGGCGATGCCCCGCACCCTGAGCCGTTCGCTGACCCGCTCCAGGGAGAGCCCGCGGCGGTTCAGGGCCTCCCGCAGGGCCCCGGGGAAGGTGTCGGCGCCGGTCGCCGCCGCGTGCAGGGCCGAGGCGGTGATGGCCTCGCCCGTCCGCGCCGCGGTGGCGTGGGCCTCGGTGACCTGCGCCTCGGTCACCTGCGCCTCGGTGTCCGTATCGCTCGACATGTCCCTCCCGTTCCCGGCACTCTCTCGGCGGGACGGCCTACGGGCCCCCGCATACTGGTTGACCACCGGACGGGGGACGGATAACAAAACCCTCAGGGGTGACCTGTCCCACATCCCGGTGCGGACCGAACGAAGGGCGTGAACGACGTGGACGGCATCGCTCTGGTCATCGCGGCACGGGAGGGCGACCGGGCCGCCGGGGACCGGCTGGCCGCCCAGTACCTCCCCCTGGTCTACAACGTCGTCGGGCGCGCCCTCAACGGCCATCCGGACGTGGACGACGTGGTGCAGGAGACCATGCTCCGGGCGCTGTCCGGGCTGCCCTCGCTGCGCGATCCGTCCCGTTTCCGGTCCTGGCTCGTCGCCATCGCCATGAACCAGGTCCGCAGCCGCTGGTCCGGTCTCGGCCACCGGCCCGCCCCGCTGGAGGCGGCCGAGGAGCCCGCCGACCCCGCCGCCGACTTCGTCGACCTGACGATCCTGCGCCTCGAACTCTCCGGCCAGCGGCGCGAGACGGCCGAGGCCACCCGCTGGCTGGACGACTCCGAGCGCGACGTGCTGTCCCTGTGGTGGCTGGAGACGACCGGCGACCTCACCCGGCCCGAACTCGCCGAGGCGCTCGGCCTCTCCCCGCAGCACGCCGCCGTACGCGTCCAGCGGGTGAAGAACCAGCTCGACGTCGGCCGCGCGGTCGTCCGGGCCCTGGCGTCCGACCCGCGCTGCCCGGCCCTCCAGGACCTGCTGGGCGACTGGGACGGTACGCCGACGCCGCTGTGGCGCAAGCGGATCGCCCGCCATGTACGGGGCTGCGCCTCCTGCTCCGACGGCAGTGCGGGGCTGGTCCCGCCGGAGGGGCTGCTCTCCGGGCTCGCCCTGGTGGTGCCGCTCTACGACAGCGGGCAGCAGGCGGCGGTGGCCTTCGCCTCGTCGGCAGCCCCGGCCGCCGCGTCCGCGACCGCCCCGGCCGCCTCCGCGCCGCTCGCCTCCGCCCCGCTCACCTCCGGCCCCTCCGCCTCCGCCGCCTTCTCGGCCGGGAAGGCGGCGGGGCTCATAGCCGGCGCGGCCGCCGTGACGGCCCTGGCCGTACTGATCTGGCCCTCCGCCCCCGCTCCGCCCGAAGCCCGGGGCGGGGGAGGAGTCACGCGCAGCCCCTCGGCCCCGCCGCCCGCGGCCGCCCCCGCCGAGCCGCTCCCCACGCCCACCACGGCCCCGCCCTCGCCGCCGCCGAGCCGCACCGCCGCCACCCGGCCGCCCACCGCCTCCCCGTCGCCCTCCGCTCCGCCCGAGCCCGCCGAGCCGCGCCCCCGCCCGGAGGCCGGCGTGGTCACCCGGGTCAACAGCCTGCGCGCCGCGAACGGCTGCCCGGAGCTGGAGACGGACCCCCGGCTGACCGAGGTGGCCCAGCGGCACTCCGAGGACATGGCCGCGCACGGCTACTTCGACCACACCGACTCCTCGGGCCGGGGCGCGGGCGACCGGGTCGACGCCACGGGCTACGACTGGTCGGCCGTCGGGGAGACCATCGCGACCGGCACGAGCGATCCGGCCGCGGTCGTCGAGGAGTGGCGCGACAGTCCGGGCCGCGACGACGACATCTTCAACTGCGACTTCGTCCACGTGGGCGTGGGCATCGCCGACTCCCCGCGCGGCCCCTACTGGACCCAGGTGCTGGCCACCCCGCGCTGAGCGGCCGGGCCGATTGTCAGTGGCGGGTGCCAGACTCGGTCGGCATGGAGAACAGTGTGCGTCTCAGGGATGTCGAGCCGGCGGACCTGGAGTTCTTCCTCGCGTACGAGCACGACCCGGAGGCGGTCCGGAGATCGCGCTTCCCTCCCCGGGAGCGGGAGGCGTTCATGGCGCACTGGACGTCGAAGGTGCTGGGGGACCCCGCCAACCTCGTGCAGACGGTCGTCGTGGACGGCGCCACGGCGGGGAACATCGTGGCCTGGTGGGACGGCGAGCGGCGCACAATCGGCTACTGGCTCGGCCGTCCGTACTGGGGCCGGGGCGTCGGCACCCGCGCGTTGACCGCGTTCCTGGAGCGGGAGACGGCCCGCCCGTTGTACGCGGACCCCGTCGCCGGGAACACCGGCTCGGTACGCCTGCTGGAGAAGTGCGGGTTCACGGCGGCCGGCACGGAGCGGCACGGCGAGAACGAGCATGTGGTCCTGGTGCTCGGCGGGGGCGCCTGAGGGACCGCCCCACCGGACGGGCCGGCTCCCCGGGGGCCGGGGAGCCGGATCAGGCGCCGGGCCGCTGGAGCGGCTTGGCCATGCAGATGCTGCTCTCGTACTCCCGGTAGTGGCCGAACTTCTCGCACACCGTGTAGCCGCTCGACGCGTACAGCGCGATGGCCTCGGGCTGCTGGTCGCCGGTCTCCAGGACCATCCGGACGCGGCCCGCGGCGCGCGCGTCCTCCTCCAGGGCGGCCAGCATCCGCCGGGCCAGGCCCCTGCCGCGCCCTTCGGGTATCACGAACATCCGCTTGATCTCGGCGTCGCCGTCCCCGTAGCCCTCGGCGTTGCGGTCCTGGGTCCGCCAGCCACCGGTCGCCACCGGGCGGTCCAGCTCGTCGTAGGCGAGCAGGTACAGGCCGCGCGGTGGAAGGAACATCGAGGGGTCGAGCGGTGTGAGATCGCCCCCATCGCCGTAGCGCTCGTCGTATTCGAGCTGCACCTGGTCGTTGAGTTTGACGGCATCGGGGTGGTCGAAAGGCCGGGTCTGAATAATCATGCTATATATCGTACATCTATGCGTAGGGGTGGAGTGGGTACTGTTCCGGGATGCTCACCGTTACCAGCGTGAATGTTAATGGGCTCCGCGCCGCCGCGAAGAAGGGCTTCGTCGAGTGGCTGGCGGGGACCGACGCCGATGTGGTCTGCCTCCAGGAAGTGCGGGCCGAGCTCGCCCAGCTGCCCGAAGGGGTGGGCACCCCTGAAGGGTGGCACACCGTCCACGCGCCCGCCGCCGCCAAGGGCCGGGCCGGCGTCTCGCTCTACTCCCGGCAGGCCCCCGAGCGGGTCCAGATCGGCTTCGGCGGCTTCGGGGTTCCCGGGGCGGAGGAGTTCGACACGAGCGGCCGGTATGTGGAGATCGACCTCCCCGGTGTCACCGTCGCGAGCCTGTACCTGCCCTCCGGTGAGGTCGGCACCGAGCGCCAGGACGAGAAGGAGCGCTTCATGGCCGCCTTCCTGCCCTACCTCCAGGGCCTGAAGGGGCGGGCGGCGGCGGACGGCCGCGAGGTCGTGGTCTGCGGTGACTGGAACATCGCCCACCGGGAGGCGGACCTGAAGAACTGGAAGGCCAACCGCAAGAGCTCCGGCTTCCTCCCCGAGGAGCGCGCCTGGCTGACCCGGGTCCTGGAGGAGGCGGCGTACGTGGACGTCGTGCGGGCGCTGCACCCGGAGGCCGAGGGGCCGTACAGCTGGTGGTCGTACCGGGGGCGCGCCTTCGACAATGACAGCGGCTGGCGCATCGACTACCAGATGGCGACCCCGGGGCTGGCCGGGCGCGCGGTGAAGGCCTGGGTGGAGCGGGCGGCCACGCACGGCGAGCGCTGGAGCGACCACGCCCCGGTGACGGTCGTCTACGGGCGGTAGTCCCTCGGCGCCCCGGACGGCGCGTGCGTCAGTCGGACTTCGGGGGCTGTGTGCCGTCCTCGCGGCGCAGCCTCCGGTCGAGGGCCATGGACAGCTCGGCATCCACCACCGCACGGGCCAGTGGGCGGAGTTGGGCCGGTTCGGCCTCCTTGGTGTGGGCATGCAGGACGCGTACGAAGATCTCGGCGAGCGCGTCCGCGTGCTCGCGTACGCGCCGGCCCGAGGAGAGCACCGTGGACAGCGGGACCCCTTCCCGTACGAGCTCGGCCGACACCTCCAGGAGGCGGCGGCTGATGTGCACGATCTCGTCCCCGTCGGTGGCGAGATAGCCCAGGTCCAGTGCGGTGGCGAGGTTCTCCGGCGTGACCTCGCCCTCGAAGTAGTCCGCGAGCTGCTCCGGGGTGAGGCGGACCGGGGTCTCCTCGGTCGGTTCGCCCAGGCCCAGCACCTCGGCGACGTCCCGGCCGCTCTCGAAGGTGGCCGCCAGGTCGGCGATGCCGTTGAGGGTGTGGCCGCGCTCCAGCAGGCCCGCGATGGTCCGCAGGCGGGCCAGGTGGTGGTCGTCGTACCAGGCGATGCGGCCCTCGCGGCGAGGCGGTGGGATCAGCCCGCGCTCCCGGTAGAAGCGCAGGGTCCGCACGGTGATGCCGGCCTCTCCGGCCAGCTCCTCCATGCGGTATTCGCGGTGCTCGCGTCCTTCGGCCACAGGGGCACCCTATGTTGTACCGCCGGTAACTTTCCTGGGTCCGCCCCCTACCCATCAGTACGGTCCTCCTCTACTCTCCGAACCATGCCAGTGATTGCTGGCGGAGTCGCGTGACGTATCGCGGGAGGCGGCAGCATGGCCCAGCAGGAGCACGTACGTGTGGCGGTGATCGGAACCGGATTCGGGGGCTTGGGGGCCGCCGTACGGCTGCGCCGCGAAGGCATCACCGATTTCGTCGTCCTGGAGCGGGCCGACTCGGTGGGCGGCACCTGGCGCGACAACAGCTATCCCGGCTGCGCCTGCGACGTACCGTCCCACCTCTATTCGTTCTCGTTCGCCCCGAACCCCGACTGGCCGCGCACCTTCTCCGGGCAGGAGCACATCCGCGCCTATCTGGAGCGGGTCGCCGACACCTTCGGGCTCCGCCCGCACATCAGGCTGAACCACGAGGTGAAGCTGATGACCTGGGACAAGGAGAACCTGTACTGGGTGATCGAGTCCGCCGACGGGGCCGTGCTCCACGCGGACGTCGTCGTCTCCGCCACCGGGCCGCTCTCCGACCCGAAGACGCCCGACATACCCGGGCTCGACTCCTTCCCCGGCAAGGTCTTCCACTCCGCGCGCTGGGACCACGACTACGACCTCGCGGGCAAGCGCGTCGCGATGGTCGGTACGGGCGCGTCCGCGATCCAGATCGTCCCGGCGATCCAGCCGAGGACCGCGAAGCTCACGCTCTTCCAGCGCACCCCGCCCTGGGTCATGCCGCGCATGGACCGCACGATAAGCAAGGCCGAGCGGGCGCTGCACCGGGCCGTCCCGGTCACCGGCACGGCGCGTCGCGGACTGCTGTGGGGCATCAGGGAGTTGCAGGTCAGCGCCTTCACCAAGCACCCCGACCAGCTGGGCCTGGTGGAGAGGATCGCCAAGTCCAACATGGCGCGGGCGATCAAGGACCCGGCCCTGCGGGCCAAGCTGACCCCGGACTACCGCATCGGCTGCAAGCGGATCCTGCTCTCCAGCGCGTACTATCCGGCCCTCGCCCAGCCCAATGTGGACGTCGTCGCCTCCGGGCTCAGCGAGATCCGCGGCTCCACGGTGGTCGCCGCCGACGGGAGCGAGGCGGAGGTCGACGCGATCGTCTTCGGCACCGGCTTCCATGTGACGGACATGCCGATCGCGGAGCGGGTCGTCGGCGAGGAGGGCATCACGCTCGCCGAGTCCTGGAAGGACGGGATGAACGCGCTGCGCGGCGCGACCGCCGCAGGGTTCCCCAACTGGATGACGATCATCGGCCCCAACACCGGGCTCGGCAACTCCTCCATGATCCTGATGATCGAGTCCCAGCTGAACTACATGGCCGACTACCTGCGGCAGCTGAACGTACTGGGCGGACGCGCCGCGCTCGGCGCCCGTTCCGCCGCCGTCACCGCGTGGAACGACCGGGTCCAGCAGCGGATGAAGCGCACGGTGTGGAACACCGGCGGCTGCACCAGCTGGTACCTGGACGAGGCGGGCCGCAACACCACCGTCTGGCCCGGCACCACGGGTGAGTTCCGGCGGCAGACGCGTTCGGTGGACCTCGCGGAGTACGACGTCGTCCGGGCCGGTACGGCGGGCGGGTCTCGGCGGGCCGCCGGGAGCGGACGCGTCCCCGAGCAGCCCGGCCGCGCCGATCGCGAGACCGTGACCGCCACGTCCGACACGGCTTCCGTCGCCGGCCCGGCCGCCGGTTCCGTCGCCGAGGAGGCCGCGCGATGAGCCGCCTCCTGCACCGCGACACCGTACCGCCGGTGCCCGCGGCCGAGGTGACCGCGCGCTCCGCCGACGGCTCCCGGATCCACGTCGAACTGCACGGCCCCGAGGACGCCCCGGCGGTCGTCCTGGCCCACGGCTGGACCTGCAACACCCGTTTCTGGGACGCCCAGATACGCGACCTGGCCGCCGACCACCGGGTCATCGCCTACGACCAGCGCGGCCACGGGCTCACCCCCGAACCCGGCCCCGGCGGCTACAGCACGGACGCGCTGGCCGACGATCTCGAAGCGGTCCTCGCCGCGACGCTCGCCCCGGGCCGCCGGGCGGTGCTCGCCGGGCACTCCATGGGCGCGATGACGGTGATGGCCGCGGCCGCGCGCCCCGGACTGCGCGAGCACGCGGCCGCCGTGCTTCTCTGTTCCACCGGCAGTACGCGGCTGGCCGCCGAGGCCCGCGTCCTCCCGCTGCGCGCGGGTGCGCTGCGGACCCGGCTCACCACCGCCGTACTGGGTGCGAAGGCACCGCTCGGGCCGGTCAACCCGGTCTCCAGGAAGGTCCTCAAGTACGCCACGATGGGAGCCGGGTCGGCACCCGGCCGGGTCGACGCGTGCGCCCGCATCGTGCACGCCTGCCCGCGCCGCGCGAGGGTGGAGTGGGGTCATGTGCTCGCCGGGCTGGACCTCGCGGCGGGCGTGCGTGAGCTGCGGGTGCCGACCGCGGTGATCGCCGGCACCGACGACCGGCTGACCCCGCCGGTCCACGCGCGGGCCATCGCGGCCGCACTGCCCCTCGGGCTCGGCCTGACCGAGCTGGCGGGCGTGGGGCACATGACGCCGGTGGAGGCCCCGGAGGCCGTCACGGCGAGGATCAGGGAGCTGGTCACCCGGTACGTCTCCACGGGGACGACCGCCAAGCGGAAGGCCGCCTCGGCGGAGAAGGAGGATGTCGCATGAGCGGCAAGCGGAGTCTGGAGGGCCAGGTCGTCGTCGTCACCGGCGCGGCCCGGGGCGTGGGCGAGCTGCTGGCCCGCAAGCTGTCGGCGCGCGGTGCGACGCTGGCGCTCGTCGGCCTGGAGCCGGACGAGCTGAAGCACGTCTCCGAGCGGCTGCACGGCGAGAGCGACCACTGGTTCGCCGACGTCACCGACCACGAGGCGATGGCCCGGGTGGCGGGCGAGGTCAAGGAGCGCTTCGGCAAGGTCGACGTCGTCGTCGCCAACGCGGGCGTCGCCTCGGGCGGCCCGTTCGTCGACTCCGACCCGGACGCCTGGCGGCGGGTCATCGAGGTCAACCTCATCGGCGGCGCGGTCACCGGGCGGGCCTTCCTGCCGGTGCTGATGGAGAGCCGCGGCTACTTCCTCCAGATAGCGTCGCTGGCCACGATGACCCCGGCCCCGATGATGACCGCGTACTGCGCGTCCAAGTCGGGCGTCGAGGCCTTCGCGCACTGCCTGCGTGCCGAGGTCGGCTACAAGGGCGTCAAGGTCGGCGTCGGCTATCTCTCCTGGACCGACACCGACATGGTGCGCGGCGCGGACCAGGACGACGTGATGCGCGAGCTGCGGCAGCGGCTGCCGTGGCCGCTGAACCGTACGTACCCGCTCGGCCCGGCCGTCGACCGGATCGTGGACGGGATCGCGCGGCGCTCTCCGCACGTGTACGCCCAGTGGTGGCTGCGCGGCATGCAGTCGGTCCGGGGCTATCTGCCCTCCGTCACCGCGATCGGCGGGCAGCGCGAGATGCGGCGCTTCGAGCCGCGGCTGCACACCGTGCCGAAGGGGCTGGTGGGGGCCGGGGGAGCGGCGGACCAGGACGCGCGTGCGGAGCGCGCTGACCGTACGTAGCGGTACGAAATGCGTGGCATGTCGGGCCGTGCAACGCTGGGCGAGGCCCCGCAGGGGGCCGTCCCCCACGTACCCCACGCATCCCCCAGGAGTGAACGGCATGGGTATCGCAGACCAGTTCAAGGACAAGGCGCAGGAGCTCGCCGACCAGGCCAAGCAGAAGGCCGGTCAGGGCAAGGACGAGGCCCAGGACCGGGCCTCCCGGGCCCCTGACCAGGAGTCGGACTCCTCCTCGGGCGTGAAGGACCGTGCCCGGGACGCGAAGGACCAGGCGCGCGAGCGTTTTGACCGTTGACGGTCATCGAGGTGTGACGCGTGCGTGCTGCGGTTCGCGCGTGCGTACGCGTCGCTTCAGGAGGCGCACCCGGGTGACCGGGTGCGCCTCCTTCTTGGCGTGGGGGACCAACCCCTCCCCGGGGCTGGAGGAGGCCGGGGCGGGCGGCGGTTCGCGGCGGATCGTCCGTCAGCGTGGTCGACTCGAAGAGCATCCGGGCGGGGCTGGGAGCGGTGACGTTCTGTCTCGAGCCCCGGGTCACCGCCGTGGCGGCAGCGGCGGCCGCCGCAGGTTCGGGGCCGTGTCGTAGGACGGCGGTGTCGCCGCCGGGTGCGCGGCCAGCAGGTCCAGGGCCAGGCGGACCGCGTCGTCCAGGACCGCGTACCGGCCCTCCGCCCAGTCCAGCGGGGTGCGCAGGGCCTCCACGTCCGGTTCCACGCCGTGGTTCTCCACCGACCAGCCGTACGTGTCGAACCAGGCCGCGTTCATCGGGACCGTGATCACCGTGCCGTCGCCCAGGCGGTGGCGGCCGGTCATGCCGACCACGCCGCCCCAGGTGCGCTGGCCCACCACCGGGCCCAGCTTCAGCAGCCGGAACGCGGCGGTGATCATGTCGCCGTCGGAGGAGGTCGCCTCGTCGGCCAGGGCGACCACCGGGCCGCGCGGCGCGTTGGAGGCGTAACTCACCGCCTGGGCGTTGCGGGTCAGGTCCCAGCCGAGGATCCTGCGGGTGAGCTTCTCCACGACCAACTCGCTGATGTGGCCGCCCGCGTTGCCCCGTACGTCCACGATCAGGGCGGGACGGGAGACTTCGAGACGCAGGTCGCGGTTGAACTGGGCCCAGCCCGAGCCGCCCATGTCCGGGATGTGCAGGTAACCGCACTTGCCGCCGCTCAACTCCCGTACGACGTCCCGGCGTTTGGCCACCCAGTCCTGGTAGCGCAGCGGGCGTTCGTCGACCAGGGGCATGATCGCCACCCGGCGGGACGGGCCCCCGCCCGCCGGGGAGAAGGTCAGCTCCACCGTCGTGCCGCCCGCCGCCGTCAGCAGGGGGTACGGGCCCGCGACCGGGTCCACCGGTCGGCCGTCGACATGGGTGAGGGCCGCGCCCTCCCTGATCCCCGTACCCGCCAGCGGCGAACGGGCCTTGGAGTCCGAGGAGTCGCCGGGCAGGATGCGCTGGAGGGTCCACGCCCCGTCCCGGCAGACGAGGTTGGCGCCCAGCAGGCCGATCGCGCGCTGGTAGTGCGGCGGGCCCTCGTTGCGGCGGGCGGGGGAGACGTACGCGTGCGAGGTGCCCAGCTCGCCCAGCACCTCGCGCAGCAGATCCGCGAACTCGTCCGGCGAAGCGACCCGTTCGACCAGCGGGCGGTACTGGTCCAGCACCCCGCGCCAGTCGATGCCGCACATGTCCGGCTCCCAGAAGTAGGAGCGGATGATCCTCCCCGCCTCGCCGTACGCCTGCCGCCACTCCGCGCCCGGATCGACCTCGTGCAGGATGCGGCGCAGGTCCAGGTAGACCGTGGAGTCGATGTCGCCCGGTTCCGTCGCGGGCAGGGCGCGCAGCTCGCCGTCGTCCATCACGACGAGCCGGGACGCGTCGCCGCTGACCGCGAACCAGTCGAGGTGGTCGACCAGTTCGGTCCTGCGGGCCTTCGCGATGGTGAAGTGCTCCAGCGTCGGCCGCCCCGACATGTCGGCCGGGTTCGCGAACGTCTCGCCCAGCGCCCCCGAGATCGGCCAGCGCAGCCAGACGAGACCGCCGCCGCTCACCGGGGCCAGCGCCGAGTACTTGGAGGCGGAGACCGGGAACGGCGTCACCCGGCTCTCCAGCCCCTCGAACTCGACCATGACCGTGGACCCCTCCGACGTACCGCCCTCCGGCACGTCCACCGGGTCCAGGCCGCCCGCCGCCGGACGCCCGTCCGGGGAGAGCGCGAAGGGGGAGGGCGTCGCCGAGGAGAGCGGGACCAGGTAGGGGCGGCAGCCGAGCGGGAAGGACAGGTCGCCGGTGTGGACGTCGTACACCGGGTCGAAGCCGCGCCAGGAGAGGAAGGCGAGGTAGCGGCCGTCCTCCGTGAAGACCGGGTTCTCGTCCTCGAAGCGGCCGTTGGTGACGTCGACGATCACCGGGGCACCGGGGCCGGAGATCCGGGCCAGCTTGATCTGCCGCAGTGAGCGGCCGATGCCCGGGTGCGACCAGGTCAGCCAGTCGCCGTCGGGGGAGAAGGCGAGGTCGCGCACGGGCCCGTTGACCGAGCGGATCAGCTCGGTGAGGCCGGGGTGCTCGTCGATCGGCGTGGCACTGCCCGGGGCCGCCGCGCCCGTGGCCGCGTGCAGGTCGGCGCGGGTCGAGCCGCTGGGGGCCTTCTCCGCGGCTTGCGGAGCTTCTGCCTCCGGTTCCAGAGTCTCCGGTTCCAGAGTCTCCGGTTCCAGAGTCTCCGCTTCCAGGAGCTCCGCCTCCCCTTCCCCCGTGTCCAGGAGCAGCAGGCGGCCGTCGTTCGACGCGATGGCGAGGCGTTCGCCGTCCGGGTCGGAGATCATCTCCTGGACCCGGCCCAGCAGCCCGGAGGCCAGCCTGCGCGGGGGCCGGTCGCCGCTGGCGCGCGGCAGGTAG
The DNA here is from genome assembly GCF_044766265.1 of Streptomyces sp. NPDC102283. Lineage (NCBI taxonomy): Bacteria > Bacillati > Actinomycetota > Actinomycetes > Kitasatosporales > Streptomycetaceae > Streptomyces > Streptomyces sp. NPDC102283. The sequence continues at coordinate 251,106 of NZ_JBIWLQ010000005.1, forward strand.
GCGATCTCGACCGCGTCGGGGCCGTCCGCGTCGGTGACGTACGCGACCCGACCGCCGCTGCCGAGCATCTCCGGCAGCCGCACCCGGACGCCGGGGGTGTCGGCGATGGTGCGGGCGGGGCCGTCGCGGTGGGTGAGCCAGTAGAGGCTGCCGCGTACGGTGACGGCGCTGGCCCGGCCCGTCTCGTCGACGGAGAGCGAGTCGACGTTGCTGGCGGCGGGCACCTGGTGGACGCGCCGGCCGGTGCGCGGGCCGCCGAGGAGTACCTCCAGCCTGCGCGGGGTGGCGTCGGGCGACTCCAGGTCCTCCACCAGCCACAGCTCGCCCGCGCACTGGTAGATCACCCGGTGGCCGTCGCTCGCGGCGTTGCGGGCGTAGAAGGCGTCGTGGTCGGTGTGGCGGCGCAGGTCGGTGCCGTCCATCAGGCAGGAGTAGAGGTTGCCGACGCCCTCGTGGTCGGAGAGGAACGCGATGCGGCGGCCGACGAACATCGGGTTGGCGAGGTGGCCGTCGATGTCCGGGAGCAGGCGTTCGCCGTGCAGCCACAGGCGGCCCATGGCCCCGCCCCGGTAGCGCTTCCAGGCGGCCGGTTCGTGCGGGGGCGTGCCGGTGAGCAGCAGGGTGCGGCGCTCGCCGTCGATGTCGGCGACCGCGATGTCGGAGACCGGGCCCCAGGGGAGCCTGCCGCCGGGGCCGCCGTCGGTGGGGACGCTGTAGGCCCAGGAGAAGTACGAGAACGGCTGGTTGTGCGAGGACACGGCGAGGATCTGGCAGGCCTCGCCCGGATCGGGGCTCCAGCCGCAGACCCGGGCGTCGGTCGAGCCCCAGTGGGTGAGCCGACGGGCCGGACCGCCGTCCACCGGGGCCAGGTGGATCTCGGGGTCCAGGGTGCGCCAGGTCGTGTAGGCGATGGAGGAGCCGTCGGGCGAGAAGCGCGGATGGCTGACCCGGGTCCGGTCGACGGTCACCCGCCAGGCCCGTCCGGGGCGGTGCCCGGCGGGAGCGAGGGGCGCGACCCAGAGGTCGTCCTCGGCCGCGAAGCACAGCAAGTCCTGGTGAAGGTGCGGGAAACGGAGATACGCGACGTCGTCACTCACCCCCCAATGTTTTCGGTGCGCGGGGCCCGGGGCAACTTGTGGTGCAGGACACAAGCGAAACGATTTCGTTTCGCTGGACCGTGCGGGTACGGTTCAGGTGTACGAAACGGTTTCGTTCGATGCTGAGCGGGGCTGTTGATCGGGAACACCGGTCGGGAATACCGGTCGGGACCGCTGATCGGGACTGGTCGAAACTGCCGCGCCGGACACCGGCGGGCAGGGCGAACGCGAAGGAGGTCGGCACATGGCACGCACCAGGCTGACCCCCGAGCGTGAGGGCGAGTTGTACGAGGCCGTCCTCGATCTGCTCCGCGAGGTCGGTTACGACGCCCTGACCATGGACGCCGTCGCCTCCCGCACCCGGTCGAGCAAGGCCACCCTCTACCGCCAGTGGGGCTCCAAGCCCGAGCTGGTCGCGAAGGCGCTCCGGCACAACAAGCCGGGGAACCTAGCGGACATCGACACCGGTTCGCTGCGCGGGGACTTCCATGCCGCGCTGAGCCGGACCGACGACTGCCAGATGGAGAAGGACGCCGCGCTGATGCGGGGTCTGAGCCATGCCGTCCATGAGTTCCCCGAGCTGCTCCAGGCCCTGCGCGAGCTGCTGATCGAGCCGGAGATGACCGGCTTCGACCAGATGCTGCAACGGGCGGTGGACCGGGGTGAGCTGCGTCCGGACAATCCGGCGCTGAAGTACATCCCGCACATGCTGATCGGCGCGCTGGCCGCCCGGCAGCTGATCGAGGACCGTCCCGTCGACCAGGCGTTCCTCATCGATTACGTGGATTCCGTGGTTCTCCCCGCCCTCGGTGTCTGACGTCCCCGTCCTACCCGTACGGCCCTCTCCCCGACGCTCCACCTGACACGCCGCTCTCGTCGTCGGGCTGGTTCCTCATGCCCAATTTCCCTCATACGACCTGACCGGGAGTACGCCCCCGTGGCCACTTTCCTCTACAAGCTCGGACGGCTCACCTTCCGCCGCCGCCGCTTCGTCGCCCTGATCTGGGTGGCGTTGCTGGCGGTCGCCGGAGTCGGTTTCGCCACCGCGTCCACCGACACCTCCAACTCCTTCTCCATCCCCGGTACGGAGGCGCAGCGCGCCTTCGACCTGCTGGAACAGCGCAACCCCGGCACCAGTGCCGACGGCGCCACCGCCCGTGTCGTCTTCAAGGCGCCCGACGGCGACAAGGTGACCGACCCCGCCAACAAGAGCGAGATCTCCGGCATCGTCAAGGAGCTGGAGTCCGGCTCGGAGCAGATCGCCTCGGTCGACGACCCGTTCCTGAAGCAGGCCGTGAGCCAGGACGGTTCGACGGCGTACATCTCGGTCGGCTACGAGGTCAGCTCCATGGAGCTGACCGAAGAGACCCGGGAAGCCCTGAAGGACGCGGGCAAGGACGCGCAGAGCAGCGGAATGAAGGTGGAGATCGGCGGTGACGCCCTCCAGCTCATGCCGCACACCGGGACCGCCGAGGTCATCGGTGTGGCCATCGCCGCCGTGGTCCTGGTCATCACCTTCGGCTCGCTGGTCGCCGCCGGACTCTCGCTGCTGACCGCGCTCATCGGCGTCGCGATCGGGGTCGGGACGATCACCGCGCTGGCCGATGTGCTGGATCTGGGCTCCACCACCGCGATCCTCGCCACGATGATCGGCATCGCGGTCGGCATCGACTACGCCCTCTTCATCGTCTCCCGCTACCGCGCCGAACTGGCCGAGGGCCGGGAACGCGAGGAAGCCGCCGGACGGGCCGTCGGCACGGCCGGATCCGCGGTCGTCTTCGCGGGCCTGACCGTGGTCATCGCCCTCGCCGGCCTCTCCGTCGTCAACATCCCGATGCTGACGAAGATGGGCCTGGCCGCCGCCGGCGCGGTCGCCGTCGCCGTCCTCATCGCGCTCACCCTCGTGCCCGCCGCCCTCGGCTTCGCCGGCAGGCGGGTCATGGGCCGCAAGGCGCGCAAGGCCGCCGAGGCGGAGAAGAGCCCCGAGGCCAAGCCGAACATGGGCACCCGCTGGGCGCGGTTCGTGCTGCGCAAGCCGGTCTGGGTCATGCTCGTCGGCGTCCTCGGCCTCGGCGTCATCGCCGTACCGGCGGCCTCGCTGGAGATGGGCCTGCCCGACGACGGCGCCCAGTCGGAGTCGACCACGCAGCGTCAGGCGTACGACATGCTCTCGGACGGCTTCGGCCCCGGGTTCAACGGTCCGCTGATGACGGTCGTCGACACGAAGAGCAGCTCCGACGGCAAGGCCGCCGTCGCGCGGGTCTCCGAGGAGATCGAGTCCATCGGCGTCGTCGCCGTCGCCCCGGCCACCTTCAACAAGGCCGGCGACACCGCGACGATCGTGGTCATCCCCAAGGACCGGCCGTCCTCGGCGGCCACGGAGGAGGTCGTCCACTCCATCCGCGACGCCGGCCAGGACATCAAGGCGGACACCGGCGCCGAAGTGCTGGTCACCGGCGCCACCGCGATGAACATCGACTTCTCGCAGAAGATGAACGACGCGCTGCTGCCCTACCTGGCGCTCGTCGTCGGCCTCGCGTTCCTGCTGCTGATGCTGGTCTTCCGGTCGATCCTCGTCCCGCTGAAGGCGGCCCTGGGCTTCCTGCTCTCGGTGGTCGCGGCACTCGGCGCGGTCGTCGCGGTCTTCCAGTGGGGCTGGCTCGGCTCGCTCTTCGGCGTCGAGCAGACCGGTCCGATCATGAGCATGATGCCGATCTTCATGGTCGGTGTGGTCTTCGGTCTCGCGATGGACTACGAGGTCTTCCTCGTCACCCGGATGCGGGAGGCATACGTCCACGGCGAGAGCCCCGGGCAGGCCATCGTGACCGGCTTCAAGCACGGTGCGCGGGTGGTCACGGCCGCGGCGGTGATCATGATCGCGGTCTTCTCCGGCTTCATCGGCTCGGGCGAGCAGATGATCAAGATGATCGGCTTCTCGTTGGCGGTCGCTGTCCTCTTCGACGCCTTCGTGGTGCGGATGGCGATCGTGCCCGCCGTCCTGGCCCTGCTCGGCAAGCGGGCCTGGTGGCTGCCGCGCTGGCTGGACCGGGTGCTGCCCGACGTGGACGTCGAGGGCGAGAAGCTGCAGAAGCGGCTGACCGACGAGACCGGCTCCGAGCAGGGGCCCGGTGACGGCGGCGGCGAGGGTGAGCGCGAGCTCGCCCGCGTCTGACCCGTCCGTCCCGACGGCGCCCTCCCGGCTCCGGGGCCGCGTCCGAGCGGAGCGTGGCCCCGGAAGCACCGGTTACCTGTGGGGACGGGGACCGGGGCACAGCGAAAGCCCCCGTGCGAACTGCACGGGGGCTTTCCTCCTGCGGTGTTCCTCTTGTCGAGGGCGGGCGAGGCGCGGGCGGGGCGCCGCACGCGGTCAGCGCGCCGCCGGGTCGCGGAGGAAGAGCGACTTCGACCACAGGTAGCCGAGCACCACGAGGCCGAGGCTCCAGCCGAGGGCCAGCCAGCCGTTGTGGCCGATCTCGGTGCCCAGCAGCAGGCCGCGCAGGGTCTCGATGACGGGGGTGAAGGGCTGGTACTCGGCGATCGGCCGGAACCAGCCGGGCATGGTGTCGGCAGGGATGAAGGCGCTGGAGATGAGCGGGAGGAGGATCAGCGGCTGTGCGCTGTTGGCGGCGGCCTCCGCGTTCGGGCTGGCCATGCCCATGCCGACCGCGATCCAGGTGAGCGCCAGGGCGAAGAGCGTGACCAGTCCGAAGGCGGCCAGCCACTCCAGGGCGGTGGCGTCGACGGAGCGGAAGCCGATGGCCACGGCCACGGCTCCGACCAGGACCAGGCTGGCGAGGATCTGCAGCACGCTGCCGACGACGTGCCCGGTGATCACGGAGCTTCGGTGGATCGCCATGGTGCGGAAGCGGGCGATGATGCCCTCGGACATGTCGGTGGAGACGGACACCGCGGCCCCGATCACGGTGGAGCCGATGGTCATCATCAGGATGCCCGGGACGATGTAGGCGATGTAGTCGGAGCGGTCCTCGCCGCCGATGCCCGCGCTCATCACGTCGCCGAAGATGTAGACGAAAAGCAGCAGGAGCATGACAGGCGTGAGGAGCAGGTTCAGGGTGAGCGAGGGGTAGCGCCGGGCGTGCAGGAGGTTGCGGCGCAGCATGGTGGTGGTGTCGCGTACGGCGAGGGCGAGGGTGCTCATCGGAGGTTCTCCTTCGGCTGGCCGGCCTGTGCGGGCACGGTGGTGGAGGCGGTGAGGGCGAAGAACACGTCGTCGAGGTCGGGGGTGTGGACGGTGAGCTCGTCCGCCTCGATGCCGGCCGAGTCCAGCCAGTCGAGGATGGAGCGCAGTTCGCGCTGGCTGCCGTCGCTGGGGATGGAGAGTGACAGGGACTCGTCGTCGGGGGCGGCCCCGGTCAGGGCGGATGCGGCGGACCGATAGGCGTCCGGGTCGGTGAAGCGGAGCTTGACGTGGCCGCCCGGGACGATGCGCTTGAGCTGCTCGGCGGTGCCCTCGGCGGCGATCTTCCCGTTGTTCAGGACGGCGATGCGGTCGGCGAGTTCGTCGGCCTCCTCCAGGTACTGGGTGGTGAGGAAGACGGTGACGCCGCCGGCGACCAGCTCGCGGATGATGCCCCACATGGTGTGGCGGGAGCGGGGGTCGAGGCCGGTGGTCGGTTCGTCGAGGAAGATGATCCGCGGGGAGCCGACCAGGGTCATGGCGATGTCGAGGCGGCGCTTCATGCCGCCGGAGTAGGTGGAGGCGGGCTTCTTCGCGGCGTCCACCAGGTCGAAACGCTCCAGGAGTTCGGCGGCGATCCGTCGTCCTTCGCGCTTGGGCAGATGGTGCAGGTCCGCCATGAGGAGCATGTTCTCCTCGCCGGTGATCAGGCCGTCGACGGCGGAGAACTGCCCGGTGACACCGATCGAGGCGCGGATCGCCTGGGCGTCGGTGGCGAGGTCGTGTCCGCCGACGCGGATCTCGCCGGAGTCGGCGCCGGCGGTGATGAGGGTGGAGAGGATCTTGACCGCGGTCGTCTTGCCGGCGCCGTTGGGGCCGAGCAGGGCGAAGACCGTGCCTGCGGGGACGGTCAGGTCGATGCCGTCCAGGACGGACTTGTCGCCGTACGACTTCCGCAGCCCGTTCGCCGCGATGGCCGGATGAGTCATGGTCGTTGCTCCTCGAAGAGTGTGGACGGGGGCTGTTCGGAGGGGTGGCCGCAGGGTGCGGCCGGGGGTGTGCCCGGGGTGCGGGGCGGTCAGAGACTGCGGGCGGCGATGTCCCCGTGGGAGGTGGTGGCGCGGATGTCGAGTTCGGCGGTGCCGTCGCTCTTGAGGGCGTTGCTGATGCGGCCGCGGTCGGTGCCGGCGTCCAGGGCGGCCGAGACGCCGGCGGCGGCGGTGACCGAGATGTCCCCGGCCTGGGTGCGGAGCACGACCGCGCCGCGCGTGGCCTCGGCGATCCTGATGTCGCCCCGTGTGGTGCTGATCTCCGCGTTGCCGCCCAGCCGGCCGACCTCGACGTCGCCCTCGATCGCGGTGAGGCGGAGGCTCGCCACCTCGTCGATCTTGATCCGGCGGTAGGCGCCGTCGAAGGCGACATCGCCGAGGCGTCCGACGCCGCGGAGTTCGGCGGCGCCCGAGTGCGCCTCGACGTGGGACCCGGCGGGCAGTTGGACGGTCACCTCGACGGAGCCCGAGCCGCCGAGGACCCGGCTTCCGGCCGCCGGGGCCGCGATGCGCAGGACGCCGTCGCCGTAGGCGACCTCGATCCGGTCGGCGGCCTTCACGTCCCGGCTCCTGGAGGCGTCGGCGGGCCTGACCTCGACGGTGGCGTCGGCCCGGTCTGCGGCGATGAACTGGACGCGTCCGGCGGGGATGTCGAGGACGGCGGTGACCGGGGTGGTGGTGTCGAACTTCTGCATCGTGCTCCCCTTGCGATCGTCGTTTCCGATGAGGGAAAAGCTACGTTGCATTTACAGATTGCTCAACAGATTCGTTGCAAGTGATTACTGTACTAGCAGGTGGGAGTGGTTAAATCGTTGCAACGTTCTTGTGGTTAACGCAACGTCAGATGGTGTTGCGTTGCAATAGATTGAGAGTGAACGCTATAGTGGGGGCTCCGTGGACCACGAAGGAGAACCGCGATGCCGGGAGGCAGGCTCACTCAGCAGGAACGCCAGCAGATCGCCCTGGGCCTGGCCGACGGCCTCGCCTACGCGGAGATCGCCAGGCGCCTGGACCGTCCGACCTCGACCATCACGCGTGAGGTGATGCGCAACGGCGGCCCCGCCGCCTACCGCGCCGATCTGGCTCACCGTGCCACCGAACACCGTGCGCACCGGCGGAAGCAGGCGGCCCCCCGGGATCCGCGGGCGTCGGCGCAGCCCTACGGGCGCGATGGCGGGGCCGTGCGGGCGTACGAGGAGCAGTTCGCCACCGTCATCATGACGTCGGGCATGCCCCTGATGATGTCCCGGGTGCTGGCCTGCCTCACCCTCACCGACTCGGGCAGCCTCACCGCACCCGAGCTCGCCCAGCGCCTCCAGGTCAGCCCGGCGTCCATCTCCAAGGCGATCGCGTTCCTCGACAGTCAGGGCATGGTCCGCCGGGAACGCGACGAGCGCCGCCGCGAGCGCTATATCGTCGACGACGACATCTGGTACCAGTCGATGATGGTCAGCGCCCGGGCCACCGCTCAGTTGGTCGACACCGCGCGGCAGGGTGTGGGTGTCCTCGGACCCGGCACTCCGGCCGCCATCCGCATGGAGAACGTCGCCCGCTTCCTCGACTTCGTCTCCGAGGGCATAGCCCGCGCCGCCGAGCAGGCCCGCGACATTCTCCACACGGCACCGGCATCGGACGAGACGTCGGACGAGACGTCGGACGTTGCGCCGGACTCTGTTTCGGGCGGCCCTGCCGGGTCGGGTTCAGGTCGCGACTGAGCGGCCCTCCTCGCGTTCCTCTTGGCGCCCCTCCCGGTGGGCCCTTCCTGTCGCGTTTCAGCCGCGGGCCGGCTGCGCACCCCGCTCCGCCTGCGCGCCCCGCTCCGGGCGGGTGGTGCGGGACGGCGACCGCGGCTGCGGCTTCGGTTCCCGGCCGGCGTCCGGCGGGGTGGCCGACGTCTGCGCGCGGGTCCGGGCGAGGAAGCGGATCAGTGTCCGGATCTCGAACTGGAACACCTCGACCCCGTCCGTCGAGTGCAGTTCCACGATCAGCTGCGTACGGCCGCACGGCCAGACGCGGACGTCGCCGCGCTCGATCGGGGTCCGCAGGCCGCGTTCCAGGAGGTCGCGGCCGAACGCCCAGTCGGTGCCGTCGGGCAGGCCTATGTGGACGGTGCGGCGCTCGTCGGCCGGGTCGTAGCGCAGGTCGACGGGGACCGGGCGGGTCAGGGGGCCATCGGTGATGAGCCGGGCGCGGGCATGTACTTCGATCACGGGGGACATGGGCCGGCTCCTCCTGTATGCATAGCTCTGTCCTCTAATGTCCCATATTTTGCGGAAGCGGCACGGCGAGGCTGGATCCACCTGCCGGGCCTCCGCTCCTGCACGCAGTTCGCAGGAGGGCACTATCGTTGATGGGTACATGACCTCGCCCGCAGGACCTCGTCCGCACGGGCGTGGAGACCGTGCGGACCCCGCGGAAGCGGAGCCTCCCATGCATGTACCCGATGGTTTCATCGACGCACCTGTCTCCGTGGCCGCCGCCTTCACGCCGCCCTCGCCGTCTGTCTGCCGGCAGGACCTCCTGTGCGACGAGAAGCCGATGCGCTCCCACCGGCTGGAGCTGCCGTTCGGCTTCGACCCGCGCTCCGTCGGCGTTCCGTCGGCGTGAACAGGTCGTGACAGCGCGGTGGTCACGGCGACCCGCCCCCCGAACGCCCCGCCGGGACGTGCACCATGGGGGGATGAGCGGGAGCGCGGGAGTGAGCACGACGGCGGGCGCGGATGCGGAATCGGGACAGGGACCGGGGCAAGGACCGGGACAAGGATCGGGATCAGGCGCGGGCGCGGAACCAGGCACCAAGGCCGAGCCGGGTACGGCATCGGACGGTCCCGTGGTCGACGTCCCCGTCGCCGTGGACGTACGGGGCACGGTAGCGCCCGGGTTCGAACCGGTCGCGGAAGCGTTCGTCCGTAACTTCGAGCAGCGCGGGGAGCGCGGCGCGGCCGTCGCCGTCTACCGCCACGGGCGCAAGGTCGTCGACCTGTGGGCCGGTACGCGAGACGTCGACGGCACCGAGCCGTGGGCCGTCGACACCGTCCAGATCGTCCGCTCGGCGGGCAAGGGCATCGCCGCCGCCGTCCCCCTGCTGCTCCATCAGCGCGGGCAGGTCGACCTGGACGCCCCGGTCTCCACCTACTGGCCGGAGTTCAAGGCGAACGGCAAGGAACGCGTCCTCGTCCGCGACCTCCTCGCCCACCGGGCCGGGGTCCCCGCCCTGGACACCGCCCTCACCCCCGCCGAGGCCGCCGACGGGGTCTCCGGGCCCGCCGCCGTCGCCGCCCAACGCCCGCAGTGGGAGCCCGGCACCGACCACGGCTACCACGCCCAGACCTACAGCTGGCTGATCGGTGAACTGGTCCGCCGCGCCACCGGCCGCACCATCGGCCGCTGGATCGCCGAGGAGATCGCCCGCCCGCTCGGCCTCGACTTCTGGTTCGGGCTCCCGGCCGACGAGGCCCACCGCATCGGCCGCATCGGCCCGGTGGAGCCCCCGGCCGCCGCCGCGGCGTCGGGCGCCCTGCGCGTACGCGCCAAACGATCCGTCGTCGAGGCCTACCGCGACCCGGACTCGCTCACCCGCAGGGCGTTCGGCGCGATCGACCCGTTCCCCGACGAGAACGACCCCGCCTACCGCGCGGCCGAACTCCCCGCGTCGGGCGGCATCGCGACCGCCCGGGGCCTGGCCCGCTGCTACGCCGCGATGATCGGCCCCGTCGACGGCCACCGCCGCCTGTTCGCGCCCGCGACGCTCACCCTGGCCCGCACCGAGGAGTCGGCGGGCCCGGACCGGGTGCTGGTCGTCAGCACCCGCTTCGGCCTGGGCTACATGCTGCACGGCCCGGCGGCGCCGCTGCTGGGCCCCGGCTCGTTCGGCCACCCGGGCCGGGGCGGCTCGTTGGGCTTCGCGGACCCGGAGTCGGGCATCGCGCTGGGCTATGTCACCAACGGCCTCCAGAAGGGAGTCACCGCCGACCCCCGTGCCCAGGCCCTGGTCAGGGCAGTACGGTCGGCGCTATGACACCAGCACCCGCGCAGATCCCGGCCCGGTTCGCCGGACACAGCGTCCTGATCACCGCCGCCGGCCAGGGCATCGGAGCGGCAACGGCCCGCCGCCTGGCGGCGGAAGGGGCCTCCGTCCTCGTCACCGACCTCGACGCGAAGCGCGCCGCCCACACGGCGGCGGCGATACGTGAGGCGGGCGGCACCGCCGAATCCCTCGTCTGCGACGTGGCCGACCGGGCGGCGGTCGAGGCGGCCGTGGCCCACGCGGTCGCCGCCTTCGGCCGGCTCGACGTCCTGGTCAACAACGCCTACGCGGCGGGCACGGACACCCCGCTCTTCGAGGACGAGACGGACGAGGTCTGGGAACGCGACCTGGACATCACCCTCTCCGGCCCGTTCCGCTGCGCACGCGCCGCGTTGCCGCACCTGGTCGCCTCGGGCCGGGGCGCGATCGTCACCATCGGCTCGGTCAACGGCGAACAGGACTTCGGCGGGCACGCGTACAGCGCCGCCAAGGCGGGCCTGACCAGCCTCACCCGTACGCTCGCGGGCCACGCCGGACCACGCGGCGTACGCGTCAACCTGGTCGCCCCCGGCACGATCCGCACCGACGCCTGGGCGGGCCGCGACGCCGAACTGGACCAGGTCGCCGCCCTCTACCCGCTCGGACGCGTCGGCACCCCCGAGGACATCGCGTCCGCCGTCGCCTTCCTCGCCTCCAGCGACGCGGCCTGGATCACCGGGACGACGCTGCGCGTGGACGGCGGGATCCTCGCGGTGAACACGGGCTTCCGGCAGGTGATGGCGCAGCCGTGAGGACGCAGCCGTAAACCCGTGGTCGGGCACCGCCCGGGGAACCTACCCTGCGCTGATGATCGACCACGGACACACGGACAGGACCGGCCGCCCCGTCACCCTCCACGAGGTGCACGCGGACAACTGGCGGGCGGTCGCCGACAGCGCGCCCCGCGACGACCAGCGCGACTGGGTCCCGGCCCTGGCCGCCCGCTACCTGGTGCTGAGCAGCCGCGAGGACACCTGGACCTCGCTGGCCGTCTGCGCGGGCGGCGAGGTGGCCGGGCACCTCATGTGGGCCCGCGACGAGGACGGTTCGCACTGGATCGGCGGCATGCTGATCGACGCCGCCCACCAGCGGGCGGGCATCGGCCGCGCCGCCGTACGGACCCTGGCGTCCTGGCTCTCCGCCCGCGAGGACGGCACGGCGGTGCGCCTCTCCTACGCCCCGGAGAACCGGGCCGCCGCGCATCTGTACACGTCGCTCGGCTTCCGGCCCACGGGGGTGGAGGAGGACGGGGAGGTGGTGGCTGAGTGGAGGTAGGGGCTGGGTGAGGGGAGAGCGGGGAGGCTCCGGCTACCTGAGCGCCCCGCTCCTCGCGATCCTTGACGGGCACCCAGGGAGCTGATCGACGGCATCGCCCATCGACCGCCTGCCCACCCCACTGCCTCAGCCGCGACGCCTCAGCCGCGCCCGGAGCCGGGACGTGACCGGCTCCGGGGTGCCGGGCAGCGCGGTCGCGAGGGTGAGGGCGGCCCGCAGGTGTTCGGCCGTGGCGGTCCGGTCCTCGTCCACCGCCTGTACGAGCCGGGCGTCGTCCATCGGGACCAGGCAGTACCGCCAGGCCGGGTGACCGTGCGACCCGGCGTAGCGGGCGGTCAGCAGTTCGGCGGGGGTCAGCGCCTCCGGCCGGCGGAGAAGGAACACCGCGAGCCCCGCCTGCCGGACGAGGCGGCAGATCTGCTCGGGCTCGGCCTCGTTGTGGCGGTGGTCGTCGTGGGCCTGGTAGATCAGGCCGTACACGAGGAACGCCTCGCGTTCGGTGAGCGGGCTCGGCAGCCGTACGCCCCGCCAGAACGCCTCGACGGCGGCCGCGTCCACGGAGGGCCGCGGCCCTGAACCGTCCGTGGAGGTCGCCAGCCGTACGGCTCCGAGGGCGACGGCCGTCTCGGAGAGCCGCCGCCGGAGGCGCGGCGCGTGGGGGAGCCCCCGCGCCGCCTCCGGGTCGGCCGCCCGGACCGCCCGTTCCACGCGCTCGACGGTCTCGCCGTCCGTCCACTCCAGCGTCCACCGTCCCGTGTCCGGGTCGTGCCGCGGCTCGACCTCCGCGCCGAACTCCCGGGTGAGCAGGGCGGCGAGGGAGCGGAGCGAGCGGCGCGGGCCCTCGCCGGGAAGCGGTGTCCCGTCCCTGTCCGGCACGGCGCCCACCTACCGATCGGCGCTCAGGACCATCAGCATCGTGGGGTCGCTCACGGGGGCGAACCCGACCTTGGCGTACAGCTCGTGGGCGTCGAGCGTGGCGAGGAGGGTCCGCTTGAGCTCGTACGGGGCGAGGTGGTCGCGCACGGCGGTCGCCAGCCGCACGCCGAGGCCCCGGCCGCGATGGGCCGGGGCCACGTAGACGTCGCAGAGCCAGGCGAAGGTCGCCCGGTCCGTGACGACCCGGGCGTAGGCGACCTGGGCCCCGCCGGGGCCGTAGACACCGAAGTTGAGCGACCCCCGCACGGACCGCTCGACGAGATCACGGCTGCGGCCGAGCGCCCAGAAGGCGTCGGTGGAGAGCCAGTGGTGAACCAGGGCGACGTCGAGGCGTTCGGGATCGGTGTCGATCTCGTACCTGTCGGCGCCCTGGTTCCCGTTCCCGTCTTCGCCGCGCGTGGTGGACCTCATGGGCTGGGATCGTAGTCGCGGCCGGGTGAGTGCCCCGGCGCGGGTCCCGCCGTCCGGCCATCGGCCGCCGGCGGCGGACTAGGAGGCGTTCGGGCGGATGTACTCGATCACGCGGGCCGGGTGGTCGGCCGCGTGCCCTTCCCGCACCGCCCGGTCGAGACCTGCCTGGACGGGCTCCAACCAGTCGGTCGGGAGGCCGAGTTCGCGGCTGGTGCGGATGATGTGGCCGACGGCCAGCTGGTTGGTGGAGACGTTGGAGACCTCGGTGGCGTAGTCCGACTCGTCGACGACACGGGCGCTCTCGGTGTCGAAGAGTCCGGCGAGCACCGAGTGGAAGATACCGGCCGCGAGCGGCTGGAACTCGGTCGCGGAGACGTTCGCCGTGCCGACCATGGCCTGGGCGTGGGTGAGCCCCTGCTGGGTGGCGTAGAGCAGCGTCAGCAGCGCCATGTCGTAGAGCAGAGGCAGCCCCGGGTCGTCGCCGAGGTAGGTGTTGGCGCCGCCGAAGACACGCAGCAGGCCTTCCTGGGCCTCGAACGTCTTCCGCGAGCCGCCGTGCAGAAGCGGGGTGTCGGGCAGGCCGATCATCTGCGGCACGCCCATGATCGCCCCGTCGAGGTATTCGGCGCCGTGCTCGGCGGCCCAGGCCGCGGACCGGCGGGCCTCGTCGGGGGTGCCGCTGGTGAGGTTGATCAGGGTGCGGCCGCCCATGTCGGCGGCCAGCGGGTCGAGCACCTCGTTGACCACGTCGTACGTCGACACGCAGACGATCACCACGGAGGAGGAGCGGACGGCGTCGCCGGCGGTCGGCGCGCTCACGGCGCCCTGGGCGACCAGTGCGTCCGCCTTTGCCTGCGAGCGGTTCCAAACGGTGGTGGGGTGGCCGGCCTCCAGAAGGGCGACGGCCAGGGCCTGGCCCATCAGGCCGAGGCCGAGCAGGGCCACGGGAACGGGGGGCTGGGCGGGGGCGGATGCGGGGCTGGTGCTGTCGTTCGTCGTCATGGGACGACTGTGGCCGCCGGGCGTGCCGTTGAGGTGCCGCTCCGGTGCCGGTCGGTCGGCACATATCGTGGACACATGCGATTCGGGGTGCTGGGCCCGCTGGTGGTCAGGGCGGCGGACGGGAGGCTGGTCGAGGTCCGCGAGACCAAGGTCCGCGCCGTCCTCGCCGCACTGCTCGTGCACGCCGGGCGACCGGTGACGGCCGACCGTCTGATCGACGGCCTCTGGGGTACGCGGCAGCCCGTGCACCCGGCGGCGGCGCTGCGGGCGAAGGTGTCGCGGCTGCGGGCTGCGCTGGACCAGGCCGAACCGGGCGCGCGGGCGCTGGTGGAGTGGAGCCCCGCCGGATACCTGCTGCGGACCGGCGACGGGCCCGGGAGCGTGGACGCCGAACAGTTCCGGACGCTGACCGTGCGGGCCCGTACGACCGCCGCCCCGGCGGAGCGCGCCGCGCTGCTGGCCGACGCGCTGGCCCTGTGGCGCGGCCCCGCGTACGCCGACTTCGCCGACGAGGCGTTCGTGCGGCCGGAGAGCGCCCGGCTGGAGGAGGAGCGGCTGACCGCCCTGGAGGACCGGGCGGAGGCACGGCTCTTACTGGGTGAACACAGCTCACTGGCCGCTGAGTTGAGCGCACCGGTCACCGCCCACCCGCTGCGCGAACGGTTGCGGGCGGCGCATCTGCGTGCGCTGTACGGGGCAGGGCGTCAGGGCGAGGCGCTGGCCGCCTACCAGGAGCTGCGCCGGTTGCTGGCCGACGAGCTGGGCGTCGATCCGGGCCCGGAACTGGCCGCGCTGCACGAGGCGATGCTCCGCCAGGAGCCCGCCCTCGCACCGGCTATCGCACCCGCCCTCACCCCGGGCTCCGCCCCGTACGCCGCCGCCCCGCCCCTGCCCTCGAACCTGCCCGCCCCGCTCTCCGGCCTGATCGGCCGCGAAGCCGTCCTCGCCGGGGTGCGGGAGCTGCTCGGGCGGGGCAGGCTGGTCACGCTCACCGGCCCGGGCGGTGTCGGCAAGACCCGGCTCGCGCTGGCCGCCGCCGCCGAGGCGGCCGATCCGCACGGCACCTACGAGCCCGACGAGCCGCACGGTCCGTACGAGGACGGCGTGTGGCTGGCCGAACTCGCCGTGCTGGACCGGACGTCGGACGTGCCCCGGATCGCGCAGGCGCTGGCGACCGTCCTCGGCCTGCGCGACGAGGGCCGCACCACCACGGCCGACCAACTGGCCGACGCGCTGCGCACCCGCCGGATGCTGCTGGTCCTGGACAACTGCGAGCACGTGATCGGCCCGGTCACCGAGTTGACCGAGGCGCTGCTGCAGAGGGCGCCCGGCCTGCGCGTGCTGGCCACCAGCCGCGCGCCGCTGGAGGTTCCCGGCGAACTGCTGTGCCCGGTACCGCCGTTGGACATTCCGCCGCCGGGTGCGTCGCACGGTGCGCTGCGGGAGTCGGGCGCCGTAAGGCTGTTCACCGTACGGGCCGCCGCCGCGGCCCCCGGATTCACCGTCGACGAGGGCAACGCCGCCGCGGTGGCCGCCGTCTGCCGCCGCCTGGACGGGCTGCCGCTCGCACTGGAGCTGGCGGCCACGCGGATGCGGATGTTCGGCGCGGCCGAACTGGCCGACCGGCTGGATGACCGCTTCTCGGTACTGGGCGGCGGCCGGCGCGCCGCCCCGGCGCGGCAGAAGACGCTGCGCGGAGTGATCGACTGGAGCTGGGAACTGCTGACCGGGGCCGAACGGACCGTGCTGCGCAGGCTGTCCGTCTTCGCGGACGGCTGCACGCTGGAGGCGGCCGAGGCGGTGTGCGCGGGCGACGGGGTGCGGCGGGCGGAGGTCCTCGGACTGCTGGGGCAGCTGGTGGACCGCTCGCTGGTCGTGGCGGTCGCCGGCGCCCCGGCGCGGTACCGGCTGCTGGAGTCCGTACACGCCTACGCACGCGAACGGCTGGCGGAGTACGAGCACGACGAGCCGGGCGGGGCCGAGCGGGTACGGGCGCGGCACCACCGCTACTACGTCGAGTGGGCCGAGCGGGCGGAGCCCCGACTGCGCGGCCACGCGCAACGCGACTGGCTGCGCCGGCTGGACGCCGAGACCACCAACCTGCGGGCGGCCCTGACCGGCCTGGCCCGCGGCACCTGCGAGGACGCGGCGGAACTGGCGCTGCGGCTGGTGAACGCGCTGTCGTGGTACTGGTACCTGCGCGGCCGCCTCGGCGAGGCGCGCGGCGCCCTGGATCTGGCGCTGGATCCGGCGCCGGCCCCGGACGTGCCCTGCCCCGTCCCGGAACCGATACCGCTCCCGGAGCCGGCCCCCGTCCCGGACCTGCGTGCGCGGGCCCGTGCCTGGCGGGCGGGCATCGCGCTGCTCATCCTGGACGGTGCCGACCGCGCCCCGCTGGAGCGGGTTCCGGACTTCCCGGCAGCCGTCGCCGACCCGGCCGCGCGCGCCATGGCCCAGTGGTTCCTCGGCTTCGCGCACACCGGCTTCGGCGATCAGGCCGTCAGCCAGGACCTGATCGACCGCGCCTACGCCGGGTTCACCGCCCTCGGCGACCCATGGGGCACGGCTGCCGCGCTGAGCGTACGGGCATCGCAGCTGCACGCCTCCGGCGCCGACACCGCGCTGCGGGACAGCGGCCGGAGCCTGGCCCTGTTCGAACAGGTCGGTGACGGCTGGGGGATGCTCCGGGCGATGCGTGTGCGGCGCGGGCTGGTCGAGATCGCCGGGGACTACGCGGCGGCCGAACGCCTGGACCGGGACGGCCTGCGCATCGCCGAGGAGCTGGGCCTGGTCTCCGAGACCAGCGCTCTGCTCTCCCGCACCGGCCGCACCGCGCTGCTGCGCGGCGACCTCGCCGGGGCCGAGGAGTACCACGAGCGCGCCCGCAGGCTGGCCGTCCACCACGCCGACCAGCGGGCCCGGGAGGTCGCCGAGGTCGGCCTCGCCCTCGTCGCCCGGCGGCAGGGCAGGCTGGCGGTGGCCGAGGCGCACCTGCGCGAATGGCTGGCCTGGTGCCGTCAGTGGGAGGGCGCCCAGGGCATCGCGCTGATCCTGGCCGAACTGGGCTTCGTGGCCGAGCTGCGCGGCGACGCCGCCGCCGCGACCGCGCTGCACGAGGAGGGTCTGGCAGCGGCACGCGGCACCGGTGACGTCCGCGCGGTGGCGCTCGCGCTGGAGGGGACGGCAGGTGCGCGCGCGTTGGCCGGACAGTACGACGAGGCGGCCCGGCTGCTGGGTGCGGCGGAGGCCGCACGGGAGTCGGTGGGGTCGCCGTTGCCGCCGGGGGAGCGCGGCGACGTCGAGCGGATCGGCGCGACGTTGCGGGCGGCGCTCGGCGGGCGCGGGTTCGCCGAACAGCTGGCACGGGGGCGGGTGCGGGGCGCGGACGACTGGACCGGCTGATCGATTTGGGTCGCCTGTCGGCGCGGTCGACGCCCGGGATCCTGCCGTGGCTCGGTCTCGCGGCGCTGCTCGTTCAGTCGCGGTGTGGGGTTCGTTTCCTTGACCAGGCGGTGGCGTCGACTCCGTATCGAGTCAGGAGTCGTGCGAACTGGGTCCGCTCCTCCGGTGACCAGGCGACAGTGATCTCCAGGAACGCTTCTCGCTGTTCGACGGCGAAGCGGTTGCGTTCGGCCTCGCCGTGCTCGGTGAGTTCGAGCACGGTGCGGCGTCCGTCGGACTGGGACGCCGCCCGCCGCAGCAGCCCGTCCGCTATGCAGGCGGCGACGGTCCGGCTGGCCACCGGCTGCGCGACGCCCATCTCGGCGGCAAGCCCGCCGACGGTCGTCTCGCCCGGCGCGTCGGCGATGACGTTGAGTACGAGGTTGCGGGAGAGGTCCTTGCCCGTTGCCGGTGCGCGTCGCCGCAGACGGGACAGCGCGGGGCCGATCTGATCCAGCGTCCGGTCGTCGGGGGACTGCTCGGAGGAGGAGGTGCTGCTCATGTGCCGAGTCTAGGCCCGGCCGGCACATTTGCATACCATTCAATAAGTCCATAGCATCAGGTATGTAAATCTTGAACGAACCAGGAAAAGAGGCGGACCGCCATGGCACTCACCGCGATCACCAACGCGCAGATCTTCGACGGGGAGAAGGCGGTCGGCGTGCGGACCGTGGTCCTCGACGGCGGGAGGATCGCCCGCGTCGGTGGCGACGCTCCCGAGGGCAGCGAGATCGTCGACGGCAGCGGCGCCACACTGCTGCCGGGACTCATCGACGCCCACGTCCACTCCGCCCCGGGCTCCCTGGCGCTCGCCCTGCGGTTCGGGGTGACGACCGAACTGGAGATGCAGGGGATGAACACCCGGGAGAACCGGGGGGCCATCACCGACGACGACACACAGGCTGACGTGCGCTCCTCCGGCTTCGCCATCACACCGCCCGGTGGTCACCCGAGCGAGCTGATGCCCGAAGGATTTCGGCCCAAGTGGGACCTTCCCCCGGTCATGCCCCTGATGCCGTTCTCCACCACACCCGAGGAGGCCGCCGCCTTCGTGCCGCAACTTCTCGCCCGGGGGTCCGACTTCATCAAGTTCATGATCGACGACGGCAGCGTAGAGGGACACCCCGGGCTGCCCACGCTCGACCGGGCCACCGTGCACGCCGGTGTCGCCGAAGCCAAGAAGTACGGCGCCCTGACCGTGGCCCACGCGCTGACCGTGGAGGCCACCAGGACGGCCGCCGAAGCCGGCGTCGACGGCGTGACCCACGTGTTCATGGACCAGCCGCACACCGCCGAGATCATCAGCCTGATCAGGGACGCGGGCATGTTCGTCATCCCCTGCGTCACTCTCAACGCCTCGATGATGGGGATCACCGGCAGCGAACTCGCCGACGACCCCCGGGTCGCCGCACGCCTCGACGCCGACTGGGACCGGACCCTGCGCTCCAGCTATGGCCGCTACCCGCAGGGCAAGCTCCACGACGTGTACGACACCGTGCGCGCACTGGACGCTGCCGGAGTCGACGTGCTCGCCGGCACCGACGTCTCCATGCCCGAGACGTTCTTCGGGGGCCTGGCACACGGAGCGAGCCTGCACCACGAACTGCAGTACCTGGTGGCAGCCGGTCTCACACCCGCACGGGCCCTGCGCGCGGCCACGGCGACCACGGCCCGCCGCTTCCGCCTGAGCGACCGGGGCCGTATCGCCGAGGGCCTCCGCGCCGACCTCCTCCTGGTCGACGGCGACCCGACCAGCAACATCAGCGACACTCTCAACACCCGCGCCGTCTGGCGCCGCGGCACCCGAACGGCGGCATGACCGCAGTCCCTTCCCTTGGAGGGGGCTCCTGAGGTCCGTTCCGTGCCGGTTCCCGAGCTGCTGGAACGGACCGCCGTGCGTCGCGCGGAAACCGGACGCCAGGACCGATCCGTCATGAGCCGTCCTGCCGGCGGCCGTCCGTGCGCCGTTCGGGGGACGGAACGCACCACCTCCTGGACGCGGCCAGGGCTCCCGGCCTCGGCGGGAGCCGACTCGTCTAGCGTCGCCGCATCCGCACCGTGCATGCCCGGAGGAGCCCGTCCGTGAATTCCTGGCTGTCCGAACGACGCCGCTCACTCGTGTGTCTCCTCATCGCGGTGAGCGCGGCGCTCGTGCTGCCCCTCGACAGTGTCGTGCGGGTCTCGGCCGCCGACGTCGGCGTGCTGGTGCTCTTCGCCTACCTGGTCCCGTACCTGGCCATCACCTTGGCCGCCTTCCTGAGCGCCTCACCGGAGCGGATCCGTTCCTGGGCGGACCGCGAAGCCCGCGGCACGTTCCTCCAGCGGTACGTCCTGGGCACCGCGCCCGGACCGGGGGCGTCCATCCTCATCGCGGCGGCCGCGTTGGCCGTGGCTGTCGTGTGGCTGCCCGGCCACCTCAGCACCACCTTCGCCGAGGGGCCGCGCGCCCTCATGGCGCTGTCGCTGGTCGTCATCGCCTGGACCTGCGTCGTCGTGGCGTTCGCGGTCGCCTTCCAGGCCGACAATCTGGTGGAGGACGAAGAGGCGCTCGATTTCCCCGGAACGGGGACCGCGGCCTGGGCCGATTACGTCTACTTCGCTGTGGCGGTCATGACGACCTTCGGCACCACCGACGTCAACGTGACCTCCCGCGACATGCGGCGGACCATCTCGGCGAACGCGGTCATCGCCTTCGTCTTCAACACGGTCACCGTCGCCAGCCTGGTCTCGGCGCTCGGCGACTGAGGGCTGTGCCACCGGGAACAGCGGGACAGCCCTGAGGCTTCCAGCACGGTCGTCGGCAGTCCCTTCGTGCGGCCAACTGTGCCCTTGAGGGCCTGGAACCGGAGCCGTGCCCCCACGTATGAAGGAAGGGCCATTCCCTCAGCCGCGAAGAGGTCTCCATGTACAGCCAGGACGGCGCCCGAGAGCCCGATGTCAAGAACAGCAAGGTTCCGGTGCAGACCGCCAAGCCCGTCGAGGCGGGTGGAGTACCGGTCAACGGCCCCTTCGCCCTCCAGAGCACGATCGGGAACGCGGCCGTCGTTCAACTGCTCCGAGCGTCCGGCCGCCTCCAGGACCAGGGCCAGGACCAGGACCGGCACCGGCACGGCGACGGCTGCGGCCACGAGCAGGCCGAGCAGGCAGAGCGGGCCGGACAGGCCCCCGTACAGCGTTCGGCCGTCCACGGCGTGCTGCGCGGTGCGGGGCGGCCGCTGGACCGTGCCACCCGCACCGACATGGAAGCCCGGCTCGGGGCGGACTTCTCCGACGTACGCATCCACAACGACGCCGCAGCCAAGGCCTCCGCCGCCGAGATCGGGGCCCGCGCCTACACCTCCGGCAGCCACGTCGTCATCGGCGACGGCGGAGGTGACAAGCACACCCTCGCCCACGAGCTCACCCACGTCATCCAGCAGCGTCAGGGACCCGTCGCCGGCACCGACAACGGGTCGGGGCTCAGCGTCTCCGACCCCTCCGACCGCTTCGAACGCGAAGCCGAGGCCAACGCCACCGCCGTGATGCGGGGACCGGCCGCGATCCAGCGCCTGGCGGAGGGCGCGGAGGGTACGGAGCACGGTCCGGCCTCGGGTGCCCGCTCGGAACGGTCGGACCCGGCGGTGCAACGGGCCAAGAAGGCCAAGGGCGAGGCCGCACAGCAGCCGGGGGCCTCCTTGCAGGGAGAGCACATCTTCAACGCGTTCCACGACGTGGCGGCCAGGGCGGCGGCAAGCCTCAGGAGCAGGCTCGACGCCCGCCAGAACCTCCTCAGGCAGAGCGCGCCCCACATGTCGCGCGAGGACAGGGCCTCCGTGAAGGACTTCAAAGCACTGCACACGGCGGCGATAGCAGCTCTGAACGCGCTGGATGCGGCGGTGGGACCTGCGGCGACCGGCCGCGACAACAGGGACTTCCGCGCGGCCATGGTGGGCGCGACGAAGAGTTCTGACGGGGACCAGAACTCCATCGAATACGGGGCGTTCTCCCAGAGGATCGACCGCGCGATCCAGCGGTGCGGTTCCAGCCTGTGGGCGAACACGGATCCGCTGGGTGATTTCTCCCTCGGCATGATCACCGATCAGGTGGCACGACAGAACAAGCGCGGCGAGTTCAGCGAGCCCAGGGCGAGGCAGTTCGACGCCTGGTACACGCAGACGGCGACCGCCATGACCGATCTGTTCGCCGCTCTGGTGGCTGCGGGGGACGCGGTCCACGCCGTACTGCTGTACACGAACGCGGTGGTCGGGGTGAACTCGGCCGACGATCCGATCCCCGTCGACTACACCGCCTACGAAGAGGACGACAACGCCGGCGAGGGTCCGAGCGGCACCTGAGCAGCGCGCGACCGGTCTTCGCGGCAGTCGCGACAGTGGCCGGGGGTGGGGGAGCGGAAGGCGCGTTCGCAGGCGTCGCAGGTCTGGAAGGGCGTGACGGTGATGCGGGGGCGGGCGAGTGCGGCGAGGTCGCGGATGCCTGGAGGCGGTGGTGGGAGCAGCTCGGTGAGCCGGTACTTGAGGAGTTTGGCCGGGTGCTTGAGCGGGTGGGGCGGGTCGTCGGTGAGGGCGTGACGGATGGCGTCGGGGCGGGCCGCGCGTTCGAGCCAGGCCGCGACGCCGGGGACCAGTCGACGGACGTCGTCCTCGGAGAGCGTGAACTGGGGCGCGTGGCGGTGCAGGTCGCTGAGGAACGCGGTGGCCGCACGGTCGAGTTCCGGGGCGGGCTCGCTGGGGCGGGGGAGCGGGCGGGGCGGCGGCTTGGGTGCGGTCGGGGGCGGGACCAGCGGTACGAAGAGTGGGGGCGGGGCCGTGGGCGTTACGAAGGAGGGCGGCGGCGGTGCGGGCGGAGCTGCGAGCGTCTCGGGTGCGGGCGGCTCGCACTGGGCGGGCAGCCTGGGCTGTTCGGGCTGGTCGGGCGGCATGGGTTGTTCGGGCCTCGCCGCCGGTGCGGGGGCCGGGTTCGGCGCCTGTGTTGGTGCCTGGGCCTGGGCCGGTGCCTGGGTGTGAGGGGGTGCAACTGCCGGACGACGGGGGCGTAAGAGCGCTGTGGGTTGGTTGCAGAAGACCGTGCGGGTGATGACCCGGCCGCTGGGAAGCCGTTCCCGGAGGCGTTGCAGGTAGCCGAGGGTTTCCAGTTCGCGCAGGGCGGTCGCGATGCGCTTCTCGCCTTCCCGGCAGTGGGCGGCGAGTGCCTTGATGCCGACTTCCGCGCCTTGGGGCAGTGACTGGATGCGTACGGCGATGCCGACTGCGGTGCAGCTGAGGTCGGGGTGTTGGGCGAGGTGGTTGCCGACGACGGTGAAGCGGTCGGTGTGCGGGATGGCGATGTGGATCACGCCGGAGGTGGGCAGGGGTCCGGGAATCTCTGCCAGGGCGCGCGTGAGCGCAGTATTCTGCTGGGTATCCATCGGGAAGCGGCTTTCTTCCTTGGTGGTCAGGCCCTCGGTCGGGATTGCAGTCCCGGTCGGGGGCCGACGTATGTCGGGTGGGGTGTTGCTGGCGTGAGCATATGCCGGACAACCCGCCCGAAAGCGAGCCGAGTTGGCAAACCTCACCCGTGTGGGTGACGAGCCCCTGGGATGCGTCAGGTGGTCGCCGGGGGTGGGTCGGGTGGGGTTCTTTCTCTTGTTTCTTTGAGTAGTTGATGTCGCGCTTCACCAGGTCGCGGCCGAGAACGATCCGGTCGGGGGTCCATCGGGAGGCACCGGGTCGCGGCAGCGCACGACCCGGCGGAAGCCGTCACCGTACGAGGTCGATCTCCGCCCATACGGTCTTACGGGGAACGGGCCCGGAAGTGATGCCCCAGTGGTCGGCCAGAGCCTCCACGATGAGCAGGCCCCGCCCTGTCTCCGAGTCGTCGTCCTCGGGCGGCTTCACCGCTCCCGGTCCGGGCGGAATGCTGTCGCCGCGCGTGTCCGTGACCTCGATCCGCAGCGTGCCTCCGCCGACGGTGAGGCCGAGTTGGAAGTCCCGGCCCTTCACGCGCCCGTGCACCGTGGCGTTCGCCGCCAGCTCCGCGACGATGTGCGCTGCCGTCTCCGCCTCGGACGGGAGCCCCCACGCTCCGAGATGGGCTGCGGTGAGCAGTCGAGCCAGCCGGGCCCCTCGGCGGGTGGGGGAGAGCAGCACGGTGAACGCACGCTCGACGGGGAGGTGTTGGGTGCGGGTGGTTTCTCGATTCATGTCACTCAGCGTGGCCGCCTCTGCGTACTGTGCCCAGTGACCGAGCCCTTGCGTACGGTGAGTGTCCAGGGCTTGTCCGGCCTTGTCCCGGCTGTCCCCCGTGACGTACGGGGCAGGGGCGCGGTTGGGAGAAGGACGACAGGCGCGTTGGAAACGGGGCTCGCATGAGTGTGGTCGGCGACGGCACGGAGCGTGGGGACGGCGGGGTGGACGAGCCCGGCTGGGACGTCGATCCCGATGACGAGCCGGGTGCGGCGGTGGTCGCGGCGGTGGGCCGCCAGATCAAGGCCTGGCGCGAGGCGGCGGGCCTGCGGGCGTGCGAGCTGGGCTCCGCCATGGGGTACGGCGAGGACCTCGTCTACAAGGTCGAGGGAGGTCGGCGCATCCCCCGTCCTGAGTTCATGGACGCGGCGGACCTTGCGGTGGGCGCGGACGGAAAGCTCGCGGCGATGAAGTCCGATTTGGCGGAGGTGCGGTACCCGAAGAAGATCCGGGAGCTGGCGAAGCTGGAGGCCGCAGCGGTGGAGGTGCTTGCGTACGGCAACAGCAGCGTCCATGGGCTGTTGCAGACGACCGAGTATGCGCGAGCGTTGTTCTCGATGCGCCAACCTGCCTACCCGCAGGAGGAGATCGAACGTGGAGTTGTCGCGCGTATGGCTCGGCAGGCCATTTTCGAGCGGTCACCCGCCCCGACGCTCGGATTCGTCCTGGAAGAGGTGGTGCTCCGGCGTCCCCTCGGAGGCAAGATGGTGTTGCGTCGCCAGCTCGAACACCTGCTGATCATGAGTGCGTAACGTGACCGTGCAGGTGATGCCGATGGATCGGGAAGAGCACGCAGGAATCGATGGGGAGATCCAGGTGCTGAAGTTCAAGGACGGCACGGCGGTAGGGCGTTCCGAGGGGGCGTTCGGCGGTCGCCCGGTCTCGGATCCGAAGCAGGTCCGAATCCTTGATCTGCGGTGTGGAATGATCCGTGCCCAGGCTCTCACCCCTCCGGAGTCGACGGCCTTCATCGAGAAAGTGCTGGGAGAGACATGATGTGCAAGCCGTTCGCCGGGGAAGCGTCCGACCTGCGGTGGTTCCGGAGCAGTTACAGCGACAGCAGCAACGGCAGCGAGTGCGTCGAGGTCGCGACCGTCCCGGACGCCGTTCACGTGCGCGATTCCAAGAACGCGCGGGGCCCACGTCTGGCGGTCGCCCCCGCCGCGTGGGCAGGCTTCGTCGCGTACGCCGCGGCGCACTGACCTCACCGCCCCGATCGCGAGGTGCGTGGCCTCCGATGCGGATATCGCCGCCGACCAGGACGGGCCTCATGATTTCCGTGTACCGGAGCGAACAGGCGCGAGCGGAAGTGCGGCGCTGGTGCGTGAACCGGATCGACGGTTCGGGCCTGGCCGCTGCCCGCAGCGAGGTGGTCACCTCGGCGGGGGTCACCGGAGTCGTGACCGCAGGGCCGGAGCCGCGCGAAGGGGAGCCGAGTGTCGTCCTGCTGCCGGGGACGAACATGAACGCCGCTCTGTGCCTGCCGGTGGCGGAGGCGATCGCCCGGGAACGGCATGTGGTCGTCCTGGACCTGCCCGGTCAGCCGGGGCTCAGCGCGGACCGAAGGCCTCGTGCCAAGCGCTCGTCCTGGTACGGGAAGTGGCTGACCGAGGCACTTGCGCGGGCCGCGCCCGGGCCGGTCGTCGTCGTGGGGCATTCCCTGGGCGGCGCGGTCGCCCTCGCCTGCGACGCCCCGCAGATCGTCGGCCGGGTGCTGCTCGCCAGCGCCGGCCTGGTCCGGCTGAGGGTGCCCGCCCCTCTTCTGGCCGCCACGGTCCCCTGGCTCCTGCGGCCGACGGTCGCCCGTTCGGCTGCTTTGGCGCGTCGCATGGCGGCGCCGGGGCAAGGGCATGTGGCTGACGTCCTGGGGGAGTGGATGGACCTCGTCGGACGCTGCTGCCGTACCAGCCTCGCTCCGCCTCCCCTTCCGTCCGGCCTGCTCGAACTGCGGGGCTCCGTGCCCACGTTGGTCGTCGCGGGGCGGTTCGACCCCTTTCTGCCGCCACGCGACCTGGGTCCGGCCGCCCGGCGTCGGCTCGGTGCGGAGTTCAGGGTGATCGAGGGGGCGGGGCATCTTCTGTTGGACGAGTCGCCGGAGGCGGTCCTCGCCGCGATCCGGGAGTGCTGCGCGGCCGTCGCGACGGGTCGATGAGCCGCGCCGGTCTGTCTACGCGGCGACCGGCGGGGTAAGCGAGGTGGAACACTCCCTCCGCCCGGAGGCGATACCCCCTCCGACCTGCCGATAGGTGTCCGATAAACGTAACTGCGGTTCCACGTAACGGTGACCTCGTCTGCCCGGCATCTTCACGCGCATTACCCGAGAAAGTGATCTGCATCACTAAAGATCAGGTAAAAAGCGTGGTACAAATGCCCAACTTCCTAGGCGGAACCCTCGCCGAAGCACAGTGCCGGGACCGCCCCGGTGACAGGCCGGAGCGATCGTCGCCGTCGTCCACTCCATGGGACACGCCGAATCGCCGACCGGTCCACGGCGTTCGCTCAACCCTCCAGATACGTCCCCCCATCGCACACCGAACGGCGAAGACACCCCACCTGTCCGCCGTTCCCGCGTCATCGAGGTAGCCAACGTGTCACTCGAATCCATAACCGAGAACGTCGACGAAGCCGTCAGCGGGTTCTTCGAACCGATAGCCGAATGGCTCGGCGAGATCGTCTTCTACGCCGTCCCCGTCGGCGGGACGGATCTCCCGCTCATCGTCGCCTGGCTGGTGGTGGCGGGCCTCGTCTTCACCGGCTGGTTCGGATTCGTCCAGGTGCGCAAGTTCCGCCTCGCCATCGATGTGGTGCGCGGCAAGTACGACGACAAGGACTCGGCGGGCGAGGTCAACCACTTCCAGGCGCTGACCGCCGCCGTCTCCGGCACGGTCGGCCTCGGCAACATCGCCGGTGTGGCCGTCGCCGTCTCCATCGGCGGTGCCGGTGCCACGTTCTGGATGATCCTCTGCGGTCTCCTCGGCATGGCCACCAAGTTCGTCGAGGTGACCCTCGGCGTGAAGTACCGCGAGGTCCACGCCGACGGCACGGTCTCCGGCGGACCGATGCACTACCTGCCCAAGGGGCTCGGCGAACGCTTCGGGAAGAACGGCAGGACCTTCGGCAAGGTCCTCGCCGTCCTCGCCTCGATCATGATCCTGTTCTTCGGGCTCTTCGGCGGAAACCTCTTCCAGGTCAACCAGTCCTACGCCCAGCTCGTCTCCGTCACCGGCGGCGAGGACGGGGCGATGGGCTCCTCCGCCGGGGCGCTCTTCTTCGGCGTCCTCGTCGCCGCCCTCGTCGGCATCGTGCTGCTCGGCGGCATCCGCTCCATCGCCTCGGTCACCAGCCGGCTCATCCCCGCGATGGCCGGGATCTACATCGCCGCCTGCCTCGTCGTCATCCTCGTCAACGTCACCGCCGTGCCCGCCGCGTTCGGCACGATCATCGAAGGCGCGTTCAACCCCGAGGGCGTCGCGGGCGGTGTGCTCGGCGCACTGATCATCGGCTTCCAGCGCGCCGCGTTCTCCAACGAGGCCGGCCTCGGCTCCGCGCCGATCGCCCACTCGGCGGTCAAGACCAGGCACCCGGCCAGCGAGGGCTTGGTCGCCCTGCTGGAGCCGTTCATCGACACGGTCGTCATCTGCACCATGACCGCGCTGACCATTGTCATCGCCAACCCGGCGAGCTGGGGCGAGGCGCGCGACGGTGAGTCGATCGGCGGCGTGACGATCACCTCGGACGCCTTCGAGACCGTGCTGCCCTGGTTCCCGTACGTCCTGACCGTCGCCGTGCTGCTCTTCGCGATTTCCACGGTGCTCACCTGGGGCTACTACGGACTCAAGGCCTGGACGTACCTCTTCGGCCGCAGCCGCACCAGCGAGACCGTCTTCAAGTCCCTCTACACCCTGCTCGCCGTCTCCGGGTCGCTGCTCACCCTCCAGACCCTCATCGACCTGGCCGACGCGGTGCTCTTCTCCCTGGCCGTCGTCAACATCATCGGCCTCTACCTCCTCGCGCCCGTCGTCAAGCGCGAGCTGAACACCTTCCTCGCATACGTCCGCACCCGGCAGGCCGGCGGAACGGACGGCGACGACGGGGACAAGGACGACGAGCCGTCCAAGGCGACCGTCTGAGCCCGACCACTCACGACCGATGCCCCTCGCCCCGACCGTCACGCGGGGCGGGGGGCCTCAACTCGTGTGCAGCATCAAGCCGATGCCCACCACCATCAGCCCCGCCGCCGCGATCCTCGGGGCCCCGAAACGCTCCTTGAAAAACAGCGTGCCGATCGCCGCGCCCACGATGATCGACGACTCGCGCAGCGCCGCGATCGGGGCGAGCGGGGCCTTCGTCTGGGCCCAGAGGACCAGCCCGTACGCGACCACCGACAGGGTCGCGCCGATCAGGCCGCGTACCGCGTAGGGCCGCAGCCGCGGGAGGAGTTCGGCGCGGTGGCGGTAGTACGCGTACGCCGGGATGGCCAGGCCCTCCAGGATCATCAGCCACGCAATGTAGCCCAGCGGGGTGCCCGAGGCGCGTACGCCGACGCCGTCGACCGTGGTGTATCCGGCGATGGCCAGGCCCGTGCCGAGGGCCGCCGCGATCGCCGGCCAGTGCGGGCGTTTGCCGGAGCCCCGGATGCCCCACAGCGCCAGCCCGACCAGCCCGGCCGAGGCCACCGCGACGCCCGCCGTGGCCCAGGCGTCCGGGCGCTCGCCGACGAACACCGCCGCCAGGACCGTCACCACCAGCGGGGCCGTGCCCCGGGCGATCGGGTACATCTGCCCGAAGTCGCCGAGCGTGAACGAGCGCATCAGCAGCAGCATGTACAGCACGTGCAGGGCGGCCGACGCCCCCAAGTACGGCCAGGCCTCCGCCGCCGGGAACGGGGCGAAGAGGGCCATCGCCGCGCCGATCAGCAGACCGCCGCCGGAGATCAGCGTGAACGAGATCAGCTGATCCTTGATCGCGTGCGCGATGGCGTTCCAACTGGCGTGCGTGACAGCGGCCATGAGGACCGCGAGAGCGACCAGAGGGGTCACTTGGCGGGCTCGCGCACATCCGCGACCGTCGCGCCCGCGTGGGCGATCAGCGTTTTCGGGTCGAGCGGGAACACCGTGTGCGGGGTGCCCGCCGCCGCCCACACCACCGCGTGGTCCAGGAGGCGTCGGTCCGCCAGGACCCGGGTCCGGGTGGCGTGGCCGAAGGGCGGTACGCCGCCGATCGCGTAACCCGTCGTCTCCCGGACCAGGTCCGCGTCCGCCCGCTTGACCTTCTGCGCGCCCAGCTCGCGCCGTACCAGCTCGACATCCACCCGCGAGGACCCGTCCATCAGGACCAGCACCGGCACGCCGTCCGCCGTGAAGACCAGCGACTTGACGATCTCGCTCAGCGAGCAGCCGACCGCCGCCGCGGCCTCCGCCGCCGTACGGGTCGCGTCGGGGAAGCGGCGCACCTCGACCCGGAGGCCCAGCCCGGCCAGGGCCTCGGCGAACCGGGGGTGGGCGGGGGAGACGGGGGCGGCGGGCACGGTCTCGGGGGATTCGGGAGTGCTCATGGCTGCACGCTAGCGGTCGGTGCAGTGTGCATGCGAGGGGGCTCCGGGTGGTGGGCGCGAGGCGGCCTCACTCCGTCCGGTGGGAGCCCGGGGTGTGGCCGAACGTGCGGCGGAACACCTCGATGAAGGCGCTGGTGGACGACCAGCCGCACTGATGCGCCACCGCGGTCACCGGCGTCCGTTCGGTCAGGAGGATCAGGGCGTGGTGGAGACGGAGCTGGGTGCGCCACTGCGGGAAGGTCATGCCGAGGTCGCTGCGGAACAGCCGGGACAGGGTCCGGTCGCTCGCCCCGACCCGGCGGCCGAGTTCGGCGAGCGTACGGCTGTCGCCCGGGTCGGCCTGGAGGATGTCGCACAGGGCGCGCAGCACGGGGTCGGCCGGCGTGGGCAGGTGCAACGGCTGCTGGGCGGAGGCCCGGAGCTGGTCGAGGAGTACGGCGCGCAGGCGGGCCCGCTCGGGGCGGTCGTCGTCGCCCTCGACGCGCGTGTAGGCGATGAGCAGCTCGCGCAGCAGGGCGCTGACGGCCAGCACGGTCGGTGAGTCGAGGCCGAGCGGATTCTCGGTGACGGGAAGGCCCACCAGGTGCAGATCGAGTTCGCCGTAGGCCCGGTGTGCGTGGACGACGCCCGCGGGGACCCAGATCGCGCGGGTGGCCGGGGCGACCCAGGAGCCCGCGCCGGTCGAGACGGTCAGCACCCCGCGGCCCGCGTAGACGATCTGGTGGTCGTCGTGCCGGTGTGCGTCGATCGAGCCGCCGGGCGCCAGCCGCCGGGTGCGGGTCGGTGCCACCGGATCGTGCCGGATGGCGGCGTGCCCGATGGAAGCCCGTGAGGCGGCGGCCTGTGGGACGGCGGCCTGCCGGACGGAGGCCTGGCGGAGGGAAGCCTGGCGGATGTTCGTCATCACATGGCAGTTTATCGAAAGCGCGACACCGGCCTCGGGCCGGAACATGGCGGGATGCGAAGGAACACGCCGATCGTGCTGCTGTCCGTGGGCCATGCCTGCGTCGACATCTACCAGGGCTCCGTCGCGGCCCTGGTGCCGTTCTTCATCGCCGAGCGCTCCTACTCCCTCGCGGTCGCCTCGGGCATCGTGCTGGCCGCATCCCTGCTGTCCTCCGTGGCGCAGCCGCTGTTCGGCATGCTCACCGACCGCTGGGCGATGCCGTGGCTCCTGCCGGCCGGCACGCTGCTCGGCGGTCTCGGCATCGCGCTCAGCGGCCTCAGCGGCTCCTATCCGCTCACCCTGGTGTTCGTCGCGCTGTCGGGCATCGGAGTGGCCGCCTACCACCCCGAATCCGCCCGCGTCGCCCGGATCGCCGGCCGGGGCAGCCACCGGGCGATGGGCTGGTTCTCCACGGGCGGCACGGTCGGCTTCGCGCTCGCCCCGCTCATGGTCGCCGCCGTGATGAGCGTCGGAGGGCTGCGCTGGACGCCCCTGCTCGTGCTGCCCGCCCTCGTCGGCGCCGCGTTGTGCCTGCCGGTCGTGCGCGTCCTCCAGCAGCGGCAGGCCGCCGGGTCACAGGCGCCGTCGCCGCCGGCCGGGCGCGACGACGTCGCCTCCTTCGTGCGGCTGTCCCTGGCCGTGGTCTTCCGGTCGATCGCGTTCATCGGCCTGAGCACCTTCATCGCGCTGTACGTCCGCCAGCGCCTGGGCGGCGGCATCGCCGTGGGGACCGCGGCCCTGTTCGTGCTCTACCTCGGCAGCACGGTCGGCGCGGTGCTCGGCGGTTCCCTGGCCGCCCGGTGGGAGCGGGTGGCGGTCGCGCGCTGGTCGTACCTGGCCACGGCCGCGGCCGTCGCGGGCGTGGTGTGGGTGCCCGGCCCGGCCGTCTTCCTGTTCCTGGCGCTGACCTCGGCCGGTCTGTACGTGCCGTTCTCGCTCCAGGTGACGCTCGGCCAGGACTACCTGCCCTCCCGCGTCGGCACCGCCGGCGGGATCACGCTCGGTCTGACCGTCAGCATCGGCGGCCTGGCCAGTCCCGCCATCGGCGCACTCGCCGACGCCACGTCCCTGCGGACCGCCCTGGCGCCTCTCGTGGCGATGCCGCTGCTGAGCTGGCTGTTCTTCCGCACCCTGCCCGAACCGGGTGTGCCGGGGGCCGGGTTGCCCGGGGCCGTCGCCGCCGCGCGCTCCGGGAGCGGGGCGGCGAAACCCGGATGACCCGGGGCGGGGGTATTCCTACGCTCGCCCCATGGACATGGGGGCGCGGGGCGAACGGGACGAGCGCGGTGAGCAGGACGAGCAGCGGCGGCACGTCGACCACCTGCTGAACGTGGTCGACGTCGAGGCCACCTGCTGGGCCGGGCGGCCGCCGCCCGGCCAGGTCAGCGAGATCATCGAGATCGGCCTCACCGTCGTGGACCTCCGCGCCGGCCAACGGCTGGCCAAGCACCGGCTGCTGGTCCGGCCCGCACGCTCGGAGGTCAGCCCGTTCTGCACGGAGCTGACCGGGCTGACGCAGGCGGAGGTGGACGGCGGCCTGCCCTTCGCCGAGGCCTGCCGGGTGTTGGCGGCCGTGCACCGTACGGGGCTTGTGCCGTGGGCGAGTTGGGGCGACTACGACCGCGACCAGTTCACGCGCCAGTGCCGGGCGACGGGTGCGGAATATCCCTTCGGGCAGCGGCACACGAATGCCAAGGTCGCCTTCACCGCTTCGTACGGGCTGCGCCGCCGCCCCGGCATGGCCCAGGCACTGGAGGTGGCCGGCCTCCCGCTGGAGGGCCGCCACCACCGGGGCGACGACGACGCGTGGAACATCGCCGCCCTGGTGCTGGACCTGGCGGGGCGGGGGGACTGGGCGGCCAGGTAGGGCCTCAGCCGCCCGCCTTCAGCACCTCCGCGACGACCGGGCCCGCCGCGTCGCCGCCGTGGCCGCCGGTCTGGACGACCGCCGCGGCCGCGAGGTCGTTGCTGAATCCGGTGAACCAGCTGTTGGAGGTCTCCTGCCCGTCGACCTCCGCCGAACCGGTCTTGGCGCCCTTGTCGCCCCCGACCGAGGCCATCGCCTTCGCGCCGGTGCCCCAGGCGGCCGTGGCCCGCATCATCGTCGTGAGCTGCTGGGTGACGGACGGCGACAGCGAGCGCGAGGCCGTCGCCAACTGCCGGTTGTCCAGGGACTGCGGGACGATCACCGGCTGACGGAACATGCCGGTGCGGGCGGTGGCGGTGATGGACGCCATGTTGAGGGCGTTCATCTGGACCGTGCCCTGGCCGATGTACTGGGCGGCTGCCTCACCCTGCACTTCCTCCGGCACACTGCCGTCGGTCGTGACGACGCCGGACTTCCAGTCCAGACCGATCCCGAAGACCTCCCGCGCCTCCTTGGCGAGCGCCGAGTCGTCGTCGACGTCGTCGATCAGCTTGACGAAGGCGGTGTTGCACGACTTGGCGAAGCTCTGCGTGAACGTCGAGCCGTCCGGCAGCGAGAAGTGGTCCAGGTTGTGGATCGTGCGGGTGTAGTACCTGGCCTCCTTGGGGCACTCCGCCGCCCCGTTCGCCGTGACCAGGCCCTTCTCCAGCAGCATCGCCGCCGTCATGATCTTCAGCGTGGAGCCGGGTGCCTGCTTGCCCTGCAACGCCGCGTTGAACCCGGTCGCCGGGTTGTTGGCCACCGCGCGGATCGCCCCGGTGGACGGCTTGACCGCGACCACGGAGGCCTCCGCGTACTGCTTCACCGCCCGCTCCGCCGCCGCCTGCGCGCCCGCGTCGATCGTCGTCTGGACCCTGCCCGGCTTGCCCTTGGCCAAGGTCAGCAGGTTGACGTCCGGCTGGGTCTCGTCGGCGGGCTCGATCCACGTCTCGATGCCGGGCGAACCACCCGCGCTCTCCCCGTACTTCTCGCGCAGCGTGTCCAGGATCGGCCCGAGAGAGGGGTACTTCTCCTTGGTCAGTACCTTCCCGCTGTGGTCGACGGCCTCGATCGTCGGCGTAGAGGACTCGCCCGTCCTCAGCGTCGCGCCCTCCGTCAGCTGCGGGTGCACGACCGTCGGGGCCCAGTCGACCAGGGCCTTGCCCGTCGTCAGGCCGCGCACCACGGTCAACTCCGAGGCGTACGAAAGGGGCTTGGACTTCCCGTCGTACGAGACGGTGGCCTTGACCGTGTAGGGCACCTTCGTGCCGACGGCCGGGCCCGGGGTGATCTTCACCTTGCCGATGCGGGCGTCCTCGCCGTACGAGGCGAGCACCGGCTCCGAGTCCGTCTCGTTGTTGGTGAGGAGCGACGCGGTCCTCGCGTCCCCCGTCGCCCACGCGTCGAGGAAGCCCTTCGACGTCTGGGCTATCTCCTCCGCGCTCGGCGGCCCCGTCTTCACCTTCGACGACTCGGACGCGCTCCGCGTACCCCCGTCCCCGCCGCCCGTGTCCCCGAGCATGCTGTACGCCCCGTAGCCGATCCCTCCGGCCACCAGGACGAACGCTCCGCCGATCACGGCGACCTTCGCTCCACTGCGCATCTCGCAGTCCCCCTCCCCAGGAGAGCCCCCCAAACACCTTCAAGGGGCAACCGTGAGGAACCCTAAAGGCTTGCGGCAGGAGGCGAGGGCGTTGTTACCGGACCGGAATGCTTGTCCGGAAAGCGCTCTCCGCGGTGCGGCGCCGTGTGCGGTGGCGTGATGCCGTGCGATGCGGTGCGAGGCCCGCGTGATGCCGTGTGGGGGAGGACCGGCGTGGGAAGACTGGCCGGTAGTGCACGGGGGAGCGAGCGTCGGGGGGCGTACGGCATGAGCATGCGGGGGCGCGCGGCGGTGGTCCGGTGACGGCGTACCCCATCAAGCATCTGCCGACCGGGATCCTGCCCGAGGGCGCATCCGACACCTGGACCGTGACCGGGAGCGGCGTCGCCTCCCGGCTGTCCGGTGGCATCGCCACCTGGGCCGTGACCGACGCCGAGCGCTGGCGGAGGGCGGCGGTCCCGGCCGTTCTCGCCCCGGCCGTGGGCGGCTGGATCCTGGCCGTGCTGGTGGCGGCCGCGTACGTCCTGCTGTTCGGGATCTCCTCCGCGTCCCTGGCCTGGCACGGCGGGCCCGGGGACGGGGGCGGATCAGGGGTCGGGTCGGGGACGGACTGGCTGAGGTATCCCGGGCTGGTCCTGCTGACCGCCCTGCCGCTCTGGTACCGGTACGTTCCGGTCGCGGCCGTGCCGGCGGCCCTGCTCGTCGCCGGGGAGGCGGGCCGGGCCCTGGCCCGGCCCGGCGATGTGGACGCTCCGGCGTCGGCCGGATGGCTGGTGGTCCTCGCCGCCTGCGCCGTCGCGCTCACGGGAAGCTGCCTCCGGCTGCGGGCCCGCCGCCGGCAGCGGGCCCTGGCCCTCGCCGCGGCGGGAGGCCGCCGCTTCCCGCTGCCCAAGGGCACCCCGGAAACGGACGGCCACCGCGGCCACCAGCAGGTCTATCTCGGGCTGGCCCTCTGCCTGGTGGCCGCGGGCATCCTCGTCGAGGGCCTGTTCGGGGAGCCGTCCGACGCCGGCGTCGCCTACGACGCCGTCGGGCAGCAGCGCATCGCCCTGGTACTCCTCGTGGCCGGGACGTCCTTCTACGGCCGGGGCCTGCTCGCCCACCGGGCGGCCCGGCGGCTGTTCGGGGAGGAGCAGCCGGCCCTGATCGTGGGCGTGCGCGCCGGGGCGGACGGGCGCCACTGGGTCTGCGCGGACGCCCGCACCCGCACCGCGCCGCCCCTGATCGCGTACACGCCCCGCGGGAGCGACACCCGCGAACGGACCCGGCTGCTGGGCAGCGG
Organism: Streptomyces sp. NPDC102283; assembly: GCF_044766265.1. NCBI lineage: Bacteria > Bacillati > Actinomycetota > Actinomycetes > Kitasatosporales > Streptomycetaceae > Streptomyces > Streptomyces sp. NPDC102283. The sequence goes on from NZ_JBIWLQ010000005.1 coordinate 286,033, forward strand.
CTCGGCGTACGGGGCGGGGAACGGGCACCACGACATCGACCCGAAGCACGAACCCTTCGAAGCGGTGCTGTACGGCACCCTCGCGGAGGGCGACGAGGTCGTGCTCGCCTACGCCTGCGCCGAATACCACCGCCACCAGGAGATGGGGCGGATGTACGCGACCGTGACCACGGTCCCGCTCCGCCCGGACCGCCGCCACGGGCTGGGCCCGTGGGAACCGGCGGACGGCGCGGCCCGGCAGCAGGAACGGCTGCGCGAGGGCCGCGAGCGGGCGGAGCGCTACCGGCGGGCGCAGCGCGAGGCGGAGGAGCGCCGCAAGAACCCCCCGCCCCGCTCGTCACGCGGGTCGAGCGGGCGCGGCTCCGGCAACCGGCACAACGGGGGCGGCTGCGGATCCAGCTGCGGGTCGAGCTGCGGAGGCGGAGGCGGCGGCTGCGGGGGCGACTGACGCCCCCGGCGGCCCCCGTCGCGTCCCACCGGCTGCCGCCCCACCGCCCTACTGCGCCCAGTCGAAGGCGTCCGACTCCAGGTCGATCTGCGCGTTGCCGCCCCCGAGGTTGAACCCGCCGACGCCGTCCTCCAGCTCGAAGACGTACGGGGTCAGCCCCTCGGGCATCCCCTGGCAGGGCATGATCGTTCCGCCCAGGTGCGAGGTCCCGTCGATGGACGACCAGAACTCCTGGAGCTGCTCGTCCTCGGAGGACCAGGCGGCCACATAGCCGCCCGCGCCGTCCTCCGACGGGGCGATGCCGGTGTTGGGGTCGCCGGTGCGCTCGCCGAGCCAGACCGTGGTCTCGGGGGCGCTGTCGTCCCAGGCGTTCCGGCCGCGCCTGTAGTGGTCACCGAGACCGGCCGGGCGGAGGTCGGCCGGAGGATCGATACGGGGCGCGGTGAACTCCTCGGCGGTGAGCCACAGCAGCGCGTGCGCGCCGCCGATGAGGTCCTCCAGGTCCCGCTGCTGGGGATGGCGTGCCGCGGCCGTCGCGGCCACCGCGGCGAGGAACGGATCGGCGGCCTGCTCGGCGGTGGGCGCGGTGCCCTCCAGCAGCGCGGCGACGCCTTCGATGGCGGTGGCGACATGGTCGTCGGCGTGGAAGAGGGACAGGGCCACCAGGTCCTCGCCCTTGCGCCGGTAGTCCTTCGGCAGTTCGAGGGTGATGACATGGGTCATCGGCAGCCCGGTGACGGGGCTCCGGGGCCACGCGGCCGTCCCGATGCCGGGCGCGCGACCGCCGCACCACCCGGCGACGCGGGCGTCGGGCAGGTCGGTCTCGATGGCCTTGCCGGGAAGGACCGTCAGTTCGTCCACGGATTCCCCGAACCCCAGTTCGTACGCCTTCACCGTGTGCCTTCCGTTCGACTGCGACGGCGCTCAACCTACGCGAGGGCACCGACACTCCGGTCGTGGTTGCCGACGACGGGCAGCCGGGGCCGGTCCGTCAGTGCCGACATCACTCCCTGAAATCACTCCGGGCACCCGCCTACCCTGCTCGGACACGAGGAAGCGAAACGTCAGCTCGGCGCCGACAGGCATTGAGCGGGGCGGACGCGGGACAGCACAAGAGCGGGCAAGGGGGGCGGAGCCAGGTGGACGGCGAAGTGAACGGGGGCGCGTCCGGAGTGCGCGCCCCGGCGTACGCGGGTACGGCCGGCGGCGGCGCGAGCGGGCTGGGGCCCCGCACGTCCATGGTGATGTCGTTGGCTCTCGGACTCCTGCTGGGGGCGCTGTCGGCGCTGGTGATGTTTCCGGCGGCACAGCACCTGCGCTCCCTCCAGGGCGGCGAGCGGGCACAGGCGACCTTGCACACCAGCGGCGCGTGCATGTCGGGCCAGTGCGAGGTGCGATTCGAGGCCGGCGGGCAGACCGTGGTGGCGGACCTCCCGGTGGGCAGCGGAGGCGGCAGGCAGTCCGTCGGCGCCACCATGGCGGTCCGGTACCAGGCGGACGATCCGCAGGTGGTCGCCCGCGAGGACGACACGGGGGGTGGCGGTGCGGCCCTACTGGCGTGGATCTCCGGCGGGACGGCGGTGCTCTTCCTGGCGATTGCGGGGGCGGCCGCGGTCTTCCTGGCGCGACAGCGGCGATCGTGACGGCGATGATGTGTAAGCGATGTGTGAATGCCGAATTGCCGGGCACCAGGACCTTCGCAACGAGGTTCTGGCGACATTCGGAGCCGGGTGGTACCGGTGAGGTGCACTGAGGCCGTTGTGAAGCGCAGGCGCATACGCGTCTGAACTGACTTGACGATGGGAAACGAAAATGATCATCCTCGGACTTATTCTGCTGATCATAGGACTGCTTGTCGGTATGGGGCTCCTGACGACCATCGGCGGCATCCTCATTCTGGTGGGTGCCATCCTGTGGATCCTGGGTGCGACCGGCCGCGCGGTGGGCGGGCGAAAGCATTTCTTCTAAACCTTCGGGTTCAGAGCAGAAACGCGGGGGGGGGGGGGGGGGGGGGGGGGGGGGGGGGGCCCGGCGCCCCGGGGGGGGGGCCCCCCCCCCCCCCCGGCCCGCGGCCCCCCCCCCCCCCACCCCCACCCCACCCCCCCCCCC
>NZ_JBIWLQ010000005.1:288599-484588 GCF_044766265.1 Streptomyces sp. NPDC102283
GGGGTGGTGCTTCTTATCATCTCTACCCCCCCCCCCCCCCCGCCCCCGCCCGCCGGCCCCCCCCCCCCCCCCCCCCCCCCCCCCCCCCCCCCCCCCGCGTTTCTGCTTCCCGTCCCGGTCGCACGATGGTGCCTAAACCCACGTGTCCAGCCACATCCGGTCCCGCCACAGGTCCTCCGGGATCGACGTCCCGGTGAACAGCGGCCAGAAGTAGATGAAGTTCCAGACGATCAGGAGTACCAGCACGCCCACCGTGATCGCCCCCAGCGTGCGGCGGCGTTCGCCCGTGGGGTCGTGGGTGGTGAGGCCCAGTTCGGCCCGGGCGCCCGTGCCCGCCGCCGGGCCCGCGATCGCGCCCAGCATCATCGTCACGGCCAGACACAGGAACGGGACGAACACCACCGCGTAGAAGAGGAAGATCGTCCGTTCCTGGTAGAAGAACCAGGGCAGCCAGCCCGCCACCACACCGCAGGCGATCGCGCCGGCCCGCCAGTCGCGGCGGAAGAACCAGCGCCAGAGCACGTACGCGAGGGCGAAGCAGGCCAGCCACCACAGCAGCGGGGTGCCGATGGCGAGGACCTCGCTGGCGCACTTGCCGGTCGCCGATTCCTTGCAGCCCGCCTCCTCCTCGTAGTAGTACGACACGGGCCGGCCCAGCACGAGCCAGCTCCACGGGTTGGACTCGTACGTGTGGCCCGAGGTCAGGCCGACGTGGAAGTCGTACACCTGGTTCTCGTAGTGCCACAGGCTGCGCAGCCAGTCCGGGAACAGCCAGCTCCAGGAGGAGTCCTTGCCCTCGGTGGCCGCCCAGTTCCGGTAGTAGCCCTTGTCCGTGACGATCCAGCCGGTCCACGACACGACGTACGTGACGATCGCGACCGGCACCGTGGAGAAGAACGCGGGGACCAGGTCGCGGCGCAGCACCGCCTGGTACGGGTGCACGGCCCCCGCTGTGCGCCGCGCGCCGACATCCCACAGGACCGTCATCAGGCCGAACGCGGCCAGGACGTAGAGGCCGTTCCACTTCGTGGCGAAGGCCAGGCCCAGCATCACGCCGGCCGCCAGCCGCCACGGCCGCCACCTCAGGCGCAGGGTCTCCGCGATCCGGGCGTCGGGGCGCAGCACCCCCTCCTCGTCGACCGGCAGCGCGTCGGCCAATCGGCGGCGGGCATGGTCGCGGTCGGCCACCAGGCAGCCGAACGCGGCCAGCACGAAGAACATGACGATCAGGTCGAGCAGGGCGGTCCGGCTCATCACGAAGTGCAGCCCGTCCACCGCGAGCAGCAGCCCCGCCAGACAGCCCAGGAACGTGGAGCGGAACAGCCGCCGGCCGATCCGGCACAGCAGGAGTACGGAGACCGTGCCCAGCACCGCCACCATGAAGCGCCAGCCGAACGGCGTGAAGCCGAACAGCTGCTCGCCGAGCCCGATGATCCACTTGCCGACCGGCGGATGCACCACATAGCCCGGGTCGGTCGGGATCGGGACGGAGGAGGGGTCCTTCAGGAGCAGCTTGTCGACGTCCTTGGGCCAGGACCCCTCGTACCCCTGGTTGACCAGCGCCCACGCGTCCTTCGCGTAGTACGTCTCGTCGAATATCACGGCGTGCGGCTGGTCAAGCCGCCAGAAGCGCAGCAGCCCGGCGACCAGCGTCACCAGCAGCGGGCCGCCCCAGCCGGACCACCGCACCAGCCGGTCGGCCACGTGCGGCGGGATCGCGAGCACCGACCACACCTGCCGTCCGGGCCGGGTGTACGGCGGGTCCAGCCGGTCGCGGAGAGAGGTCTCCGGGCGGGGAACATGGCCGAAGCGGCGCAGCCGCCGTTGCCAGGAGGTCGGCTGTTCGCCGAGCGGCTCCCCGGCGTCTTGGCCCCGCTGGGTCTCGGGTGCGGTACTCGTCACCGCGCCATCGTAGGGAACGCATCTGTGCGAAGGGCGCTGCCCGTGCTGCGAGGATGGCTGATGTGACTGGAACGACTGGAACGCTCGTGCTCGCAGGGACCCCCATCGGTGACGTGTCGGACGCCCCGCCACGCCTCGCCGCCGAACTGGAGCGGGCCGACGTCGTCGCCGCCGAGGACACCCGGCGGCTGCGCCGGCTCACCCAGGCGCTCGGCATCCACACCTCGGGGCGTGTCGTCTCCTACTTCGAGGGGAACGAGTCCGCCCGCACGCCGGAGCTCGTCGAGGCCCTGACCGGCGGCGCGCGTGTCCTGCTCGTCACGGACGCGGGCATGCCGTCCGTCTCCGACCCCGGCTACCGGCTCGTCGCCGCCGCCGTGGAGAAGGACATCCGCGTCACCGCCGTCCCGGGGCCCAGCGCCGTGCTCACCGCGCTCGCGCTCTCCGGGCTGCCCGTGGACCGGTTCTGCTTCGAGGGGTTTCTGCCCCGCAAGGCCGGTGAACGGCTCTCCAAGCTCCGCGAGGTCGGGGACGAGCGGCGCACCATGGTCTTCTTCGAGGCCCCCCACCGGCTCGACGACACCCTCGCCGCGATGGCGGAGGTCTTCGGCGCCGAGCGCCGCGCCGCCGTGTGCCGGGAGCTGACCAAGACGTACGAGGAGGTCAAGCGCGGCCCGCTCGGCGAGCTGGCCGTGTGGGCCGCCGACGGCGTGCGCGGGGAGATCACCGTCGTCGTGGAGGGCGCCACCGACTCCGGCGACGAGGGCCTGGACGCCGACGAACTGGTGCGGCGTGTGCGCGTGCGCGAGGAGGCGGGGGAGCGGCGCAAGGAGGCGATCGCCGCCGTCGCCGCCGCCGCCGGGCTGCCCAAGCGGGACGTCTTCGACGCGGTGGTCGCCGCCAAGAACGCGGAGAAGGGCGCGGAGAAGGGTGCCCCGCGCAAGCCGTAGCGGCCCCGCCGAAGCCGTAGCGCCTACGGCGTCTCCGTCAGCAGGCCGTACGCCGTCGCGACGAACGTGTCCGCCCGGTGCACCCGCCGTGTCGCCGTCGCCGCCACCGCGAGACCCGTGTCCGGGCGGAAGCCCAGGAACGCCTGCTGGCCCAGGGTCGCTCCCGCGTGGAAGAGGACCGGGCCGTACGGGGACGGGTGGAGGAACCACGTGAGCGTGTGGGTGTGCGCGTGGCGCAGGCCCCGCCGCAGCAGGGGGCGGGACACGTCGGTGAGCGCGGCGTCCAGCGTCGGGTCCCGGGGATCGGGCCCGCCCGGACGGTCCGCCACGTGCGCCGCCGCGTGCGCCTCCAGGAACGTCAGCAGGTCCAGCGGGGTCGCCCGGACCGCGCCCGCCGCCGTGAAGCCCCCGGTGTCCAGCGCGGGCACCGGCGTCCCGTCGCGGCGGTGGCCGACCGCCTCCGTGCCCTCCGGCCCCGGGCGCACCCGGGTCGCCGCCAGGCCCAGCGGGGCCAGCACCTGCTGGTGCAGCAGGATCTCCCACGGCGTGCCGGTGGCCGCCGCCAGGGTGTGGCCGAGGACCGAGACGGCGAAGTTCGAGTAGTGCCAGCGGGTCCCGGGCCGGTGGCGCGGGCGGGCCCGCAGGAAGGCCCGGACCACCCGGTCGGCCGGGTAGCCGCCGTACGGGTCGGTGGACCAGCGGGGCACCGCCTGCGGGTAGAAGTCGGCGGGCAGGCCCGGCAGCCCCGAGGTGTGGGTGAGCAGATGGCGCAAGGTGATCCGGCGCACCGCCGGGTGCACCGGGAGGCCCGGGGCCAGCAGGTCCGCCGCCCGGTCCGCGTACCGCACCCGGCCCTGCGCCACCAGCCGGGCCAGCAGGAGCCCCGCGAACGGCTTCGACGCCGAGCCCAGCTCGTACACCAGCCGCTCCCGGCCCACCGGGCCCGGTTCCGTACCGCCGCCGGTGTGGACGGTGCGCACCCCGTTCCGGCTGACCGCGAGCACCAGGTCCGGTGCGTCGACCGCGCCGGCCGCCTCGGCCAGGAGGCGTGCGTCGGCCGGGGAGCCGGGGGTGTCCACGCGGACCGCGGTCGTGTCGGTCATGCCGGGGCCGGTGCTGCGCTGAGGTCGGACAGGGCGCGGGACATCGCGAGCGCCGAGGCGAACGCGGCGACCAGCGTCGGGTGGTAGACGAGGTCGAACACCGACTCCTCGTCGCCCTCCGGCATTCCGCCGACCACCGGCATCGCCCCGTCCGGCTGCTGGGCCTGCGCGAACCCCTGCCAGGCCGCCGGGTCCAGCGTCGGTCCGGGGAGGCACGCGTCGACGACCAGCAGCTCGCCCAGCAGGTCCCAGCGCTTCAGGTCCAGCCAGTCGTCCAGCCAGACCGGCAGCCACAGCGCCAGGTACTCCGCGATGTCGGCGGGCAGGCCGGCGGGCTTCTCGCCCCAGTCGGTGAGGTGGAACACCGTGTGCGTGATGTCGTAGCCGATGTGGCCCTCGACCGTCCAGGGCTCGGCCCGCCGCGCCAGCCAGGTGTGGGCCAGCGCCGCCGTCTCCGGAATGCACGGCTCCACCCCGAAGCGCCGCTCGATCGCGCTCAGGCCGAGCCGCCGCACCGGCAGCACCTCCAGCGCCGCCCAGCTGGCCAACCGGTGGTTGAGCCGGATCGCGGACTCCAGGTCCGGCTGCCGGTAGCCCAGCTCCCGGAACGGCACGTAGACCTCCAGCGGCACCGGCGACAGCGGTTCGCGCCGCTGGCCCTCCAGCAGCCGGGCCCCGGAGTCCAGCAGTTCGTGCCAGGCGTGGTCCAGGAGCTTGTGGGCCAGGGAGGACTGCTGCGAGCCGGCCACGCCCTCGCGGAAGATGACCTTGCCGATCAGTGCCAGCTCGCCCAGCGGCTTGAAGCGGTCCAGCATCCCCGCCTCCGGTGACGGGTCGGCCTCCAGCCGGAACCCCTCCCGGTGTTCGTACAGCCAGCCCAGGGCCTTCGCCCCGACGTCGTGGATCTGCTGGATGCCGCTGCTCATGCGGTCCGCCTTTCCCGGCCGGGCGCGGACCCGTCCGTCTGCCCCGGCGACCGCAGCGACCTCAGGGACAGGGCCGCGGCGAAGGCCGTCACGAGCGTGGAGTGGTAGCAGTCGATGAAGGGGTACGGGTCCGGCGACGCCGTGTCCCGCACCGGTGGGCCGGTCTCCGGGACGCAGCCGCTCGCGTGCTGTACGTCGGCGAGCACCGGCCACACCGCGTCCAGCAGCGGCTCCGGCGCCGGGCCCGGCAGCGAAGCCGCCACCGCCAGCAGTTCGCCCGTCAGGTCCCACTGGCCGCTCTCCAGGCAGCCGTCGGCCCACGCGGGCAGCCAGGTCCGCAGATAGCCGTCGATCCTCGCGGGGACCCGGTCGGGCATCCGGCCCCAGTCGGTGAGGTGGAAGACGGTGTGGGTCAGCGCGTAGCCGGAGGGGCCCTCGAACATCCACGGCTCCGACAGGCCGCCCAGCCAGGTCCGGGACAGGACCGCTCCCGCGTCGGTGTGGGTGACCACGCCGACCCGCCGCTCGGAGTTGACCAGGCCCAGCTGCCGGTTGGCGTGCTGCTCGGTGTGGGCCCAGGCGCGGGTCGCGGTGAGCGTGCGGGCCAGGGCCTCGAAGCCCTCGTGGCGCAGCCCGTACCCGGCGAAGGCGGCGTAGATCTCGTACGGGTACGCGGCGAACGGCTCGGCGCGCAGCAGCTCCAGGAGCAGCTCGCCTTCCGCCACCTGCTCCCAGGCGTACGCGACGAGCTCCCCGGCCAGCTCGTGCTCCGGGGTGCCGGGGGCGGTGGTGCGGCGGATCGTGGAGCCGAGCTGGGCCAGTTCGCCCAGCGGCTTCAGCGTGGCGTTGACCTGGGTGCGGGGTTCCAGGACGTCGTCGGGGAGCGTGAAGTGCGCCCGCTGCGCGTCGGTCCAGGCGAGGGCTCCGCGCAGGACGCCGGGGAGGACCGTGAGCGCGGCGCCGGGGGCCGGGTGCTCCCGGTGGACCCCGGCCCCGGACCCCGGACCCGGGCGTCCACGTGGGCCGACGGCCGGGCGGTCCTGGGAGGGGCCCTCGGTCGCCGTCGTCGTCACCGTGCCCTCGCCTCGGCCATCAGCCGGGCGGCCCGCACATGGAGGGTGACCCGGGGATCGTGGCCGCCCATCAGCTCGACGAAGTCCAGGCCGCGCTCCAGGCCCAGCGTCGCCGGTTCGCCGCCGATGGCCGCGAGCCAGCGGCCCGCGCCCGCCGCCTGGAGCCAGTCGCGCCGCCGGACCGCGCGGACGAAGCCGCGCGACAGGTCGACGACACGGTTCGACGCGGCCCGCCGCACGGCCGAGGGGGCGGCCGGGACGGCCAGCGGTGCGAGCACCGAGAGCTGATGGGTGAACGCCTGCCAGGGGGACTCCTCCAGCCAGGCGGCGTCGGGCTCCGCGCACGTCGCGGGAGCGGCGGCCCCCGGTGAGGGCGACGCGATCCGCTGGAGCGTGGAGATCATGTGCCAGTGGCTCCAGGCCGTCGCGGCCGGAGCGTCGGGCTTGGGCGGGAACTCCCGCACCGCCCGGTCGAGCACGGCCACGTCACCCGGATGCGGATGGCGTCCGTACAGAACACTGGGCAGCAGCAGGTCGGCCCCGATGACCCGTGCCGCCGCGATTCCGGTCCTATTCTCCTCGTCGATTCCCGCCGCGCCGCACACCGTGGCGAGGTGGTCCCCGCTCCGCAGAGCGAGGACCACCTCTGTTGCCAGGTCATGCACGGCGCCCGCCAGGGGCGACGAGGCATGTGTCTGGTCCATGTGCCGGCGACTAGCCCTTCTTCGGGCGCGGGGTCGGGGGCGAGAGCAGCAGCGCGCCGCCGCCCGCGAGGAGTGCGAGGTAGGCGCACTCACGGGAGTCGCGGTACAGACCTTCGACCTCGCCCGGGTTGAGGGCGGCTTCGAGGTCGAGCTCGACGTCGGTGGCAGTGGTGTCCGTGGTGAACATGGGTTGTTCCCCGTCCTGTGGGAAATGGGGTGGACGTAATGAGTGAAAAGGAGGAATCGGGGCGCCGCAAATCGGCGTGCGACATCCGGGTAAATCGCGATTTCAATTGAATGGTGAATTCATGGAGTGCGGGCGGGGAAAAGCCCGGGAATTCAAGGGAAAGAGGCGGGCGCACAGGGGTGGTGCAGGGGCGCGTTCATGACGGACGCACGGCGCGCTCGGGGGCGCTCGTGTTCCGGTGGTCACGCACCGCCCCCTCGTGGTCCAGTCCAGTGCCATGCGTCGGCAAAGGGCTCCCAAAGCAGGCCAAGAACGCACCAATATTGGCTCTGAGCTGGTGCGTCCGTACGGGTGCAGGTGTCCACTGGAGGGGAGACGGGCCACCCGCTCGAAAACCCTCGGGCGGGCCGCCCGTCCCCGGAGCGCGTGACCCGCGGCCAAGAGGAGCAGGCATGAGCGAGATCGCAGCCACCACTGTCCATGAGGCGTATGCCTTCGCCTGCATGAAGTGCGGGTACGGCTGGGAGCAGTCCTACGAGATAGAGCACCATGTCGACGTCCACGGCCACGCCTTCGTCGTCTACACGGCGGACGGCGAGCGCGTGCCGTCCCCGCTCTCCACGCCCACCTGCGCCAACTGCGGCGGACATGTGGTGCGCATCATGCGGGCGGGACGGGTCGCCGGCGTCCAGCAGCTGCTGCGGAAGCAGCGGACGCCGCGCGCCCCGGAGACCGCCGCCAAGGACCGGGCGGTGTCGACCGCCGCCGCCCCGGCCCGACACTGGCGGCTGTCCGACCTGCTCCACCCCTTCCACCGCAAGTGATCCATCTCTTCCACCGCGCGTGACCCCGGCCACCGCGCGTGACACCGACCAACCACCGCGGGTGACGTGATCCTTCCGGCGCGGACAGGAGTGGGCCTTCCGTCGCGGGTGACGTACCCGGGTGGCTTCCGCAGCCGACGGTCGTACGAGGGTGGGGCCCTCGTACGATCGTCGGCATGAGCCGTACCGAAGCCCCGCCGCTGCCCGAGCCCCTGCGGGTTCCGGTCGCCGACTCCCACACGCACCTGGACATGCAGGACTCCACCGTCGAGGAGGCCCTCACCCGGGCCGCCGCGGTGAACGTGACCACCGTCGTCCAGGTCGGCTGCGACGTGGCCGGCTCCCGCTGGGCCGCCGACACCGCGGCCGCCCACCCCGCCGTCCACGCCTCGGTCGCCCTGCACCCCAACGAGGCCCCGCGCATCGTCCACGGGTACGTCGAGGGCACCGCCGGCACCGCGCGGCAGGGGGCGAGGGAGCCCGGCGGCAGGGCGGCGCTGGACGAGGCGCTGGCGGAGATCGACGCGCTGGCCGCCCTCGACCACGTGCGCGGGGTCGGCGAGACGGGCCTGGACTTCTTCCGCACCGGACCCGAGGGCGTCGCCGCCCAGGAGGAGTCCTTCCGGGCGCACATCGAGATCGCCAAGCGGCACGGCAAGGCCCTGGTCATCCACGACCGCGACGCGCACGAGGACGTCCTGCGGGTCCTGCTCGACGCGGGCGCGCCCGAGCGGACCGTGTTCCACTGCTACTCCGGCGACGCCGACATGGCCCGGACCTGCGCGCGGGCCGGGTACTTCATGTCCTTCGCGGGCAACGTGACCTTCAAGAACGCCCAGCCGCTGCGGGACGCCCTGGCCGTCGCCCCGACCGAGCTGGTCCTCGTCGAGACGGACGCGCCCTTCCTCACCCCCGCCCCGTACCGCGGCCGACCCAACGCGCCGTACCTCATTCCGGTCACGCTCCGTGCCATGGCGGAGGTGAAGGGCCTGGACGAGGACGTGCTGGCCGCCGCGATCTACGACAACACCGCGCGCGCGTTCGACTTCTGACCGCCGGACGAGCCCCGCTTCCGACCGCCGGACGAGCCCCGCTTCCGACCGCCGGGCGGGCCCCGCTTCCGACCGCCGGGCGGGCCCTGCTTCCGACCCCGCTTCCGACCGCCGGGCGGGCCCCCGCGGGCACGCCTGGCGGCCGGGTCGCGCCACGGCCGTAGGCTTACCGGGTGAGCAGCACAGAGCCCGACGCCCTCCTGGGCCCCGCAGACATCCGCGACCTGGCCGCGAAGCTGGGCGTACGTCCCACCAAACAGCGCGGTCAGAACTTCGTCATCGACGCCAACACCGTCCGCCGCATCGTGCGCACGGCCGAGGTCCGCCCGGACGACACCGTCGTCGAGGTCGGCCCCGGGCTCGGCTCGCTGACCCTGGCGCTGCTGGAGGCGGCGGACCGCGTCGTCGCCGTCGAGATCGACGACGTGCTCGCCGCCGCGCTGCCCGCCACGGTCCGGGCCCGGATGCCGGAGCGCGCCGACCGCTTCGCCCTGGTCCACTCCGACGCGATGCTGGTGACCGAGCTGCCGGGCCCGGCCCCCACCGCGCTCGTGGCGAACCTCCCGTACAACGTCGCCGTGCCCGTCCTGCTGACCATGCTGGAGCGTTTCCCCAGCATCGAGCGGACCCTCGTCATGGTCCAGGCCGAGGTCGCCGACCGGCTGGCCGCCCGCCCCGGCAACAAGGTCTACGGCGTGCCGTCGGTGAAGGCCAACTGGTACGCGGACGTCAAGCGCGCCGGGTCCATCGGCCGCACCGTCTTCTGGCCCGCGCCGAACGTCGACTCCGGGCTCGTCTCCCTGGTCCGGCGCACCGAGCCCATCGCCACCACCGCGAGCCGCGCCGAGGTCTTCGCCGTCGTGGACGCCGCCTTCGCCCAGCGCCGCAAGACCCTGCGCGCCGCGCTCTCCGGCTGGGCCGGCTCCGCGCCCGCCGCCGAGGCCGCGCTCGTCGCCGCCGGGATCTCGCCGCAGGCACGCGGTGAGGCGCTGACGGTGGAGGAGTTCGCGGCGATCGCGGAGAACAAGCCGGAGGCGGCCCTGTGAATGCTGCGGGTACGACCGTCACCGTCCGCGTCCCCGCCAAGGTCAACGTGCGGCTCGCCGTGGGCGCCGCCCGCCCCGACGGCTTCCACGACCTGGCCAACGTCTTCCTCGCCGTCGGCCTGTACGACGAGGTCACCGCGGTCCCCGCCGACGAGCTGCGCATCACCTGCTCCGGCCCGGACGCCGCCCAGGTCCCGCTGGACACCACCAACCTCGCCGCCCGCGCCGCCCTCGCGCTGGCCGAGCGGTACGGCGTCGAGCCCGCCGTCCACCTGCACATCGCCAAGGACATCCCGGTCGCGGGCGGCATGGCGGGCGGCAGCGCCGACGGGGCCGCGGCCCTGGTCGCCTGCGACGCCCTGTGGGGGACCGGCGCGAGCCGCGACGAGCTGCTGGCCATCTGCGCGGAGCTGGGCAGCGACGTCCCGTTCAGCCTGGTCGGCGGGGCCGCGCTCGGCACCGGACGCGGCGAGAAGCTGACCCCGATCGAGGTCGGCGGGACCTTCCACTGGGTCTTCGCGGTGGCGGACGGCGGCCTCTCCACGCCCGCCGTGTACGGCGAGTTCGACCGGCTCACGGCCGGCACCGAGGTCCCGGAACCGACCGCGTCCCCCGCTCTCCTCGCCGCCCTGCGCTCCGGCGACTCCGGCGCACTCGCGGGCGCCCTGAGCAACGACCTCCAGCCCGCCGCGCTCTCCCTGCGCCCCTCGCTGGCGGACACCCTGGCCGCGGGCACCGAGGCGGGGGCCCTGGCCGCCCTGGTCTCCGGGTCCGGGCCGACGACGGCGTTCCTGGTGGAGGACGAGTCGGCGGCCCGCAAGGTGGCCGAGGCGCTGATGGCCTCCGGAACGTGCCGCGAGGCGCGCACGGCGGTGTCGCCCGCACCCGGCGCGAAGGCGATCTGACCCCGCGCCCCTCTTCCCCTCCGCCCCTCGTACTCACCCGGGATCTGAGTACGGTCGCGCTGCCGCGCCCCGCCCGGCCCGCGCGACCGTACCTCCATGGGATCAAGTGTTCGTGAACTGGCCGGGGCGACGCCCGCCACCCGGGACCGCTACGTCGACCTCCTGCGGGTCGCCTCCCTCGGCGCGGTCGTGCTCGGCCACTGGCTGATGGCCGCCGTCACCCCGGACGGGGTGGGCAACCTGCTCGCCGTCGTCCCGGAACTCCAGCCGCTGACCTGGCTGCTCCAGGTCATGCCGGTGTTCTTCTTCGTCGGCGGCTTCTCCCACGCGCTGTCCTACCGCTCCCTGCTCCGCAAGCGCCCCGCGGGGTCCGAGGACTCCGTCTACTCGGCCTTCCTGCGCGCCCGGCTCCAGCGGCTGCTGCGCCCCACCACGGTCTTCGTCCTCGTCTGGGGTGCGGCGGCGCTGCTGGTCCAACTCCTCGGCGGAGGCGGCGGACTGACCGGCGTCACCCTGCGCATGGTGACCCAGCCGCTCTGGTTCATCGGGATCTACCTGGCGATGGTCGCGTTCACCCCGTCGCTTCTGAAGCTGCACGAGCGGTACGGCTGGGGGGCCTTCGCCGGACTGGCCGGGGCGGCGCTCGCGGTGGACGTGCTGCGCTTCGCGGCCGAAGTCCCGTACGTCGAGTTCCTGAATTTCGCGTTCGTCTGGCTGGCCGTCCACCAGCTCGGCTTCCTGCGCGCCGACGGCCGCATCCGCCGCCCCGCGCTCCTCGCCGGGGCTGGCCTGGTCACCGCGATCGCGCTGGTGGCGTTCGGGCCGTACCCGCTGTCCATGGTCGGGATGCCCGGCGAGAAGGTCAGCAACATGGCCCCGCCCACCCTCGCCCTGCTCTGCCACGGCCTCTGGCTCGTCGGCGCGGTCGAACTGCTCCGCGCCCCGGCGGCCCGCCTGCTGGAGCGCCCCCGCGTCTGGCGCACGGTGGTGGCGGCCAACGGGGTGGCGATGACCGCGTTCCTCTGGCACCTCACGGCGATGTTCGGGGTGTACGGGGCGCTGCTCGCCCTCGGCGTCGGGCTGCCCGAACCTGCGTCGGCCGCCTGGTGGGCCCAGGTCCCGCTGCGGCTCGCCCTCGCGGCGGCCCTCACCGCCGGGCTCGTCGCCGCCTTCCGCGCCTTCGAACGCCCGGTCTCCGCGGCCCCGGGAAGTCCGGAAGCCCTGGGAAGCCCCGGGGCCACGGGAGCGGGACCCCTCGCGGCCCTGGGCGCGACGCTCTGCCTGCTCGGCGTGCTGGGCCTGTCCATGGTCGGCTTCGGCGGCCTGCTGGACGGCCGTACCGCCCTGCTGATCGCGGTCCCGGTCAGCGCGCCCGCCGCCGTCGCGATGACGCTGGGCGGCTGGCTGCTCGTGGAGCGGGCGGGGCGGGGGACCGGCGTGCGGGCCGGACTTCAGCGGCCGTAGTGGTAGTGGCAGGCGGCGATACGGACCTCGTCGTCGACCACCTTGTGGATGAGCCGGTGCTCGTCGGTGATGCGGCGCGACCAGTACCCCTGAAGCCGTGTTTCAGGGGCTCCGGAGCTGGTACGCGGTCTCCTTGAGGGACTCGTACTCATCGAGCGCCGCTATCACCACGGGCTCGTGCCCGCTCTCCGCCCCTACGTCGCCCGGGGCGCCTCGCAGCCGTGGTTCTCCGCCGAGCGCTCGGCGAAGCGTTGGAGGGCCGCCCGCAGTCCCCGGTGGTCCACGACCGGCGCCGCGAGCTTCCGGTCGTTCTGGTCGCCGAGGGTGTCCACCCGGAACAGGGCGGTCCCGCCCGCGCCGGGGCATCGGGCCTCCAGCGCGTAGTCGCCGGTCGGCGCGTCCGGTCCCGTGCGGGCGGCGGCGTCGCTGTCCAGCCATTCGTGCATCCGGACGCGGGCAGACCGGGCGGACGGCCCGTAAAACGCGGTGAACCCGTACAGGTACGCGCCGCGCAGACCGCCCAGGACGCAGTTCTCCAGAGGCGCCGGGGCCGCCGTGATCTCCTGCACCGTGCGCACGCCCCACCGGGCGGCCGTCTTCCCGTCCAGCAGGCCCGCACAGCTCCCCGTCGCAGCGGCGACGGGTTTGTAGTCCGCGCGGGTCGTCGAAACGCCCACGTGCTTCACCCGCCCGCCGACCGGAGCCGCGCAGCCGGTCCGCCGGGCGTATGCCGATGCCGTCTCCGTGAGGACGGCGACGAGCCGCTCCCGTGCCACGGGGTCGTCGAAACCGCCCCGGCCGAGGTCGGCCTCCGCCGTCATCAGCTGCCCGTAGTCGGACTCCTTGCCGCAGTTCAGCATCAGGACGGCCCTCGCCTCGTCCCTGTCCTCGCTGTCCGGGTCGAACCCGAAGGAACCGGTCCAGCCGTGGCCCAGGGGCGCGTCGAACCCGTTGGAGTTCTCCAGGTCCGCCATGCGTTCGGTCCTCCCGGACCACAGCACCAGGCCGGCGTCCGTGTCCTCGTCCGACGCGCTGACCGTGCAGTGCCGCCGGTCGCCCCAGCGGGCCGACGAGGTCAGGTGGATGCCGTCGAACAGCTCCCGCACCGCCCCGGCCGCCAGATCGCCCTCGCAGGCCGAGTCCAGCGCCCGGTCGTCGCGCCAGGAGTCGTAGCCGCCGGAGACCCAGAAGATTCCTCCCGCCAGCACCGCCGCGGTCGCGGTCCAGGCCGCCGTGCGGCGCACCCACCGCCTGCGCCAGAAACGGACGTCGCTCACTTCCACACCTTTCCGAGGACCTTGACCGCACGGCAGGCGGACGAGGCCAGATACGCGTCGAGGATCCGGTCGGCCCGGTCGGCCGCGAGAGCGGGCGCGGCCGTTTCCACCGTCACCCGGCTCAGCGTCCGGGCCCCCGAGCACGAGGACTCGGCCCAGACGGCCAGCACGTACGACTTCTCGCCGCTCTCCGGCTCCGGGGCCCGGGACAGGGCGGCCAGCTCGGACCCGTACGCCGTGCGCGCCTCGGGCAGCAGCGGCCCCCGCCAGCTCACCGAGGACACGAGGGCGGCATGGTCCAGCCGATTCGCCGGCTCCGCACGCCGCACGCTCAGGGAGCAGGCGTCCGCGTCGTCGCCCGTGACGCCGTCGGGTTCCCGGTCGTCACGCCCCCGGGCCCTGCCGTCGAGCATCTCCGGCCGGAACCAGCGGCAGGCCTGCGGGACCTCCTCGGAGTCCTCGGATTCCTCGGAGTCCTCCGCCTCGGGCTCCGGCGGCGGCCGTACGTCCGAGGGCTCCACCGCCGTGCCTCCGCAGCGGCCCCGGTCACGTACGTGGTTGGCGACCGCCGCCACCGCGTCGCCCAGCTCTCCCGCGACCTGCGACCCGTCCGCGTCCAGCGATGCGTGGACGCGGAAGCGGGTCACCGGCCGGGGGTAGCCGGGCAGGCCGGCCGGGCAGTCGGCGGTGACCTGGGTGGTGGCGGTCCGGTACGCGGTGGCCCAGTCGGGCTCCTCCGCGGTCCGCGCGGCAAGGATGTCCCTGGGCCGTACGCCGGACAGCGGAACGTCCAGCACCGGCACCGCCGCGAGTTCCAGGCCCCCGGACCCGCCTCCCCCGTGGTCGCCCCACTCCAGCGAGCACCGCAGCAGGGTGCGCGGCCCCCGCCCGGACGGCCCGGTCAGGTCCAGGTCGTCGCGCAGCTCCCAGGTCTCGTCCCCGGGCAGCAGACCACGTACCGTCCCGGCCGGCAGAACACCCCCGCAGGCCGTGTCCAGCACACCGGCGTTATGGGCGTCGCGCCGCTCGGACCGTACGAGGAGGAATCCGGCCACCAGCACCGCGGCGAGCACCATCGCGGTCGCTTTCGGCAGCACCCGGTGACCGATGAACCGTTCCCATGCCGTTGCCGCCACTCTGGCCCCCCTGGCCCCATGATCAGTCGGCGCACGCTACCGCATGCCCTCTCTCCCGCGACGGGCGCGGGGGCCGGGCACGGCTCACCAGCCCGTCACCAGCCCGTCATCGGCGCGGCTTCAGGGTCTTCTTCGCCAGCTCGAACGCCGGAAGCATCGCCG
This sequence comes from Streptomyces sp. NPDC102283, assembly GCF_044766265.1. Lineage (NCBI taxonomy): Bacteria > Bacillati > Actinomycetota > Actinomycetes > Kitasatosporales > Streptomycetaceae > Streptomyces > Streptomyces sp. NPDC102283. The sequence goes on from NZ_JBIWLQ010000005.1 coordinate 303,311, forward strand.
TGTGCTCCTCGGTGTCCATCCCGCCCAGGTGCACCACGACCGGACCGTCGGGCGTCACGACGGCGAAGGCGCGCTCCTTCTTCGGCTCGTCCAGCAGTTCGCTGTGGGTGGTGTATCCGACCTCGGCGGCCGCGAGCGCACCGGCCGTCACCTGTGTGTAGGTGGCGGCCTCGGCTCCGTTCGGGGAGTCCGCCAGGAAGGCCTTCAGAACCGCGCGCGGGTCGTCCTCGGACGCCTTGCCCTGCCATACCCGGAGGAAGCCGATGTTGCCCGCCGGCTTGGCGTCGACCTCGCAGGCCACCTTCACCGTGCCCTGCTCGGAGAGCTCGGCCAGCACCTCGGCCAGCTCGGGGTCCGGATTCATCGTGGCCCCCCGCGGCTTCCAGTCCGCCGCGATGTCGAAGGTCACCGGCAGTTCGCACGCCGAACCCGCGCCTCCGACCTGCCCGCCCTTCTCCGCCACCTTCGTGGCGGCCGTGCCGGTCTTCTCCGCCCCGGCCTTGTCCGTCCCGGTCTCGTCCGCCCCGGCCTTCTCCGCCCCGGCCCCGGCCGCCTTCGCGGGTGCGCTGCTCGCCGCCGGCCCGCCCGGGCCGTCGTCGCCCGCCCCGGTCGACGACGAACAGCCGGCCAGCGTCACCGCCGCCAGGACTGCCGGTATCAGGCCCCGTACCGTTCCACGCGCCATCGTCATGAAGTCCCCACCCCGAATGTCTTCCGCACCGCTCCGACCCGGGGCTGCTCCCCATGATCGATTCGCGCACGTTATCGCGCTCCGCGCGGCGACTACTCTGGTACGTCGAGCGGTCCTCGCCGCAGGGACCCCCGGGACAGGAGTGAAATGGCCGTCAATCTGGTCAATGTCGAGCAGGTCAGCAAGGTGTACGGCACCCGTGCCCTGCTCGACGGCGTATCCCTCGGGGTCTCCGAGGGCGACCGGATCGGTGTCGTGGGTCGCAACGGCGACGGCAAGACCACCCTCATCCGGATGCTCGCCAAGCTGGAGGACGCGGACACCGGCCGCGTCACCCACAACGGCGGGCTGCGCCTCGGCGTCCTCACCCAGCACGACTCCCTGGACCCGAAGAAGACCATCCGCCAGGAGGTCATCGGCGATCTCGCCGACCACGAGTGGGCGGGCAGCGCCAAGATCCGCGACGTGCTCACCGGGCTCTTCGGCGGCCTGGCCCTCCCCGGCTTCGAGCACGGGCTCGACACCGTCATCGCCCCGCTCTCCGGTGGCGAGCGCCGCCGGATCGCGCTGGCCAAGCTCCTCATCGACGAGCAGGACCTGATCGTCCTCGACGAGCCCACCAACCACCTCGACGTCGAGGGCATCTCCTGGCTGGCCGGCCACCTGCGGACCCGGCGCTCCGCCCTCGTCTGCGTCACCCACGACCGGTGGTTCCTCGACCAGGTCTGCACCCGCATGTGGGACGTCCAGCGCGGCACCGTCCACGAGTACGAGGGCGGCTACAGCGACTACGTGTTCGCCCGCGCCGAGCGGGAGCGCATCGCCGCCACCGAGGAGTCCAAGCGGCAGAACCTCATGCGCAAGGAGCTGGCCTGGCTGCGTCGCGGCGCCCCCGCCCGCACCTCCAAGCCGCGCTACCGCATCGAGGCCGCCAACGAACTCATCGCCGACGTGCCGCCGCCGCGCGACACCAGCGAACTGATGAAGTTCGCCAACGCCCGCCTCGGCAAGACCGTCTTCGACCTGGAGGACGTGACCGTCCAGGCCGGGCCCAAGACCCTCCTCACCCACCTCACCTGGCAGCTCGGCCCCGGCGACCGCATCGGCCTGGTCGGCGTCAACGGCGCGGGCAAGACCTCGCTGCTGCGCGCGCTCGCCGAGGCCGCCCGCAGCCAGGGAGACGAACAGCCCGCCGCCGGGAAGGTCATCGTCGGCAAGACCGTCAAGCTCGCCTACCTCTCCCAGGAGGTCACCGAGCTGAACCCGAACCTCCGCGTCCTGGAGGCCGTCCAGCAGGTGCGCGACCGGGTCGACCTCGGCAAGGGCCGCGAGATGACCGCCGGTCAGCTCTGCGAGCAGTTCGGCTTCACCAAGGAGAAGCAGTGGACGCCCGTCGGCGACCTCTCCGGCGGTGAGCGCCGCCGGCTCCAGATCCTGCGGCTGCTGATGGACGAGCCCAACGTCCTCTTCCTCGACGAGCCCACCAACGACCTCGACATCGAGACCCTGACCCAGTTGGAGGACCTCCTCGACAGCTGGCCCGGTTCGATGATCGTGATCTCCCACGACCGGTTCTTCATCGAGCGGACCACCGACCGGGTCATGGCACTCCTCGGCGACCGCGCCCTGCGGATGCTGCCGCGCGGGATCGACGAGTACCTGGAGCGCCGCCGGCGGATGGAGGAGGAGTCCACCCCCTCCGCCGCAGCGCCCCGTACGTCCACCGCACCCGCCGCCGCCCCGGCCGTCTCGGCGCAGGAGGCCCGCGCCGCGAAGAAGGAGCTCCAGAAGGTCGAGCGGCAGCTCGACAAGCTCTCCACCCGCGAGACAACGCTGCACAAGCAGATCGCGGACAACGCCACCGACTTCGAGAAGGTCGCGGGGCTCGACGCCGAGCTGCGCGAACTCGTCACCGAGCGGGACGAGTTGGAGATGCGCTGGCTGGAGCTGGCCGAGGACGCCTGACGGAGGCCGGCGCGGCAGGTGGTAGAACGGGACGGCAGGCGCCGTACGTTCGGAGGGGGATCCACACCGATGCCGCAGTCGCAGCCACCGCAGCCGCCGCAGCCGCCGCGGGGCGGGCCGGGGGAGCAGGAGGGCTTCGGCGCTCCGTACGAACCGCGGCCCGGTGCGTACGGAGCCCCCGTGCCGCCCCGGCACCAGCCGCAGCCGCAGCCCGGCCCGTACGGTCGGCCGCCCACCGTGCCGTACGGCTACCCGGGGCCGCCCGGGCCCTCGCCCTCCGGCGGGCGCTCACGGGGCCGGGTAGCGGGTCTCGTCGCCGCCGTGCTCGCCGGGGTCCTCGTCATCGGGACGGGCGTCTGGTTCGCGGTGGGCGGCGATGAAGGCGCCGACGACAAGAAGCCCGTCGCCCAGGAGAGCACCTCCCCGAAGCGGCCCGGCACCGGGCCGAGCCCGAGGACGACGCCCGCCCCGGGGGCCGCGGAGATCAACAAGGGCCGCAAGGAGGGCGAGGCGAAGGTCCGCTGGGTCCAGCGGAACGGCGTGGACCTGCCGGGGGGCGGCGCCTCCGCCCTCGGCCCCTGGACCGTCGGCGACGTCGTGGCCAAGGCCATGTACCGCACGGCGTCCGGCTACTCCCTGGAGGACGGATCGCGGAAGTGGAGCCTGCGCCTGCCCTCCGACATCTGCGCGGCGCCCACCCTGCCGACCGCGGACGGGAAGATCGTCATCGGCCTCATGACCGACACCTCCACGGAGAATTCGGTCTGCGACAAGCTCCAGATGATCGACCTGGCCACCGGTGAGGCGGGCTGGTCCGCGACCTTCGAACGCGCGCCGACGCAGGACGGGCTCGCGAACATCGTCATGGCGATCAGCGACGACGTCCTGACGATCGGGCGCGTCGGCCGCACCGACGCCTACCGGATCAGTGACGGCAAGCACCTGTGGGACGAACTGCCCGGCCCCTGCCCGTCGTACGGTCTCGCGGGCGGAGCCGTCCTGCTCGCCGCTTTCAGCTGCCGCGACCAGCCGGCCGCCGAGTCCGAGGCCGGGTCCGAGCCCGACGACGCCGTCGGGGAAGTGCGGCGCATCGACCCGGGCACCGGCCGGACCCTGTGGACGTACAGGGCCGAGAAGGGCTGGGCGATCGACCAAGTCCACTCCGTGGACCCGCCGGTGATCTCGCTCCGCAAGGGCGGGGCGGTGGAGGGCGAGTGGGCGATCACGGTCCTGAACGCCGACGGAACCTTCCGCTCCCGGCCCGCCGCCGGCGCGGACGTCCCCGAGGCCCGGTGTTCCGGCATGCGGCGGAACGTGGGTGCGAACCTCGACACCTGCGTCGGCCTGGCCGCCGACGCCGACACGCTCTACGCCGCCACGAAGCACCGGTTCGTGGACGGCGTGCTGACCAACGACGTCGTCGCCTTCGACATGAGCACCGGCAAGAAGAAGTGGAAGGTCCCCGCGCCCGCCGGCCGGACCCTGATGCCGCTGCGCGTCGAAGACGGCAGGGCGCTGATCTACCTCAGCCCGCCCGGCCCGAGGAGCAGGACCAAGGACGTCGGCGGCGGCATCGTGGCGCTCGGGCCGGAAGGCGGCGCGCCGCGGCAGGTCCTGCGCCACCCGGCGTCGGCCGCGGCGACCGAGCGCACCTTCACCGATCCGCTCGTCCTCCACACCGCCGGCCGTTCGCTGCTCATGCTCACGCATGTCTCCGGGGCCACCGACGAGGAGGAGATGGAGCTGCCGGCGATGATGGCTTTCGGTGACTGACCATCACCTCCCGCCGGGGCGTAACGGAGGCATCACAAGGCGGTTCTCCCTTGGGAACAGGACTTGGCCCGAACCGGTGCCCCGTGGCGGGTGGGTGGTACAAAGAAGCCCCGCCCGACTGTCGTAACACCGCGGAAGCCATGCCCGATTCGCTCCTTTCCGAGGGGAATTGATCCTCTTGGGAATGCGGGGGAGACCGATTCGCGCACCGGGCCGCACGAAGGGGGACGTGCTGATATGAGCCAGCCGCCCAGCCAGCAACCGCCGCAGGGAGGCTTCGGGGCTCCGCAGGAGCCGCCGAACGGAACTCCTCAGCAGCCCCAGGACCAGCCGAACCCGGCGAAGCCGCCGCAGACGCCGCCCGGTCAGCCGCCCCAGGGCCCGCCCCCCGCACAGCCGCCGGCGCCCCCGGCCGGCCCGCCGCAGACGCCCCCGCCGGGCACCCCGGCGTACGGCTATCCGCAGCAGCAGCCCCCGGCCGGGCCCGGCTACGGCTACCCGCAGCAGCCAGGCCAGCAGCCCGGCCCCTACGGCCAGCAGGCCCCCGGCCCGTACGGCCAGCAACCCGGCCCCTACGGTCAGCAGGCCCCGGGCCCGTACGGCCAGCAGGCTCCCGGTCCGTACGGCCAGCAGCCCCAGCCCGGCTACGGCTACCCGACGCAGCAGTACCCCGGCGTCCCCGCCCCCGGCGGACCGGGCTCCGGCGGCGGGTTCCTCAAGAACAAGACCGGCATCGTGGTCGCGGCGGCGCTCGCCGTCGTCCTGGTCGCCGGGGCGGGCACCTGGTTCCTCGTGAACGACGACGGGGACGACCCCAAGAAGCCCGTCGCCGGCCCGAGCAACGACCCCAAGCCCCCCAGCGAGTCGCCGACGGTCGACGAGGGCGACGGCAGCGGCGACGGCCGCGAGGGCAACGACGACCTCAACGCCGGGCGCAAGCCGGGCGAGGCCAAGGTCGCCTGGCTCCAGAAGAACGACGTCGACCTGCCGCGCAACGGCGCGTCCGTCGAAGGCCCCTGGTTCACCGGCGACCTGGTCGCCAAGGCCATGTACCGCGGTGTCTCCGGCTACTCCGTCGTCGACGGCAAGCAGAAGTGGACCCTGGAGCTCCCCGCCGACGTGTGCGCCGCGCCCAACACCGCGACCGCCGACGGCAAGCTCGTCATCGGCGTGAAGGACGGCACCACCGACCGGGCCAAGTGCTCCGTCCTCCAGATGATCGACCTCAACACCGGCAAGGCCGGCTGGAAGAAGACGATCAAGAAGAACGGCACCTGGGACTTCCTGTCGGACATCGGTCTGGCGATCAGCGGAGACACCGTCACGGTGGGGCGCACGGGCAACTCCAACGCCTACCGCGTCAGCGACGGCAAGGAGTTGTTCGGCAACCCCGAGGGCAACTGCAAGCCCTTCGCCTTCGCCGGCGGCGCGAAGCTGATCGCCGCGGCCAGCTGCCGCACCGGCGACGCCGAGAACCCGCAGCACCAGGTCCAGGAGCTGGACCCGGTCACCGGCAAGGCCAAGTGGACGTACGAGCCCGCGCGCGGCTGGCAGGTCAGCAAGGTCTACTCGGTCAGCCCGCTCGTCGTCAGGTTCGACAACGAAAAGAAGAAGCAGTACGGCATCGCCGCGCTCACCGAGAGCGGCAAGCTCCGCTCGCAGCTCGCACCCGCGCAGGGCGACAAGCTCACCGTCGACTGCGGAGGCAGCTTCGCGATCTTCGGCGAGAAGCTCGAAGGGTGCAGCGGCGTCGCCGCCGACGCCAACACCTTCTACATCGCGACCGAGGACGACAGCAGCGGTACCTCGCGGACGAACAAGGTCATCGCGTTCGACCTGAACACCGGGAAGCCCAAGTGGGAGGCGCCCGCCCCGGCGGAGCGCGTTCTGAAGCCGCTGGGCATGGAGGGCGGCGACGTGCTGCTCTACATGCGGCCGAAGTACGACACCGCCGGCGCGCTCGTGACCCTCCCGCCGACCGGCGGCACCCCCAAGACGCTGCTCCAGCACCCGGCGTCGGCCGGCCGGATCGAGAACGGCTTCTTCTCGTCCAAGGTCCTCTACCAGGACGGCCGCTCCTACATCTTCAGCAAGCGTGTGAGCGCGAGCAACGACAAGGAAGAGCTGGAGCAGTCGACGATGCTGGTGTTCACCAAGTGACGGTCCGCCCCGGCATCCGACCGCGGTCGGCCCGTCCCGGCCCCACGCGCCCCCACACCCACTCGTCTCCCGAGGTACGCACGCCATGACCCAGCCGCCCCAGCCACCGCAGCAGCCGCCCAACGAGCCGCCGAACACGCCCCCGGCCCCGCCCTCCGGTGGCTTCGGCGCGCCGCAGGACCCGCCGCCGGGAGGGTTCGGCCAACCGACCCCGCCGCCCGCGGACCCCTTCGGCAAGCAGCCGGAGCAGCCGCCGCGGCAGCCCGCCGCCCCACAGGACGCGCCCCCCGGGGGCTACGGCAGCCCGCCCCCGGCGGCCGGCGGCTACCCCACCCCGCCCGCGCCGCAGCCCAACGGCTACGGCTACCCCCAGGCCCCGCAGCAGGGTTACGGCTACCCGCAGGGGCCCGCAGGGCAGCCCGGGATGCCCCAGCAGGGCTACGGCTACCCGACCCAGCCGATGCAGCCGCAGTACGGGGCCCCGCAGCCGGCCGGAAACGGCGGGAAGAAGTTCTCCACCCAGATGCAGATCATCGTCGCCGCGGCCGTCGCCGTGGTGCTGATCATCGGCGGCGGGATCATCTACGCCTCCACCGGCGACGAGGGCGGCACGAACGAGGCCTCCTCGTCCGGCGGCTCCGGCGGCGAGGCCAAGGGCGGCGAGGGCGGCCTGGCGGGCGGCGAGGAGAAGGCGCCCGCCAACACCAAGTCCAAGGTCGCCTTCCAGTTCCCGGAGCCGGTGGTCACCGACATCACCACGGTCGCGGGCTCCTGGGTCACCGACAAGGCGTACGTCAAGTCCGGCATCGCCGAGGTCACCGGCTACGACCGCGACAAGGGCACCAAGCTCTGGTCCTTCCCGCTGGCCGGCGAGATCTGCACCGTGTCCCGCCACATGAGCAAGGACTACAAGGCGGCCATCGTCTTCCAGGAGACGAAGCCGACCAAGGAGAACAAGTACCCGTCGTGCAACCAGGTCGGCGTGATCGACCTGAGCGCCGGCAAGCTCCTGTGGAGCAAGAGCGTCACCTCCGCCACCGGCGGTGACAGGCCGATCCGCTTCGACGAGGTCACACTCAGCGGGACCACCGTCGCCGCGGGCGGAACCTCGGGCGGCGCGGCCTTCAAGCTGGCCGACGGCGCCGAGCTCTGGAAGCCGAAGGTCGGCGCGGACGGCTGCTACGACCGCGGCTACGCGGGAGGCGAAGCCCTCGCCGTGGTCCGCAGGTGCGGCACGTCCGACAGCCCGCAGCTCACCGTGCAGGCGCTGAACCCGACGACCGGCGCGCCGCTGTCCTCGTTCCAGATGCCCGCGGGCGTCGAATACGCGAGCATCGTCTCCACCAAGCCGCTGGTGGTCGCGGCCGACGTCGGCGACACCGCCGGCGACGGCAGCAGCATCTCCGACTTCTTCTCGATCGACGCGGCGACCGGCAAGCTGATCGTCCGCATTCCCGCCGACGCGGACAAGTACGCGGCGGAGTGCGGCTCCACCGATGTCGAGCAGTGCGAGCACATGGCCGTCGGCAACAACCGGCTCTACCTGCCGACCGAGAGGCACGACGGAACCAGCGAGTACGGCGACACGAACGAGATCGTCGCCTTCGACCTGGCCACCGGAAAGCTCCTCGGCGGCCGGGCGGACGCGGGCGACCGCCACACCCTGACGCCGCTCCGGATGGACGGCACCAGCATCATCGCCTACAAGGAGGGCCCGTACGACAAGGGCGGCCAGGTCGTCTCCATCGACGGCGAGACCCTCAAGCAGACCCTGCTGATGGAGAACCCGAGCGACGAGACCGTCCGGGAGGCGGAGAAGCGGTTCTCCATCGACTCGGGCGAATTCCACTACACCGACGGCCGGTTCTACATGGCGAGCAGCTCGGTCCACAAGCCCAGCACCGTCAACCCCGACGAGAAGCGCTACCTCGTCGTCGCCTACCGCACCGACTGATCACCGCGCTCCTTCGGGGAGCGTCCCGCAGTGCCAGGCCCCGCCGGTCGATCCCCTCACCGGCGGGGCCGATCGTTTGCCGGCCGTGAAGTGATCGGGACATGCCGGTCAACGGGTCATGAACGCAGGTCGACGAGGGCCGGACGGCACAGAGTTCGGCACTCCGGGGGGCTTCTCCCACGTATGGGCCGCGCGGCGTCGGACAAGCGTGTAACTTGCCGGGGCAGGCGTCCGGGGGGCCGGGCGTACAGGGGCTTGGGGGGTGAGGACCGTGGGCGTGCGGCTCATGGTGGTCGATGATCACCGGCTGCTCGCCGAGGCACTCGCCTCGGCGCTGAAACTGCGCGGGCACCGGGTGCTCGGCGCGGCGGCGCCGACGTCCGGGGCGGCGGAACTGGTGGTCGGCAGGGCCCCGGAGGTCTGCCTGTTCGGTACGGCATCGCCCGCCGCCCCCGGTGTCTTCGACCCGATCGTGCGCATCGGCCAGGAGCGCCCGCAGGTGGCGGTGGTGGTCCTCGGGCCGGTGCCCAGTCCGCGCGGGATCGCCGCGGCGTTCGCCGCCGGGGCCGCGGGGTACGTCCGGCACGACGAGCGCATCGAGGGCGTCGAGCGGGCCATGCTCAAGGCGCGGGCGGGGGAGAGCGCCATCGCCCCGCAGCTGCTGCGCGGGGCCTTCGCCGAACTGCTCAACCCGACGGCCCAGCCCGACGACGAGGGGCGGCGGCTGCTGCGGATGCTCACCCCGCGCGAGGCGGAGGTGCTGGTGCGGGTCGCCGAGGGCGAGGGCACCCGGCTGATCGCGGCGGGCATGGACATCGCCCCGAGCACCGCCCGCACCCACGTCCAGCGGGTCCTGATGAAGCTCGGGGTCGGCTCCCGCCTGGAGGCGGCCGCCCTCGCGGCCCGTACGGGACTGCTGGAGAGGGCCGCGGACCACCGCGACACGCGGCAGGGGCCGTACATCCCCGGACAGCGCGGGTGACGTAGGGCCCCTGCGGGCGCGGCGGACGAGCGGCGGGGCGGGTCAGCCGGCGTCGGGCCCGGGGTCCGGGGCCGGGTCCGCTTCCGCTTCCGGGGCCTCGGCCGGGCGCAGCTTCATCCAGACGAGGAAGAAGAGGCCGAGTGCCAGCATCGCGAGGCCGGTCCACAGATTGATGTGGACGCCCTCGGCCTTCTTCAGGTCGGCGTCGGACGGGCTGATGCCGGCGATGGTGACGATCACCCCGTAGACCACGAACAGGCCGCCGATGATCCGCCGGATGTCGAAGAGACGGGCCGCGGTCGCGGACTTGCGCTCCAGTTCGGAGACTTCCTTGTGCAGGTCGGACTTGTGCAGGTCGGACATGGTGAGTCCCTCCGATCAGAGCGAGTAGGGGATGTAGCAGGCGGCGGCGAGGACGACCGCGCCCCAGCCGAGCAGCGCGGGCTTGCGGTACCAGGCGCTGTCGGCCTCGTCGAGTGCCTCGTCGGGGTCCGGCGATTCGGTCCCGTACACCAGACCGGCCAGCTCCGCTTCGGGCTTCGGCGCGGTGAAGAGGGTGACGACGACCATGACGACGGCTCCGGCGACGAAGCCGACGATCGCGGAGACGAAGTTGGCGCCCTGGTCGGACGGGATGTCGATGATCCCGCCCTTGTAGATCCAGAAGTAGTTGATCATCGCGGCCCCGGTGCCCGCGACCAGGCCCCAGACGCCGGACTTCATCGAGGCCCGCTTCCAGAACATGCCGATGATGAAGACGACGAACATCGGGACGTTGAAGAACGAGAACAGCGTCTGGAGGTAGCTCATGATGTTCGAGAAGCTGGCGGCGATGAACGCCGTGCCGATCGAGGCCAGCACACCGATCGCCGTGATCAGCCGCCCGAAGCGCAGGTAGTAGGCGTCGGGCTTGTCCTTCACCACGTACCGCTGCCAGATGTCGGTGGTGAACACCGTGTTGAACGAGGACACGTTGGCCGCCATGCCCGCCATGAACGCGGCGAGCAGACCGGTGACCGCGATGCCGAGCACACCGTTGGGCAGCAGTTCCTGCATCAGCAGGGGTATCGCGTCGTTGTAGGTGAGGTCGGAGTCCGGGGTGCCGATCTTGGGCACGATGACCGCGGCGACCAGGCCCGGGATCATCACCGCGAAGACGATGAAGATCTTCGGGAACGCGGCGATCAGCGGGGTGCGCTTGGCGGCGGAGAGGTTCTTCGCGGACAGGGCGCGCTGCACCTCGGCGAAGTTCGTCGTCCAGTAGCCGAAGGACAGCACGAAGCCGAGACCGAGGATGATCGTCAGCCAGTTGGCGCCCAGCGGGTTGGCGTCACCGATGCCGGTGCCGCCCCAGGCGGTCATGAAGTCCCCGCCGTGCTGCTTCGTCAGCGAGTCGCTCATGGCGTCCCAGCCGCCGACCCGCTTCAGGCCGAGGACGGTGAGGGGGATCAGCGCGGCGAGGATGACGAAGAACTGGAGCACCTCGTTGTAGATCGCCGAGGAGAGCCCGCCGATCGTGATGTAGACCAGCACGAACAGGCCCGCGACGACGATCGCGACCCACTGCGGCCAGCCGAGGAGCGCCTCCACGACGATCGACAGGGCGTAGAGGTTGACGCCCGCGATGAGGATCGCCGCGAACGCGAAGAGCACGGAGCTGAGCAGGTGCGCGGACCTGTCGAACCGCTGGAGCAGGAACTCCGGCACCGAGCGCACCTTGGAGCGGTAGTAGAACGGCATCATCACCAGGCCGAGGAAGACCATGGCGGGGATGGCGCCGATCCAGTACCAGTGCACCACCGCGACGCCGTACTGCGCGCCGGTGGCCGCCATGCCGAGGATCTCGGTGGCGCCCAGGTTCGCCGCGACGAAGGCGAGCCCGGTCACCCAGGCGGGCAGGGACCGTCCGGAGAGGAAGAAGTCGAGGCTCGTCCTCACACTGGCGCGGGCCGCGAAGCCGATGCCGAGTACGACGACGAAGTAGATCGCCAGGATGGCGTAGTCGAGCCCGTTCGTGGGGAGCCGGAGCCCTTCGGCAAGTGTGTGCATGGGGGTACTCGCTTCGTTGCGCGAACTGAACCCGTCGGAACTTACGCCTCTGTGTTCGAGAAATGAACACTCTCGTTGGGGTTCTTTGTTCGATCGTGATCGAGTGTGGGTGAATGTCCAGGTATGCGGCCGGTATGCGGCCCGCATTCCTGTTGACCCCGTCGGCCCCGCAGGCATTGACTGAGGTGTTTGCTTGTGATTTGTTATGTGCGATTATGTTGGGAGGATTTGGGTGGAGGACCCTGGTGAAGAAGACGGTTACGACCCTGGCCGACGGCCGTGAGCTGATCTACTACGACTCCGCCGACGACACCGTCCGCGACGCCGTCGACCATCGCCCGCTGGATCCCGTCTCGACCTCGTCCGAGATCCGCCGCGACCCGCTGCTCGGCGACGCGGTCGCCATCGCCTCGCACCGCCAGACGCGCACCTACCACCCCCCGGCCGACGCCTGCCCGCTCTGCCCCACGCGGGAGGGGCGGCGGAGCGAGATCCCCGACGACCACTACGACGTCGCCGTCTTCGAGAACCGCTTCCCCTCCCTCGCCGGCGACTCCGGCCGCTGCGAGGTCGTCTGCTTCACCTCCGACCACGACGCGTCCTTCGCCGACCTCACCGAGGAACAGGCCGCCCTCGTCCTCGCCGCCTGGACCGACCGCACCGCCGAGCTCGCCGCACTCGACCAGGTCACCCAGGTCTTCTGCTTCGAGAACCGCGGCGCCGAGATCGGCGTCACCCTCGGCCACCCGCACGGCCAGATCTACGGCTACCCCTTCGTCACCCCGCGCACCGAACTGATGCTCCGCTCCGCCGCCCGCCACCGCGAGGAGACCGGCGGAAACCTCTTCGACGACGTGGTCGCCCGCGAGGAGAAGGACGGCTCGCGCGTCGTCCTCTCCACCGACCACTGGACCGCCTTCGTCCCGTACGCGGCGCACTGGCCCTACGAGGTCCACCTGTACCCCCGCCGCCGCGTCCCCGATCTGCGGGAGCTGGACGAGCAGGCGCGGACAGAGTTCCCACAGGTCTATCTGGAACTCTTGAGGCGCTTCGACCGGATCTTCGGACCCGGCGAGCCGCCGACCCCGTACATCTCCGCCTGGCACCAGGCGCCGTTCGGCGTCCCCGGACGGGAGGACTTCGCGCTGCACCTGGAGCTTTTCACCATTCGCCGGACCTCCGGCAAGCTGAAGTTCCTCGCGGGGTCCGAGTCCGGCATGAGCGTGTTCATCAACGACGTGCCGCCGGAGGCCGCGGCCGAGCGACTGCGAGAGGTAGCGAGCAAGTGAGCGATTCCCCGAACGTCGGCAAGCTCCCGAAGAAGTACCTGGTCACCGGCGGCGCCGGCTACGTCGGGAGCGTCGTCGCCCAGCATCTGCTGGAGGCCGGGCACACGGTGACCGTCCTGGACGACCTCTCCACCGGCTTCCGCGCGGGCGTCCCGGCCGGAGCGACGTTCGTCGAGGGCCGCATCCAGGACGCGGCCCGCCACCTGGACCCCTCCTACGACGGCGTCCTGCACTTCGCCGCCTTCTCCCAGGTCGGCGAATCCGTCGTCGACCCGGAGAAGTACTGGGTCAACAACGTCGGCGGCACCACCGCCCTGCTCGCCGCGATGCGCGAGCACGGCGTGCGCACCCTCGTCTTCTCCTCCACCGCCGCCACCTACGGCGAACCGGTCTCCAGCCCCATCACCGAGACCGACCCCACCGCCCCCACCAGCCCCTACGGCGCGTCCAAACTCGCCGTCGACCACATGATCAGCGGCGAGGCCACCGCCCACGGCCTGGCCGCCGTGTCGCTGCGCTACTTCAACGTGGCCGGGGCCTACGGCAGTTGCGGCGAACGCCACGCCCCCGAGTCCCACCTCATCCCGCTGGTCCTCCAAGTGGCGCTGGGACAGCGCGAGTCGATCTCCGTGTACGGCGAGGACTATCCCACCCCCGACGGCACCTGCGTCCGCGACTACATCCACGTCGCCGACCTCGCCGACGCCCACCTGCTGGCCCTTCAGGCCGCCGTCCCCGGCGAGCACCTCATCTGCAACCTCGGCAACGGCAACGGCTTCTCGGTCCGCGAGGTCATCGAGACCGTCCGCAAGGTCACCGGCCACCCCGTACCCGAGACCGCCGCCCCCCGCCGCGGCGGCGACCCGGCCGTCCTCGTCGCCTCCGCCGCCACCGCCGTCGAGCGCCTCGGCTGGCAGCCCTCCCGCGCCGACCTGGCCGGAATCATCGCCGACGCCTGGCAGTTCGCCCGCCGAGAGGACACGACCACCCCATGACCGAGATCAACCAGGCGTACGGGACCGACCCCGCCGCCACCTTCGCCGAGCTGTACGGGGGCGAGCCCGACGGCATCTGGGCGGCACCCGGACGGGTGAATCTCATCGGCGAGTACACCGATTTCAACGACGGCTTCGTCATGCCGCTCGCCCTCCCGCACACCGCCGTCGCCGCCGTCTCCCGCCGCGACGACGGTGTCCTGCGCCTGTACTCCTCCGACGTCCCCGGCGGCGTCGTCTCGCTGCGCGTCGACGAACTCGCCCCGCACTCCGGCCACGGCTGGGCCGCCTACCCCGCCGGGGTGGTCTGGGCGCTGCGCGAGGCCGGGCACCCGGTCACCGGAGCGAACGTCGCCCTGACCTCCACCGTGCCCACGGGCGCCGGACTCTCCTCCTCCGCCGCCCTGGAGGTCGTCACCGCGCTGGCTCTGAACGACCTCTTCCACCTCGGCCTCACCGGACCCGAACTCGCCGTCGTCGGTCGCCGCGCCGAGAACGACTTCGTCGGCGTGCCCTGCGGGATCATGGACCAGATGGCCTCGGCCTGCTGCGTCGAGGGCCACGCCCTCCACCTGGACACCCGCGACCTCTCCCTGCGCCAGGTCCCCTTCGACCTGGCCGCCCAGGGCCTGACGCTGCTGGTCGTCGACACCCGGGTCAAGCACGCGCTCGGCGACGGCGCGTACGCGGAGCGCCGGGCCGGCTGCGAGGAGGGCGCCCGGCTGCTCGGCATACCGATGCTGCGCGACCTGTCGTACGAGGGCCTGGCCACGGCCCTCACCAGCCTCGCCGACGCCGGGGCGGACGAGTCCGTCGTCCGCTACGTGTGCCATGTCGTCGGCGACAACCGCCGGGTCGAGCAGGTCATCGCGCTGCTCGACGCGGGCGACGTCCGCGCAGCGGGCCCCGTCCTCACCGAGGGGCACCGCTCGCTCCGCGACGATCTGCGGGTCTCCTGCCCCGAACTGGACCTGGCCGTCGAGGCGGCGAACGAGGCCGGGGCGCTCGGTGCGCGGATGACCGGCGGCGGTTTCGGCGGCTCGGCGGTCGTCCTGGTGGAGGCGGCGGCGGCCGGCACCGTGGCCAAGGCCGTCAGCGAGGCGTTCGCGGCGGCCGGACACACGGCCCCGGGGATCTTCGACGCCATCCCGTCCGCCGGGGCGCGCCGACTGCGGTGAGCTGCCGGGGCACGGCGCTCACAAGTCCTTGACCAGGATGAACTCGGTGACGCCCGGCGGGTAGTCCGCGACCCGGCCGATCTCCTCGTACCCCTGCGTGCGGTAGAAGCCGGGGGCCTGGAAGTCCCAGGTCTCCAGCCGGGACCGGGTGCAGGCGCGCTCGGTTCGGGCGGTCCTTTCGGCCTCGGCGAGCAGACGCGCGCCGAGGCCGGAGCCCCGGTGCGGGGCGTCGACCCAGAGCAGATCGACATGCAGCCAGTACGCCCAGGTCCGCCCGGTCAGCCCGCCCGCCAGGTCTCCCTGCTCGTCCAAGGCCCAGACCTCCAGCGGCACTTCGTGCTCGGCGGGGGTGGAGAGCAACGCACGCAGGCCGGCCGCGGCCGCGATGTTGTCCTCGTGCAGGCGCCCGCTCAGCAGAATGCGACGTTCTTTGTCTACTTCTGTCTCAAGACGGAACATGAAGCACACCCTAAACACCCTGGGCAACCAGTTCGGCGAATCGCCTTCCCCTCGTGGCCCCCGCCCGTACGCTGATGCTCAGCACCGGTGGGGGCCGGTGCCGATTCAGGGGAGCGAGAGAGCCGGGTACGGCGCCCGGGGGCGAGTGGCAGGCGGTGCGAAGGCGGCGGCCGGAGCACAAGCGGGCCGCTCCGAGCCCTCCGGGCGCCGTACCCGCAGCTGTCCGCCCCCACCGATGGGGGTTCTGTGGCGCGTATCCGGGTTCTGGTGGTCGACGACCACCGCATCTTCGCCGAGTCGCTCGCGGCGGCCCTCGCGGCCGAGCCGGACGTGGACGTGTCCGCGGCGGGCAGCGGTCCGGCCGCGCTGCGGGCCCTGGAGCGCGCGGCCGCCGAGGGGCGCGGTTACGACGTCCTGCTGGTGGACGCCGAGTTGGGCGCCGCCCTGGCGACCGGCACCGGGTATGCCGTCCCGGGGCCCCGGCAGGAGGAGACGGGCGTCGTCGACGGCATCTCCCTGGTCGCCGGGGTCAGTTCGGGCCGGCCCGCCGTCCGGTCGGTGGTGCTCGCCGAGAAGGACGACCCGCGAGTCGCCGCACGGGCACTCCAGGCCGGGGCCTCCGGCTGGGTGGCCAAGGACTGCTCGCTGCAACGGCTGCTGGCGGTGATCCGGGGCGTGCTGCGCGACGAGACGCATCTGCCGCCCGCGCTGCTCACCGGCGTACTGCGGGAGCTGACCGCCGCCCGCAAGCACCGCACCGAGAGCGAGCGGCTGGTGGATTCGCTGACGCCCCGGGAGCGCGAGGTGCTGCGCTGCATGGTGGCGGGTCTCGGCCGCAAGGCGGTCGCCGAGCGGCTGTTCCTGTCCCCGCACACGGTGCGCACCCATATGCAGAACGTGCTGGGCAAGCTCGGGGTGCACTCGACGCTGGCGGCGGTGGCGCTGGCCCGCCGGGCGGGGGTCGGCCCCGCCGATCCGACGACGGGCCCGCTAGGTCGGGATGTTGTCGAACGGGGCGGTCAACTGGCGCAGTAGCCCGGCCAGTTCGCCACGCTGGTGGCGGGAGAGCTCGCCGAGGATGGCGCGTTCCTGGTCGAGCAGTCCGGCCAGCGACTGGTCGGCCCGGTCGCGTCCCTCGGTCGTGAGCCGGACGAGGACGCCGCGCCGGTCGCTCGGGTCGGGCAGCCGCTCGACGAGGTTCTTCTTGGTCAGGCGGTCGATGCGGTTGGTCATCGTGCCCGAGGTGACCAGGGTCTGGGTGAGCAGCTGCCCGGGGGAGAGCTGGTACGGGGCGCCGGCCCGGCGCAGCGACGTCAGCACGTCGAACTCCCACGGCTCCAGATGGTGCTCGGAGAAGGCGATGCGGCGGGCCCGGTCGAGGTGGCGGGCCAGGCGGGAGACGCGGCTGAGCACCTCGAGTGGTTCCACGTCGAGGTCGGGGCGCTCTCGGCGCCATGCAGCGACCAGTCGGTCGACCTCGTCCTCCATGTCGATCAGTGTAGAGGGTCCCTCGATGTGAAGTCTCTTGAATTCAAGTGTCTTGACATCAAGAGATTATCGGCGTGATCCTGTTCCCCATGACCGCATCCGACCAGCCCTCCTGGGACCCGCAGCAGTACCTGCGCCACGCGGACCACCGCACCCGCCCCTTCCACGACCTCCTGGCCCGCATCGGCGACCTCCCCGGCCGCCCCGCACCCCGCATCGCCGACCTCGGCTGCGGCGCGGGCAACGTCACCGCCCTCCTCGCGGACCGCTGGCCGACCGCCCGGATCACCGGCTACGACACCTCGCGCGAGATGCTCGCCGAAGCCGCCGCCCACGCCCGGCCGCCCCTGCTCGACTTCGCCGAGGCCGACGCCGCGACCTGGACGCCCACCGAGACGTACGGCCTGATCGTCTCCACCTCCGCGCTCCAGTGGATCCCCGGCCACGCCGAACACTTCCCCCGCTGGCTCGACGCCCTCGCCCCCGGCGGCACCCTCGCCTTCCAGGTCCCCGGCAACTTCACCGCACCCAGCCACACCCTCCTGGCCGCCCTCCGCGAATCCGACCGCTGGCGGCCCCTGCTCCACGGCGTCGGCGACCGCACCGCCTCGGCCCTGGACCCCACCGACTACCTCACCCGCCTCCGCGACCTGGGCTGCACGGCGGACGTCTGGGAGACCACCTACCTCCAGACCCTCCACGGCGACGACGCGGTCCTCGACTGGGTCAAGGGCACCGCACTGCGCCCCGTCCTCACCGCCCTGGCCGACGACCCGGCGGCCCGCGACGCGTTCCTCACCGCATACCGCGACCTGCTCCGCGAGGCCTACCCGCCCGGCCGGTACGGCACGGTCTTCCCGTTCCGCCGCATCTTCGCCGTCGCCCGCAAGGAGAAGCCATGACCGCTCCGGTGGGCCTCGCCGCCGTCGACCACGTACAGCTCGCCGCCCCACCCGGCTCCGAGGACGCCCTGCGCGCCTTCTACACGGGCGCCCTGGACATGACCGAGATCCCGAAACCCCCGGTGCTCGCCGCCCGGGGCGGCTGCTGGTTCGCCTCCGGCCCGGTCCAGCTCCACCTGGGCATCGAGGAGGACTTCCGCCCGGCGAAGAAGGCCCACCCGGGCCTGCGCGTCACGGGGATCGTGGCGTACGCGGCGCGCCTGGAGACCCACGGCGTCGCCGTCGAGTGGGACGGCGCCCTTCCCGGCCACCGCCGCTTCTACGCCCACGACCCGGTCGGCAACCGGCTGGAGTTCCTGGAGCCGGACGCGTAACCCGAGCCCTCTACAGCGCTGCGAGCGCCTCCGCCGAGACGTCGATGTCCACCGGGAACGGCACACCCGTCTTCAACCGGTCGTGATGGATCCCGGTCAGCGCGTACGCCTTCGTCACCGGGTCCAGCTCGTAGACCCGGACGACGGGGTGCTGGTCGGTCCCGGTCATCTCGACCAGCCAGAAGTGCGGGATGCCGGCCGTCGCGTACTTGTGCGGCTTGGCCTCACGGTCGCGGGCCTCGGACTCGGGGGAGACGACCTCCACGGCGAGGAGCACGTCGGCCGCGGCGTACGACGTCTGCTCCATCCCCTTCTTATCAGCCTCGCTGCGAACGACGGAGACATCCGGCTCCGGCCCATTGCGCCGGTCCAGCACCACGGTCATCTCGCGGCGGACCTTCACCTCCGGCGGTGCCGTACTGCGCAGTCCCGTCACCAGCAGATCGATCATCGTGCTGTGAAAGTCTCGCTGCGGACTCACGAAAACCGGACTGCCGTCGATCAGCTCTGTGTGCGGCGGGAGATCGGGCAGCGTGAACAGATCGTCCACGGTGTATCCGTCCTGCGGGGGCACCGGCCAGCGGGAGCTGTGCGCGGTGGTCGGCTCGGCGGTCACGGTTCCTCCCATGGACGAGTCCTCTGCCCTCCCGACCACCCTACGGCGGGAAATCCGCATACGTCATCACCACGGGTGACGACGTGCGCAAGGGTCACGCGGTCAGTTCTTCCGGTGCCCTATCAGCCGGGGCTTCGCCTCCAGGTTCTCCAGCCCGTGCCAGCACAGATTCACCAGATGGGCGGCGACCTCGGCCTTCTTCGGCTTGCGCACGTCCAGCCACCACTGGCCCGTCAGCGCCACCATCCCCACCAGCGCCTGCGCGTACAGCGGGGCCAGCTTCGGATCGAAACCCCGGGCCTTGAACTCCAGGCCCAGGATGTCCTCCACCTGCGTGGCGATGTCACTGATCAGCGACGCGAACGTGCCCGTCGACTGCGCCACCGGCGAATCCCGCACCAGGATCCGGAAACCGTCCGTGTACGACTCGATGTAGTCCAGCAGCGCGAACGCCGCCTGCTCCAGCAGCTCGCGCGGATGGCCCGCCGTGAGCGCCCCCGTCACCATGTCCAGCAACTGGCGCATCTCACGGTCGACCACCACCGCGTACAGGCCCTCCTTGCCGCCGAAGTGCTCGTACACCACCGGCTTGGACACCCCGGCCCGCGCCGCGATCTCCTCCACCGACGTGCCCTCGAAACCCTTGTCGGCGAACAGGGCGCGCCCGATGTCCAGCAGCTGCTCGCGGCGCTCCTTGCCCGTCATCCGGACCCGCCGGGCCCGGCGGGAGGGGGAGGTCCTGCTCTTCTCGCTGCTCGTGCTGCCGTCGGTCGCCACGTCGTCAATCATGACGCGTCGGCCGGAACGGACGTGCGCCGGGATTCGATACGCGCTCCATCCGGCCACCGCACATCCGTGGCCCAGCCCGCCATCTCGAACCAGCGGATCAGCCGGGCACTGGAGTCGACCTGCCCCCTCATCACACCGTGGCGGGCGCTCGTCGGATCCGCGTGGTGCAGGTTGTGCCACGACTCGCCGCACGACAGCACCGCCAGCCACCACACGTTCCCCGACCGGTCACGGGACTTGAAGGGCCGCTTGCCCACCGCGTGACAGATCGAGTTGATCGACCAGGTCACATGGTGCAGCAGCGCCACCCGCACCAGCGAACCCCAGAAGAACGCCGTCGCCGCACCCCACCACGACATCGTCACCAGGCCGCCGACCAGCGGCGGAATCGCCAGGGAGACGATGGTGAAGGAGAGGAAGTGGCGCGAGATGCCCCGGATCGCCGGATCCTTGAGCAGATCGGGGGCGTACTTCTGCTGCGGCGTCTGCTCCTCGTCGAACATCCACGCGATGTGCGCCCACCACAGCCCCTTCATCAGGGCCGGCAGGCTCTCCCCGAACCGCCACGGCGAATGCGGATCGCCCTCCGCGTCCGAGAACCGGTGATGCTTGCGGTGATCGGCCACCCACCGCACCAGCGGCCCCTCCACCGCCAGCGAGCCCATCACGGCCAGCACGATCCGCAGCGGCCGCTTCGCCTTGAACGAACCATGCGTGAAGTACCGGTGGAAGCCGATCGTGATCCCGTGACAGCCGATGAAGTACATCGCCACCATCAGCCCCACGTCCAGCCAGCTCACCCCCCGGCCCCACGCCAACGGCACCGCCACGACCAGGGCCACGAACGGCACCACGATGAACGCCAGCAGCGCGAGCTGCTCGATCGAACGCTTCTTGTCGCCACCCAGCGTGCCGGGGGGCAACGCGGCCCCGGGAGGCTCGGTCTCGTCGATCACATGGGGGGTGCTCGGCATGGGGGGATACCTCTGAGGGTGAGGGAGAAGGCGCGGACGGCCGTGGCTACGGTTGCGTAACCTACGGCTTGGTAAGTATGGCAGTGACGGGCCCCACAACACGAGAAGCCGCTCCAACCCGTCCCACGCGGTAGCCCGCCCGCCCATGGGGTAAGGGGATAGGGGCCCGGGTGTCCCGGGCGACGACCGCGACCCCCGTCGGGGCAGCGGACACGCCGCCTGCGACGACACCTATCCTGGGAGCGTCGGACAGCGCGGTCCGCACCCGCTCGTCGGGGCGTGGCGACAGCACCGCTGCCAGCCGCAGGGCCCCGGAACCCGCCACCCGCCCCACCACCACCCACGTGGGGCGGCGAAGCGAACGCACCTCCTCATTCACTGCAAGGAGCCGCACACTGTGAGCAGTGCCGACCAGACCCCTGCCGCCAGCCCCGCGCTGCGCGCCGACATCCGCCGCCTCGGCGACCTCCTCGGCGAGACCCTCGTACGCCAGGAGGGACAGGAGCTCCTCGACCTCGTCGAGCGGGTCCGCGCCCTGACCCGCACCGACGGCGAAGCCGCCGCCGAACTCCTCGGCGACACGGACCTGGAGACCGCGGCACAGCTCGTGCGCGCCTTCTCCACCTACTTCCACCTCGCCAACGTCACCGAGCAGGTCCACCGCGCCCACGAGATGCGCGACCGCCGCGCGGCCGAGGGCGGCCTGCTGGCCCGCACCGCCGACCGGCTCAAGGACGCCGACCCCGAGCACCTCCGCGAGACGGTCAAGAACCTCAACGTCCGCCCCGTCTTCACCGCGCACCCCACCGAGGCCGCCCGCCGCTCGGTCCTCAACAAGCTCCGCCGCATCGGGGCCCTCCTGGAGACCCCGGTCGTCGAGGCCGACCGCCGCCGCCTGGACCTCCGGCTCGCCGAGAACATCGACCTCATCTGGCAGACCGACGAACTCCGCGTCGTCCGTCCGGAGCCCGCCGACGAGGCCCGCAACGCCATCTACTACCTCGACGAACTCCACGCGGGCGCCGTCGGAGACGTCCTGGAGGACCTCGCCGCCGAGCTGGACCGCGTCGGCGTCGAACTGCCCGCCGGCACCCGCCCCCTCACCTTCGGCACCTGGATCGGCGGCGACCGCGACGGCAACCCCAACGTGACGCCCGCCGTCACCTGGGACGTCCTGATCCTCCAGCACGAGCACGGCATCTCCGACGCCCTGGAGATGATCGACCACCTCCGCGGCCTCCTCTCCAACTCCATCCGCTACGCCGGAGCCACCGAGGAACTCCTCACCTCCCTCCAGGCCGACCTGGAACGCCTCCCCGGCATCAGCCCCCGCTACAAGCGGCTGAACGCCGAGGAGCCCTACCGCCTCAAGGCCACCTGCATCCGGCAGAAGCTCGTCAACACCCGCGAGCGCCTCGCCGAAGGCACCCCCCACCGCCCCGGCTGCGACTACCTCGGCACCGCCGAGCTCCTCGCCGACCTGGAGCTCATCCAGACCTCCCTGCGCGCGCACAAGGGCGGCCTCTTCGCCGACGGCCGGATGGACCGCACCATCCGCACCCTCGGCGCGTTCGGCCTCCAGCTCGCCACCATGGACGTACGCGAACACGCCGACGCCCACCACCACGCCCTCGGCCAGCTCTTCGACCGGCTCGGCGAGGAGTCCTGGCGCTACGCCGACATGCCCCGCGACTACCGGCAGAAGCTCCTCGCCAAGGAACTGCGCTCCCGCCGCCCGCTGGCCCCCACCCCGGCCCCGCTCGACGCGGCCGGCGAGAAGACCCTCGGCGTCTTCCACACCATCAAGCAGGCCTTCGAACGCTTCGGCCCCGAAGTCATCGAGTCCTACATCATCTCGATGTGCCAGGGCGCCGACGACGTCTTCGCCGCCGCCGTCCTCGCCCGCGAGGCCGGACTCCTCGACCTCCACGCCGGCTGGGCCAAGATCGGCATCGTCCCGCTCCTGGAGACCACCGACGAGCTCAAGGCCGCCGACGTCATCCTCGACGAGATGCTCGCCGACCCCTCCTACCGACGCCTCGTCTCCCTGCGCGGCGACGTCCAGGAGGTCATGCTCGGCTACAGCGACTCCTCCAAGTTCGGCGGCATCACCACCTCCCAGTGGGAGATCCACCGCGCCCAGCGACGCCTCCGCGACGTCGCCCACCGCTACGGCGTACGCCTGCGCCTCTTCCACGGCCGCGGCGGCACCGTCGGCCGGGGCGGCGGCCCCTCCCACGACGCCATCCTCGCCCAGCCCTGGGGCACCCTGGAGGGCGAGATCAAGGTGACCGAGCAGGGCGAGGTCATCTCCGACAAGTACCTCATCCCCGCCCTCGCCCGCGAGAACCTGGAACTGACCGTCGCGGCCACCCTCCAGGCCTCCGCCCTGCACACCGCGCCCCGCCAGTCCGACGAAGCCCTCGCCCGCTGGGACGCGGCCATGGACACCGTCTCCGACGCCGCCCACGACGCCTACCGCAAGCTCGTCGAGGACCCCGACCTCCCCGCGTACTTCCTCGCCTCCACCCCGGTGGACCAGCTCGCCGACCTGCACCTGGGCTCACGGCCCTCCCGCCGCCCCGGCTCCGGCGTCTCGCTCGACGGCCTCCGGGCCATCCCGTGGGTCTTCGGCTGGACCCAGTCCCGCCAGATCGTCCCCGGCTGGTTCGGCGTCGGCTCCGGCCTCAAGGCCCTGCGCGAAGCCGGACTCGACACCGTCCTCGACGAGATGCACGAGCACTGGCACTTCTTCCGCAACTTCCTCTCCAACGTGGAGATGACGCTCGCCAAGACCGACCTGCGCATCGCCCGGCACTACGTCGACACACTCGTCCCCGACGAGCTGAAGCACGTCTTCGACGCCATCGAGGCCGAGCACGCGCTGACCGTGCGGGAAGTCCTCAAGGTCACCGGCTCCACCGAACTGCTCGGCACCAGCCCCGTGCTCCAGCAGACCTTCGCCATCCGCGACGCCTACCTGGACCCGATCTCCTACCTCCAGGTCTCCCTGCTCGCCCGCCAGCGCCAGGCGGCGGAGCGCGGCGAGGAAGCCGACCCGCTGCTCGCCCGCGCCCTGCTGCTCACCGTCAACGGCGTAGCGGCAGGCCTGCGCAACACCGGCTGACCGTACGCACGCCGAAAAGGGGCGGTCCTGCTACAGCGCGACGAACGTCGCCACCAGCAGGGCCGCCCCCGCCGTACCGACCCCCCAGGCCGTCCGCGACATCCGCAGCCCGCCGCCGATCACGAACGCGGCCAGCACCATCGCCCCGCCCAGCGGCACCCACGCATGCAGAAGGCCCGGCATCCCCGTGCGGACCACCGCATCGGTGCCGGGCTTCACCACCACGGGGAAACGATCCCCCTCCCGCGCCGCTACGGACCGGTCCACGCTCACCCGCGGGCGCTCCCGCGACGCCGCGTCCGGCTCGTACGCACCCGTGCATGTTTCCTCGCCGCACCCCGTCACCGTCACGGTGCCGTGGTCACGGCCCTTGGCCAGAACGATGTGGTGCGCGGTGTTCCACGACGACCACGCACCCGCGACCAGCAGCACCAGGACGACCAACCCCATGGCCGCCCGACGGCCCGCGAGCGCCGCACGGTGGGAAGAGCTCCGTTTCATGGGGGCCGATCCTTGGCCAGACCCGCACCCCCGGTCAACCTGTGGCCGAAAAACGCCCCACCAGGGAAGGGAATGTCAGGAGTTGTACGCGCTCTGCGCCCGCTCCAGCCCCTCCGCCAGCAGACATTCCACCGCGTCGGCCGACCGGTCCACCAGGAACGCCAGCTCCTTGCGCTCGGTCGACGAGAAGTCCTTCAGCACGAAATCGGCGACCTGCATCCGCCCCGGCGGCCGCCCGATCCCGAACCGCACCCGGTGATAGTCCGGACCCATCGCCTTGGTCATCGACTTCAGCCCGTTGTGCCCGTTGTCGCCGCCGCCCAGCTTCAGCCGCAGCATCCCGTAGTCGACGTCCAGCTCGTCATGGACCGCCACGACATGATCCGTCGGCACCTTGTAGAAGTCCCGCAGCGCCGTCACCGGCCCGCCCGACAGATTCATGTACGACATCGGCTTCACCAGGATCACCCGGCGGCTCGCCGGACCCGGCGGGCCCATCCGCCCCTCCACGACCTGCGCCTGGGCCTTCTGCGCCCGCTTGAACTTCCCGCCGATCCGCGTCGCCAGCAGATCGGCGACCATGAACCCGACGTTGTGGCGGTTCGCGGCGTAGTCGGGACCCGGGTTGCCCAGGCCCACGATGAGCCAGGGTTCGGTGGCGTCGGACATCAGCGCTCGGTCTCCTCGCACGCAGGGGGATGGCAGGGCCAGCAGGGATGGCAGGCGAACGGGGCGGCGGCTCCCGGAAGGGAACCACCACCCCGTCAGTCAAGCAGGTGGAACGGTGAGCGGTACGGCTCAGGCCTCGGCGCCGGTCTCGCCGGCCTCGTCCGCGGACGGCTCCTCGGCCTGCGCGGCGACGACCTGGATCACGATGGCGTCCTCGTCACCGGCGAGCACGGAGCCCTTCGGCAGCTTGATGTCCTTGGCCTGGATCGAGTCACCGGCGTCCAGACCCGCGACGGAGACCGTCACGGACTCGGGGATGTGGGTGGCCTCGGCCTCGACGAGCAGCGTGTTCAGCACGAACTCGAGCAGGTTGGCGCCCGGCGCCAGGTCGCCCTCGGCGTGCACCGCGATCTCGACCTCGACCTTCTCGCCGCGCTTCACGGTCAGCAGGTCGACGTGCTCGATGGTGCTGCGGAGGGGGTGACGCTGCACGGCCTTGGGGATGACCAGCGCGTCCTTGCCGTCGATCTCCAGACCGATCAGGACGTTGGCCGTACGCAGCGCCAGCTGAAGCGCGTGGCCCGGCAGCGTGACGTGGACCGGCTCGGCGCCGTGGCCGTAGACGACCGCGGGAACGCGGTTGGCGCGACGCACGCGGCGGGCGGCGCCCTTGCCGAACTCGGTACGGACCTCGGTGGCGAGCTTGATCTCAGCCATGGTTGCACTCCTCGTCAGGTGGGTGAGCCGTCGGGAGACGGAACACGAACGGTCACCCGGCCCACGACAGGCCTGCTACGAAGAGCGCGTCGATAACGGACCGCCGTACACACAGGTACGGCCTCCCTCGCCGAGCAACTCGCTGAGTCTACCCGGCGGGGAGGCCGCACCCCAAAGTGGATCACCGGAGGGTGATCGTCACTGCTGTCAGCCCTGCTCCTCGAAGAGGCTCGTCACCGAACCGTCCTCGAACACCTCACGCACCGCGCGCGCGATCGTCGGCGCGATCGAGAGCACCGTGATCTTGTCGAGCTCCAGCTCACCCGGGGTCGGCAGCGTGTCCGTGAACACGAACTCGCTCACCTTCGAGTTCTTCAGGCGGTCCGCAGCCGGACCCGACAGCACCCCGTGCGTCGCCGTCACGATGACGTCCTCCGCACCGTGCGCGAACAGCGCGTCCGCGGCGGCGCAGATCGTGCCACCGGTGTCGATCATGTCGTCGACCAGCACACAGACCCGGCCCTCGACGTTGCCCACGACCTCGTGGACCGAGACCTGGTTCGGCACGTCCTTGTCGCGACGCTTGTGCACGATCGCCAGCGGCGCGTCCAGCCGGTCGCACCAGCGGTCGGCGACCCGCACCCGGCCCGCGTCCGGCGACACGATCGTCAGCTTGGAGCGGTCGACCTTCGCGCCCACGTAGTCCGCCAGGATCGGCAGCGCGAACAGGTGGTCCACCGGGCCGTCGAAGAAGCCCTGGATCTGGTCCGTGTGCAGATCGACGGTGAGGATGCGGTCCGCACCCGCCGTCGCCATCAGATCCGCCACCATGCGCGCCGAGATCGGCTCGCGGCCACGGTGCTTCTTGTCCTGGCGGGCATAGCCGTAGAACGGCACGATCACCGTGATGGAGCGGGCGGAAGCGCGCTTCAGCGCGTCCAGCATGATCAACTGCTCCATGATCCACTTGTTGATCGGAGCCGTGTGGCTCTGGATCAGGAAGCAGTCCGCGCCACGTGCCGACTCCTGGAACCGCACGTAGATCTCACCGTTGGCGAAATCGAAGGCCTTCGTCGGCACGAGACCGACTCCCAGCTGATGGGCGACCTCCTCGGCAAGCTCGGGGTGGGCGCGGCCGGAGAAGAGCATCAGTTTCTTCTCGCCGGTCGTCTTGATCCCGGTCACAGCACAGTCTCCTCAGACGTGTATCTGGCGCTGCACGCATAGGTCCCGATGTGCAACGAGCCAGCCGAAATGGGTGAGCATCTATCACGGTACGCCGTCACCGGCGCACCTGTTTCCGGTCAGCTTTGCCCGTCGGTCTCCTGCGACGACGCCTGAGCGGCCTGCGCGGCGGCGCTGCCCGGCCGCTTCCGGGCCACCCAACCCTCGATATTCCGCTGCTGGCCCCGGGCCACGGCCAGTGAACCGGCGGGCACGTCCTTGGTGATGACCGACCCGGCGGCGGTGTAGACCCCGTCCCCGACCGTGACGGGCGCCACAAACATATTGTCCGAACCGGTACGGCAGTGGGAGCCGATCGTCGTGTGGTGCTTGGCGACGCCGTCATAGTTCACGAAGACGCTCGCCGCACCGATGTTGGTGTGATCGCCGATCGTCGCGTCACCGACGTAACTCAGATGCGGGACCTTGGTCCCTTCCCCGATCGTCGCGTTCTTCATCTCCACGTACGTACCGGCCTTGGCCTTGGTCCCCAGCCGGGTGCCCGGCCGCAGGTAGGCGTACGGGCCGACGAGCGCCCCCGCCCCGATCTCGGCCGAGTCCGTCACGGAGTTGTCCACCCGGGCTCCGGCCCCGACGACGGTGCTCCCGATCCGCGAGTTCGGCCCCACCTCGCTGTCCTCCGCGAGGTGCGTGGTCCCCAGCAGCTGGGTCCCCGGGTGCACGACCGCGTCCCGCTCGTACGTCACCGTCGCGTCGATCAGCGTGGACGACGGGTCCACCACGGTCACGCCCGCGAGCATCGCCCGCTCCAGCAGCCGCTCGTTCAGCAGCCGACGCGCCTCGGCCAACTGGAGCCGGTTGTTGATGCCGAGGATCTCGCGGTGGTCGCCCGCCACGGACGCCCCGACCCGGTGCCCGGCCTCGCGCAGGATGGACAGCACGTCGGTGAGGTACTCCTCGCCCTGGCTGTTGTCGGTGCGCACCTTGCCCAGCGCGTCGCCCAACAGCCGCCCGTCGAACGCGAACACCCCGGAGTTGATCTCCCGGATCGCCCGCTGCTCGTCGGTGGCGTCCTTGTGCTCGACGATCTCGGTGACCGCACCGGAGGCGGGGTCGCGCACGATGCGCCCGTAGCCGGTGGAGTCGGGGACCTCGGCGCTCAGGACGGTGACCGCGTTGGCGTCGGCGGCGTGGGTGGCGGCGAGCGCGCCGAGCGTCTCGCCGGACAGCAGGGGGGTGTCGCCGCAGACGACGATCACGGTGCCCTCGACGCTCCCGCCCAACTCCTCGAGGCCCATGCGGACGGCGTGCCCGGTTCCGTTCTGCTCGGCCTGGAACGCGGTGCGCACGGGGGCGTCGGCGTTCAGGTGCGCGGTGACCTGCTCGCCGGCATGCCCGACGACCACGACGAGGTGCTGGGGGGCCAGCTCACGGGCGGCGGCGACGACATGTCCGACGAGCGAGCGCCCGGAGATCTCGTGCAGGACCTTGGGTGTCTTCGACTTCATGCGGGTGCCCTCACCCGCTGCGAGGACGACGACGGCTGCCGGGCTGGTTGCGCTCACGGATGTGCCCTTCGGCTTCGGGTGGTGGTCATCCGCAGGATACCGGGGGTGTTTCCGGTGGAAACGGGGGCGGGCCCCGACCGGGGAGGTCGGGGCCCGCGAGCGCTGCTCCCGGGGAAGGACTCGAACCCTCATGATCAGATCCAAAATCTGACGTCTTGCCCTTAGACGACCCGGGATGGGCGTTATGTCCGATTCTCTTGATCGGCTCTTTTTGCAGCACCTACTATGCCGCACCAGGAGCCCT
The DNA here is from genome assembly GCF_044766265.1 of Streptomyces sp. NPDC102283. Classification (NCBI taxonomy): domain Bacteria; kingdom Bacillati; phylum Actinomycetota; class Actinomycetes; order Kitasatosporales; family Streptomycetaceae; genus Streptomyces; species Streptomyces sp. NPDC102283. Next base: position 331,960 of record NZ_JBIWLQ010000005.1, read on the forward strand.
CGATGCGACGGTACAGCTCGGCGCTTTTCAGGACACGTACCGCGAGGCAGCCCCGATAGTTTTCGCCGACGTTCTTCCGGTTCGTCTTCGGGGTGTGCTTCTTGAGCGACGTTTTCCCGAAGGCCGAGGGCTCCGCGCCGGTGAGTGCGGCCCAGAACTGCTCGGCGGTCGTGACGTCCGCTGTCTCGTGGATATGGACGTGGAAGCGTAGGTGCTCGTCGTTCACTCCCAGGAGTCGGAGCCAGGCAAGGAAGACCTCGATCATGTCGGGGTCGCTGTTGACGAAGGTGACCCTCTCCTGGGTGCGGTACGGCTTGGACTTTGAGCCCTCCGCCCAGTAGAGGCCGACGCCCAGCAAGAAGAGCTCGCGGTCGGTCATGGAGCCGATCTCGTCTGCGGCCTTCTGCTTTGCCGCCCGGCGCTCGACGTCCCGCCGCTGGAGCGTCGCCTCCCAGCCGCGCCGCCCGATGGCGGAGGACTCCTCCCGGGTCCGACTGCGCTCGGGCTTCGGCAGGTCCCGCACCCATAGCGAGATCGAACTCTTCGAGCAGCCCAGCTCGACCTGGATCTGGTCATAGGTCAGGCCCTGGAGCCGCAGCTCCCGGGCTTTCGCCCGTACATCGTCTTTGGCGTTCGGACGCTTCGTCCACTCCGGGGCGGGCTCTCCCTCCAGGAGCCGGTTGAGGATGTCGTTGTTGTCGACGTGGAGCCGGTCGCGGATCTGGCGGCGGCTGAGCCCCTCCCGGCGCAGCGCCACCGCCCGCTCGCGCAGGCCCTCGAAGTCGGCGTACTTGCTTGTGGTTTCCGTCATACGGGGATCGTCGTCCGGAATGCGAACGTCCGGGTCGAAAGCGCGGTCGATTCGCCATTTCAGGCGATCGGCATGGGTTTCGTGCTTGTTCGAATGCGGAACGTGCTGTTGCCGGTCACCCGAAAATGAGATGCGTCCGCCCGTAGGCTGGATGCCATGACCGCAACGGGGGCAGACCGGGAGGCGGCGGGATCGACCACCCGCGGCTACTGGTGGTGGGAGCGGCGACGCGGTGTCGCCCTGGACGTGGGACTGGCGCTGGTGTCGGCGCTGGAGTGTGGCCTGGAGGGGGTGGAGTTCGCCCGGAACACCGGGGTGCCGGTGCCGGTGGGCGTGGTGTTCGGACTGCTGGCGGGTTCGGTGCTGCTGGTGCGCCGGCGGTGGCCGATCGCCGTGGTGCTCGTGACGATCGCGATGACGCCGGCCGAGATGGGCTTCCTGATGGCCCTCGTGGGCCTCTACACCCTGGCCGCGTCCGAGGTGCCGCGCCGGATCACCGTCGTGCTGGCGGGGATGGCGCTGGTGGGGACGTTCATCGTCACCTGGGTGCGGCTGCGGCAGAGCGTGGCGGAGCAGGCCGACTTCGGGCCGGGGGACTGGTACGTCCCGCTGCTGTCCGTCTTCATGGCGGTGGGGCTCACGGCCCCGTCCGTGCTGCTCGGCCTCTACATAGGGGCCAGGCGCCGTCTGATGGAGAGCCTGCGCGAGCGGGCCGATTCGCTGGAGCGGGAGCTGTCGCTGCTCGCGGACCGGGCCGAGGAGCGGGCCGAGTGGGCGCGTACGGAGGAGCGGACCCGGATCGCCCGGGAGATGCATGACGTGGTGGCCCACCGGGTGAGCCTGATGGTGGTCCACGCCGCCGCTCTCCAGGCCGTGGCGCCGAAGGATCCGGCGAAGGCCGTGCGCAACGCGGCGCTGGTCGGGGACATGGGTCGGCAGGCGCTGACGGAGCTGCGCGAGATGCTCGGGGTGCTGCGCACCGGGGACGCGTTGACCGCGCCCGCTGCCGCGGGGGCGGTTCCGCTGGCGTCGGTGAGGCAGGCGGCCGTCGCGGCCGCCGCCGCCGCTTCCGAGGACGGGCCCCGGCTGCATGAGCTGGAGGCGTTGGTGGCGCAGTCGCGGCAGGCGGGGATGGTCGTGGAGCTGTCGGTGGACGGTGAGCTGCGGCCGTATCCGCCGGAGGTCGAGCAGACGGCGTACCGGGTGGTGCAGGAGGCGCTGACGAACGTGCACAAGCATGCGGCGGGCGCGAAGACGTGGGTGCGGCTCGCGCATCGGGAGGCCGAGGTCGCGATGCAGGTGGAGAACGGTCCTTCGGACTTGGCGGCGGCGGACGCGGGGCTGCCGAGCGGGGGGAACGGCCTGGTGGGGATGCGGGAGCGGGTGCTGGGGCTGGGGGGCGTGTTCGTGTCCGGTCCGACGGACGCGGGGGGCTTCCGGGTCTCGGCGGTGCTGCCGGACGGCTCGCGCGACGCCTGAAGCGGCTGATTCCGGGCCGCACCTTTCCGTGTGTGCGGCGGTTGAGGGCCGCCCCCTTCATCCGGTCCGGCGCGGGCCGCCCACTTCGGCCTGCTTGAGGGCCGCCCCTTCCAGCCCGTCCGGAGTGGGCTGCCCACTTCAGCCCGTCCGGCGTTTGAGGACGGAACCCCGGTCGTGGGGGGCGGCGGCTTTTCCGTGTCCGGGAGGCGATGGTGCCCGTTCGTGCCCCTTCGTCCCGAGCGACGGTTCCGTCCTCGATCGCCGGACGGGCTGGGAGTGGCCCGGGTCAGGCTGAGGTCAGGCGGGCCGGTTGGGTGCCGGTGATCAGGGTGGCCAGGGCCTCGTCGATGTCCTGGCCCAGGAACCAGTCCCCCGTGTGGTCGATGCTGTATACCCGGCCCTCCGTATCGATCGCCAGGACCGCCTGCTCCTCGCCCTCCGCCCCGAGCGGGCTGACCTCCGTCTCCAGGGCGCGGCCGAGGTCCCCGAGCGTCCGCGCCAGGTGGAGGCCGCTGAGCGGGTCGATGCGCACCGCGGCGGGCGCGATGTGCCGGCCGGGTGCGGACGCGGTGATGTGGAGGCCGCCGAACTCCGCCCAGGCCTCGACCGCGGCCGGGAAGACCGCGTGCTGGTGGCCTGCCGGGGAGGCGTGGGAGCGCAGGGCGTCGGCCCATTCCTCGGCCTGGCGGATGTCCCAGCGTCCGGGCTGCCAGCCCGCTTCGCGCAGGGCTGCGTCGACGGCGACGGGGAAGCGGGTGGAGGAGTGTTGCTGGCGGTCGTGCATCGGTGGGCGGTCAGCCCTTCTCGGCGGTGGTCGCGGCGCCGGTGGAGGTCAGGTCGACGGGGCGTACGCCGAAGTGGGACAGGAGTGCGGAGCAGGACCGGCAGGGTGGTGCGTAGCTGCCGTGGAGGGGGTCGCCGTCCTCGCGGATGCGGCGGGTGGTGAGCCGGGAGTGCTTGAGCGCGCGGCGCGCTTCCCCGTTGGTCAGGGGTTTTCGCTGGGCGCGTTTGGAGCGCCCGCTCTCGGCGGCGGTGAGCTGGCGGGAGAGCAGTATGGCTTCGGGGCAGCGGCCGGTGAAGCGTTCACGCTGGCCGCTGGTGAGGGTGTCGAGGAAGTCCTGGACGAGCGGGTGCAGTACGGGTGGCTGGTCCCCTTTGCCGGCGGTGCAGGTCAGGGTTTCGCCGCGTACGGACAGCGCGGCGGCCACGGCGGGGAGAATCCCGTCGCGGCGGTGGATCAGTCGGGGTGTACGGCTGGTTTCGGTGCTGCTCCAGCTGAGGCGCGGATCGCCTGATGTGACGGTTTGTGTGGAATGCATCGTGTTGACGTCCCTCCCTGCAATCCCCCGAGTTGCGGGGACAGCCTGCCAAATGTGCCGGGTGGTGGGGAAGCTGGGTCGGCGAAACGTGTCTGCGTGTCACCCGAAGGTGCGGGTCTGCCGCCTTACCGTCACGCGAATGTGACCGTTCGTGACGGATCCTGCGGGACGGGTTGCCCTGTTGCCCCACCGCTTAGGCTGTGCGGAACACCGGACGCAGCAGGGGGCAACAGCCATGACGACAGGTCGGCTCGGGCAGCAAGCCGCGCCACCGAACGCCGCCTACGCCGGGCAGGTCGTGAACTTCCCGGACCCGGTCCGGGCGTCCCGCCACCCCAGAGGGGTGCGGATGGACGGGAGCGGCCACCCGGTTCTTTCGCCGTACGCGCGTGCCGCCGCCGAGATCGCCGATCCGCCCCCGGGCTTCGGCATCGATGAGCTGCGCCTCACCGACTACGTGTCGGCGAACGCGGCGTTGGCGGCGAGCGGTCACGACCTGTGGGACACGATTCCCGCGGTGGCGACCCCGCACGGCTGGACCTGGCATCACGTGCCGGGCGGTCGGCGGATGGAGCTGGTGCCGGTCGAGGTGAAGGCGCTGCTGCGTCATCACGGCGGCCTGGCGGGCACGGACGTGGATCAGAACCGGCGCGGTACCCGCCCGTTGCAGGAGACCCGCCCGGCGCATTTTCGGCTGCCCAGGGGCGCGGCCGCGGTGAGTGAGCAGCAGGTGCAGGGCGTCGAGGAGGACCTCGGCTACCGGCTGCCCGGCGCGTACCGCTCGTTCCTGAAGGCGGCGGGCGGTTCGGCCCCGGTGGGCGCGGCGTTGGACGCGGAGTTGGGGCTGCTGGTGGACCAGCCGTTCTTCACGGTGCGTGACGAGGCCGCGGTGAACGATCTGGTGTACGTGAACAAGTGTCTGCGGGACCACTTCACCAAGGATTTCCTGGGCGTCGCGTTCGTCCAGGGCGGGATTCTCGCCGTGAAGGTGCGCGGTCAGGACCCGGGTTCGGTGTGGTTCTGCCCGTACGACGATGCCCGGGACCAGGACGGCTGGAGTGTCCAGGAGCGTGTGGAGCGGCTGTTGTTGCCCTGCGGCGTGGACTTCGACGCCTTCCTCCAGCGGTTGGCGGGCAATCCGCCGGAGCTGGAGACCGTGGCGAACCTGATGGTGGACGGCGGCTTCGCGCGCGCCGTCCCGGTGGAGGGGTGAGCGCGGTGGTGACTTTCGCGCAGGCGCAGGAGCGGGCGGACGAGTGGGTCAACGGTGATGTGCCCGCGTACCAGCACCGTGAGGTGCGGGTCCGTGAGTTCGAGCTGGGTTTCGTGGTGTGGGCCGAGGACCGGGCGGAGGGACCCGTGTCGGACGGGGGCCGTCAGCGGTTGGTGATCGCGCGCGACAGCGGTGAGGCGACGTTGTGGCCGGGGCTGCCGGTGGGCGAGGTGATCCGGCGTTACGAGGAGGAGTACGGGACTTTGGCCGGTGCGCCGGTCGCGGCTCCCGAGCCGCCGCAGCGGGTGGATCTGAACCAGACGTCGTTCCTGTTGACGCCGCCGGAGTGGCTCCAGGAGGCGGCGGACAAGCTGGGGATTCCGGATCATCGGGCTGAGCGGCGGGAGTCGCAGGAGGCGTCCGCGGCCGCGCCCGCCGCCCCCGCCGCTTCCGTTTCCGAGCCTTCTCCTGTTCCCGTTCCGGTTCCCGAGCCCGGACCCGTGCCCTCCGCTGTCGCGGATTCGCCGCCGCCTTCGTCTCCCGCTTCCGCCGGGGGGCCCGCCGCGTCGTGGCCCGCCGCCGGCGGTGGCGATGCCCACGAGCCCACGGCCTCCGACGGTGTGCCCGCCGGGGCGACGCCCTGGGCGGGTACGGACACCAACTCGGACTCCGACGACGGGGCCGTGCCGCTGCCCGCGACGGTGTTCGCGCCGCCGCTGTCGGGCACCGACGACGAGGAGGCCCCGCCGCCGGTCGTCCCGGCGGAGGCGCCCACGGCCCTGATGTCCGGGGGCAGTCAGCTGCCGCGTACGCAGGTGGCGCAGGCGCTCCGGCCGGACCAGGGCCCCCCGGGCGGGGCCGGTGACATCGCGGACGCGGCCACCAGCAAGGCGGTCGTGCCGCCGCGCAGGTCTCGCGGGGGCGGTTCGTCGACCCCGCCGCCGCCCGGCGCCCCGGGGGTTCCCGGGATGCCGCCGGGTGCGACGCCGCCGCCCTCGGGTCCGGGTGCGCCCGGTGCCCCGGCGGGCGGGTACGTCCCGACGCAGCTCGTGTCCCAGCTCGGCCCGCCCGGCGCCACCCCGCCGCCGGGTCCGCCGCCGGGTTCCACCCCGCCGCCGGGTTCCACCCCGCCTCCCGGTCCTCCCGGTCCGCCGCCCGGTTCCACGCCGCCTCCCGGCGGGGGGATGCACCATGCCGCGACGATGTTCGCCGACGGGAGCAGCCTCGGTGCGGGCGTCGCGGGTGCTCCCAGGCCGCCGGGTCCGCCCGGTGCTCCGGGAGTCCCGCAGCCTCCCGGCCCGCCCGGTGTTCCGGGTGCGCCGCAGCCTCCCGGCCCGCCGGGTCCGCCGCCCGGTTCCACGCCGCCTCCCGGTGGTGGGGTGCACCACGCGGAGACGATGTTCGCGGGCCCGGGGCAGGTAGGGCCGCCCGGTCCTCCCGGCCCGCCCGGGGCCCCCGGTCCCGTGCCGCAGCCGCCGGGTCCGCCCGGTCCGCCGCCCGGTGCGCACACCCCGCCGCCGGCGGCGTACGGCTATCCGCAGCAGCCCACCGGTCAGCCGACCGTGGGCCCCGGCTACCAGGCCGTGCTGCGGTTCCGGGCTCCGGACGGCAGCGAGCAGCAGCTGATCCGCCGTTCGGCGCCGGGCACCCCGCATCCCGAGTGGCAGATGCTGCACGAGCTGCGGGCGATGAACGTGCCGCCGCAGCAGGTCATCGAGCTGCACACCGAGCTGGAGTCCTGTGAGCTGCCGGGCGGGTACTGCGCCCGGATGATCCGGGAGACCTGGCCGCAGGTGCGGATCACCAGCGTCGCCCCGTACGGCACGGATCACGCCAGTCGGCAGCAGGGCATGCAGCATCTGCTGACGCACCAGGGCGAGCTGCACCAGGTCGCGGACGGCCCGGCGCGGCCCGCGCCGGTGCGGGCGCCGCTGCCGCAGATGCCGCCCGCGCCCGCGCTGCCGCCGGAGGCGGTGGCCGAGGAGCTGGTGCAGGCGTTCGGTCCGCAGGGCATCCTGCGGTTCGACCAGCGGGCGGTGTCCCGTCAGGGGGTGCCGGAGGTCGTCGCGCGCACGCTGGTGTGGGCGGGGCTGCCCGCCGATTTCGGGCCGTTCTTCTGGGCGCAGCCCGGGCAGCCGGTGGTGCCTACGCTGGCCGAGCTGGCGGCGCAGCGTCAGGTGCAGTCCGCGCCGGACGCGGGCTCGTATCTGGTGATGGGCACGGACTTCGGCCGGGCGGTCTGTGTTCAGTACGGGACGGCGAACATCGTGGCCGTGCCGGTGGAGGCGGGCCCCGGCGGGCAGTCGGTGCCGCCGCAGTTCGTGAACACCGGGCTGCCGGAGTTCGTGCGGTCGATGGCGTTGCTGGGCCGGATGTGGCGGTTGCGGTTCGGGTTGAACCCGGAGCAGGCGGGGCGCTGGACCGTCGATTTCCAGGCACAGCTGGTGGCGCTGGACCCGGCGGCGCTGGCGTCGCCGGAGAGCTGGTGGTCGGTGCTGCTGGAGCAGATGTGGGACGGCCTGATCTGAGCCGTACGCAGGGCTGAGCGGCGAGCGTGCACGAGGCGCCCGGATCCGGACGGGTCCGGGTGCCTCGCCGTGTTCCGGGGCCTCGGGCCGATGATCACCGGTTCGCCCGGGTCTGTGATGCCGGTCGCTTCCGGCCTGAATGCGGTTGATCGATTCCGACTTCCGGCACCAATTGCCGCATCCTTGGCGTATTACGGGTGTCGGAGCGTGGCAGGGCGTGTCGGCGGGTCGGAGAGAGGTTTCAGGGATGAGTGCTGGACCGGGGTCCGCGTACGACGTCGTCGGGGTGCGGGTGCGTGGTTACCGCCCTGAGCAGGTGGACCGGGCGACGGCGGCCCTGACGGCCGAGCGGGACGAGGCGCTCGACGAGCTCGCGCGGCTGACGGCCCGGGTGGAGGAGCTGCTCGCCGAGTCCGCCCGGTTGGCGGAGACCGTCGCGACGCTGCCCGTGCAGGACTACGCGGAGCTGGGGGAGCGGGCGCAGCGGATCCTGGCGCTGGCCGAGAGCGAGGCGGCGGCGCTGGACGCCGGGGCGGTCGCGGCGGGCCAGGCGCTGCGGGACGCGGCCGGGGCTGCGGGCCGGGCGGCCGGGGACGCGGCGCGCGAGGCGGCCGGCGAGGTGCGTGCGGCGGCGGACGGGGTGGCCGACGAGCGGGTGGCCGGGGCGGTCCGGGAGGCGGAGGGTCTGCTCGCCGCGGCCCGGCAGGACGCCGAGGAGGCGCGGGCGGCGGCCGCTTCCGCGATGGCGGAGACCCGTGACCGTACGGCGAGCGTGCTGGCCCACCAGGAGCAGGAGCACGCGGAGCGCCTCAAGGCGGCCGAGGCCGAACTGGCCGACCGGGATGCGGCGTCGGAGGCCCGGTTCGCGGGGCTGACCGAGCGGGCCGAGGCGCTGCTCGCGGAGGCGGGCCGGGACCTCGCCGCCACGCAGGAGGCGGCCCGGCACGGCCAGGAGGACGCGGAGGCGCGGGCGGCGGAGCTGCTGGCCGGGGCCCGGGTCCGTGAGGAGCGGGTGGTGCGGGAGACGGAGCGGATCCTGCGGGAGCACGATGAGGGCCGCGAGGAGGCCCAGGCGCACATGGCGCATGTGCGCAGCTCGCTGGCGGCGCTGACGGGGCGGGTGGCCTCGCAGGACTGAGCGGGTCCCGGCAGGTCGCAACGGGTGGCAACTCTTGACGAACGCGTGTTCTCAGGAGGTGATGGAAGTGTTCAGTTCACACGTTTCCGTTCCCCGTTCAGCAGGGAGTGTTCATGTCGGTCGCAGCGCCGGACATTTTGTCACCGGAGTTCGAGAAAGATCCGTATCGGGCGTATCGCCTGATGCGTCAGGACACGCCTCTGATGTGGCACGAGGCCACCGGAAGTTACATCGTCTCGCGTTACGAGGACGTCGAGCGCGTCTTCAAGGACAAAGAAGGCGAATTCACCACGGAGAACTACGACTGGCAGATCGAACCGGTGCACGGGCGGACGATTCTCCAGCTCAGCGGGCGTGAGCACGCCGTGCGTCGAGCCCTGGTCGCACCGGCCTTCCGGGGCAGCGATCTGCGGGACAAGTTCTTGCCGGTCATCGAGCGTAATTCGCGCGAATTGATCGACGGGTTCCGTGATTCCGGGTCCGTCGACCTGGTCGCCGACTACGCCACCCGTTTTCCCGTCAACGTCATCGCCGACATGCTCGGACTGGACAAGTCCGACTATGAGCGATTTCACGGCTGGTACACGGCCGTCATCGCGTTTCTCGGCAATCTCTCCGGCGATCCGGAGGTGACGCGGGCCGGTGAGCGTACGCGCGTCGAGTTCGCCGAGTACATGCTGCCGATCATCCGGAAGCGGCGGGAGGCGCCGGGCGACGATCTGCTGTCGACCCTGTGCACCGCGGAGGTCGACGGCGTCCGGATGGGCGACGAGGACATCAAGGCGTTCTGCAGTCTGCTACTGGCCGCCGGGGGCGAGACCACCGACAAGGCCATCGCCGGCATCTTCACCAATCTGCTGAGCCACCCGGAGCAGTTGGAGGCGGTCCGCGCCGACCGCACCCTGATACCCCGCGCCTTCGCCGAGACGCTGCGCTACACACCGCCGGTGCACATGATCATGCGCAAGTCGGCGACGGATGTGGCACTCGGCGGCGGCACCGTACCGGCGGGCTCCACCGTCACCTGCCTGATAGGCGCCGCCAACCGTGACGAGGACCGCTACCGGAACCCCGATGTCTTCGACATCTTCCGCGAGGACCTGACCGCGACGAACGCCTTCTCGGCGGCGGCCGACCATCTGGCCTTCGCGCTCGGCCGGCACTTCTGCGTCGGTGCCCTGCTGGCCAAGGCCGAGGTCGAGATCGGGGTGGGCCAGCTGCTGGACGCGATGCCGGACCTGCGGCTGGCCGACGGCTTCGACCCGGTCGAGCGCGGGGTCTTCACCCGGGGACCGCAGAGCCTGCCGGTCCGCTTCACGCCGGTGTCCGGCTGACCGGAACGTCGGCTGACCGACCGACCGACCGGCTGACCGGAACGCCGCCTGACCGACTGATCGCCTGACCGACCGACCGGCTGACCGGAACGTCGGCGTCGACCCGGGCGGCCGGATCCACCGCGGACTCCGGCCGCTCGCACCGTTCGGCGGCGGGCCGCTAATGCGCCATCGGGCTGAACTGGACCGGCAGCGCCGACAGCCCGCGCATCCAGATCGAAGGACGCCAGGAGAGCTCCGCCGGGTCGACCGCCAGCATCAGGTCCGGCAGCTGTTCCAGCAGCGTCTCCACCGCTGTACGGGCCATCACGTCGGCCAGCAGCGGTGCGGGGTAGGGGCAGCGGTGTTCGCCGCCGCTGAACGACAGGTGCGCGGAGTTCTCGGCGCCGACGTAACTCTCCGGCCAGATCTCCGGGTCGGTGTTGGCCGCGGCCAGTCCGAGGACCAGGCAGTCGCCCGCCCGGATGTGCCGGCCGCCGAGCTGGGTGTCCCGTACGGCCCAGCGGCCGATGAAGTTCTGCGTCGGGGTGTCGAGCCACAGCACCTCGTTGAGCGCCTCGCCGACGCTGAGCCGGCCGCCGGAGACGTTCAGCGCGAAGCGTTCGTCGGTCAGGAGCAGCCGCAGCGTGTTGCAGATCCAGTTCGCGGTGGGCTGCTGGGCGGCGGCGATCACCGAGATCAGGTCCTGGACGATCTCCTCGTCCGTGAGGCCCGCCCCGTGCGTCACCATGCGGGAGGTGACGTCGGTGCCGGGTGCCGCCCGCTTGTCCTTGACCAGTTGGCGCAGCCGGTCGCCGACGCGTCCGTACGCCGCCACCGGGTCGTCGCCCTCGCCGGCGTCGAGCGAGATGCGCAGGTCGTCCACCAGCTGCTGGGTGTCGGAGCCCGACACCGGCATGCCGCACATCTGGACCACGGCCCGCATCGGCAGGGCGTGGACGTATCTGCTCATCAGTTCCGTCCGGCCGCTTCCGGCGAAGTCCGCGATGAGCCGGTCGGCGATGCGCCGGCAGTCGCGTGCCAGCTCGAACTGGTCGATGCCTTCGAGGGCTTCGGTGATGACGCCCGCCCTGCGCCGGTGCTCGTCGCCCTCGGTGAAGAGCACGGAGGGCTGGTAGCCGACGAACGGCATCAGCGGCCAGTCCGGGGGAATGGTCTCCCACTGGTTCCAGCGGCGCGAGTCCCTCGCGAACAGCTCGTCGTGCGTGGTGACGTAGGACAGTTCGGCGTAGCCGAGGACCAGCCAGGCCGGAACGTCACCGTCCAGCAGCACCGGCGCCACCGCCCCGTGCTCCCGCCGCAGCGAGCGGTAGAGCTCCGTGGGCGTCTGCTGGTAGGAGGCTCCGGACAGACGCACCGCGCCGGCGGCGGCGCCAGCGCTTACCGGGCAGCCGGAGGGGGCCTGGGGGCCGAAGGAGGGGCTGGAGGTGCTCATGGTGTCGTCTCCCGGGCGATGGCCATCGTGCGCAGATGGTCGACGAGCGTGATCAGGACGTTCTTGCTGGACCGCCGGACCCGGGCGTCGCAGTCGATCATCGGGATGTGCTCGGGCAGCGCCAGGGCCTGACGGATCTCGTCGAGGGAGTGGGCGAGGTCGTCGTCGAAGCGGTTGACCGCCACCACGAAGGGTGTGCCGTGGTGCTCCAGCCGGTCGATCGCGTACCAGGAGTCGTTCATCCGGCGGGTGTCCACGAGGACCACGGCGCCGAGCGTGCCGGAGAACAGCCGGTCCCACAGGAACCAGAAGCGTTCCTGGCCCGGTGCGCCGAACAGGTAGAGCACGATGCGCTCGTTGAGGCTGATGCGTCCGAAGTCGAAGGCGACCGTGGTGGTCGTCTTGGCGTCGACGCCGGAGGTCTCGTCGACGCCGACGCCCGCCTGCGTCATCACCTCTTCGGTGTTCAGCGGCCGGATCTCGCTCACCGAGTGGACGAGCGTGGTCTTGCCGACGCCGAATCCTCCGACGACGACTATCTTCAGGCCGGTTTCCGCGGCGTCGGCCAGCGGTGTGCGCTGTGCCGGCAGCTCATAGCTTCCGGAGTCCATGGAGCACCTCCTTCAGCAGGTCGGAGTCGGGAAGCGCGCCGGGTGAGGCGGGCGCCCGGGGGTGGCGGGCGGTGATGCGGCCCATGTCGTGGAGGTCGTCGAGCAGGATGCGCACCACGGTGACGGGAAGCGAGAGTTCGGCGGCGATCTCGACGACGGCGGTCGGGTGGCGGCACAGGTCGAGGATCCGGGCGTGCTCCGACTGCATTCCGGCGGTGGGCCGGCACTCGCTGACCACGAGGGTCACCAGGTCGAAGGAGTCCGCGGAGCGGCTGCGTCCGCCGGTGACCGTGTAGAGCCGGTCGGGGGCTCCGGTGTCGACGGGGCGGAGGGTCATGACGCGCTCCTCGGCACCTCGCCGCGTGGTGCGGCGCGCAGGTGCTCACCGATCTGCTCGACCATCTCCGTCATCTGGTGGCCCACCACGCTGGGGTCGGCCTCCTCCGTGGCGACGACGGCCAGATGCGCGCCCTCACCGGCTTCGACGATGAAGAGCAGACCGCCGTGGAACTCGGTCATCGAGTGCCGGACGCCTCCGGTGCTGTCGCCGAACTCGATGGAGGCACCCTGGGCGAGCGCCTGCATGCCCGAGCAGATGGCCGCGAGCTGGTCGGCCTGGTCGAGGGTGAGGTGCTCGGTCCAGCAGAGCTTGAGCCCGTCGCGCGACAGGGCCAGGGCGTGCCGGGTGCCGGGGGTCTGCTCGAGGAGCCTCTGCAGGAGCCAGGTGAGGCTGTTGTCTGTGGTCTGCATGATGAGTGACGGGACCGTGGCGCCGGGGGAGCGGCGAGGGCCCGTACCTCCAATCTCGGGTGTTCGAGCGAGCGCGTCCGGTGGACCGGACACCGAACGGATGGGCGTTCCGGGTTACGGAGCGGTGGTCGGCGGTACGGTCCCGCCGTCGGGTCCTTCGGCTCGGCCGTCGAGGTCTCGGGCCCTGCCTTCGGGATCTCCGGCCTTGCCTTCGGGAGTGCCTCCGGGCTTGGTACCGCGTCGGAAGGCGCCGAACTGCTGTCCCGCGCTGCGGGGCGGTGAGGTCCGCGGCGTGGTGCCGCGCGGATCTCCCGGGGCCGCGGGCGCGGGCGAGCCGCGGTGGCGGCCGCGCTCCCGGTCCGCCTCCGCCATGGTGCGGCCGGGCGTGCGTACGGGCAGGCCGCCGGGGGTGGAGCTCACCGCAGGGCCGACGGCACCCCGTCCGGGCTCGCGCGGACGGACCACGAGGTGGTTCTCCGCCGCGGCGGGCGCCGGCGGAGCGAACGGGTCCTGCGGAGCGAACGGGTCCTGCGGAGCGAACGGGTCCTGCGGAGTTACGGGGGCGGGCGCGACCGCTTCCGGCACGGAGGGCGTCAGGGGCGCGGGCGTGACGGGCGGAGGCGTGTAGGCCGGTGACGGCTGTACGGGGGCGGGCTCGGGCGCGGGCGGCAGCGCCGGGGAGGCGGGCGCGGGCGGCGTCGCTGTGGGCGTTGGGAGCGCCGCGGGTGCGGCGACCGCCCGCTGGACCGGAGTCGGGTGGTTCTCGCGGGGCTCCTGCGCGATCAGATGCCGGGGCAGCAGGACGACCACACCGGTGCCGCCGCGCGAGGACGGGCGGTAGTTGACACTGATCCGGTGCTTGAGTGCGAGCCGTCCCACCACGGCGAGGCCGAGCCGGGTGCCCTGGAGGGTCGCCAGGTCGGTCATCCGGCCGGAGACGGAGTCCGCCGCCCGCCGCATCGCCGCGTCGGCCATCTTCAGACCGCTGTCCTCGATGGTGACGACGATGCCGGTGCCGCGTTCCTCGACGTAGACGTGCACCTCGTCGATGGGCGGCGAGAAGTTGGCGGCGTTGTCCATCAGTTCGGCGAGCAGGTGCATGACGCCTTCGGCGGCGAAGCCGGAGATGGAGACGTTGGAGGAGCAGTGCAGGCGTACGCGCTGGTAGGCGGCGATGCGACCGACCGCGCCGCGCAGGATGCTCTCCATGACGATCGGCCTGTTCCAGGCGCGACTCGGCCGGCCGCCCATCAGCAGCGCCAGCCGGTCGGTCATCAGGCCGAGCTGCGAGGTGCTGTGGTCCAGCTTCAGCAGATCCCCGAACACCTCTTCGCCGTGACGTTCCTGCATGTTCCGCAGATCGGCGAGCATGCTGACGGACTTCGCCTGGACCCGGCTGAGCGCCTTGGCCGACGCGGTCGTCGCCGCGAGAGCACGGCGCTCGCTGAGCGAGAGCTCCCGGAGCACCGCCTCGACCGACGCGCGCAGCAGCGGCTGGTCCGGCAGGTACACCTCGGACAGCACCGTGGTGCCGGACTCGCCGTCACGGAGCCTGGCGACCACTCCCGGCAGCGTCTCGCGGGTGAACCGGTCGACCTCGGAGGTCAGCGCGCGCAGCTCCTCACGGAGCCGTGCGTTCTCCGCTCCCAGCTCGTCGTGGACCCGGGTGCTCTCCGTCCGCAGCGAGGCGGTCTGCTGCGCCTGCCCTTCGACCGTGGTCGCGAGGACGTGCAGCAGCTTGCGCTGACGCGGGCTGCGCGGCAACGGGACCCGGCCGAGGGCGTCGGCGGCCGTCACTCCGCCGCGGACCAGCTGGATCAACGCGGGCAGCGCCACGTCGGCGGTGTGCGCCGTGTCCGTTTCGAGAGCGGCCAGGGAGGCTTTGAGCCGTTCGGCCTCCGCGCCCTCGGCCGAGGCCGAGCGCCGGGCCCGCCGGGTGACGCCGTGAGCGGTGGCAAGGGTGACGGCCAGGGCCACCCAGGCGGTGAGAACCACCGCCACAACCCAGCCGCGCGCTTCCGAGGGCGCCAGAGTCGCTGCCACGGCTCCGGCGACGGCACTCGCCGACAACACGGCCACAAGCGGGGCTATCGCGGCCCTGGGCGTCTTCCTCGGCCGGTGCTGACTGGCTGGTGCGGGTTTCGGCATGTATGCGGTCCCTCAGATCTACCGGGCAGAAGGTATGCGGCCGCTCCGAGAAGGTGCAGATCACCTTGGCGCATCGGAGGAAAGCGGAAGCGGTCTTTCCTGTCAGGGGTTGACCACATCGTAGACATGCTTGTGCGGCGGATGATCCGGTCTGCGGCATAGTCCGTAGGCAGAGTGATTTTGTCGGGAAGTGGCCAGTGGGCTCTGGATGTTGTGGTACTCGCGAGGTGGCGCGCTCGTGAGGGCGGGCGCCGGGCGAACCTAGCTGCCCGACGGCGGCCCAGGTGTGTGCGCTGCGCCCACCGATGGGCCTCGGCTGACGCAGCGGATCACGCCGCGAAGCGGAGATGACAGCTGCGGAGGAATTCTTTTCGGTCAATCTGGAAAACCTCGCCGTGCCGTTCGGCAGGGCGAGGCTGCATCGGTAGATCCGGATGTCACCGGTAAGTGCTCAGTGACACCAGTAAGCAGCTGTTCTCGTCTCCGGTTCTGAGTGGCCTCGGGTCTGGCTTTGTTCACGCGTGTCGACAGGGATTGTTCAGCACTTCGGGAGGCACCGAAGCCGTGCCGTGTTCGATGGCCAAGGCAGGAGACGGCGCCGGGTTCGTGTCGCTCGGTGACTGGTAGCCCCGTCAACAAGGGCGTCGGCCGATTCGGACCTGCCCCAGGGGCGTTCGTGGGAGCGCCCGTGTGATCAGGTCGGGCAGGCGAGTGCGTTCCTCTGGGAGCGGCCTGTCTGACCGTGGCGCTCATGGCGCTGCGAAGGCCGGTGGAGGGGGTCGACGCGGAGCTCGCGAGCAGCCGGGCCACAACGCTGGAGCGGCAGGTCGCCGACGGCGAGGGCAGAGCACATCGGCAACTGCTGGGCGACGACTCCCAGCACATCGACCCGCGCTACGTCCTGCAGCCCGCTCCGGCTCGCGCCGCGAGGGCCCTGCCCGCCGGGCGGATCCATGCCGGGGAGCACCCGTCGCCGGGAGAGGGGTCGCTGCCGGACATGCTGGCCTACCACCGCGCCACCCGTCCCGTCCGGCTCGTCCTCACCGGCCCGGCCGCCGGAACGGGCAAGGCAACTCGACTGTGAGCACCGCAAAGCACTCCAGTCCGCGTAACGGCAGATCAGACCCGATCCGGGCCGTCGCCCCGCGCCGTCCTGCTCCGATGCTGCCAGGCGCCGCCGGTCAGCAGACGCTACTGGGGCACCTCATCAGGAAGCTCGGATTTCGCGGCTCACAGCGTGGAGATAGTCGTCGATGGCTCGGTGATTCTTCGTGAGGCATTCGATCTTCTCTGCCATCCGGTCGCGTTCGCGTTCGAGTGTCGCAATCATGTCTGGGGTGACGTACGGCAGATGTATCGCCTGCGGACTGTCCAAGCAAGGAAGGATCTGCTTGATGATCCGCGTCGGCAGGCCGACATCGAGCAAGCCCCGGACCTGCCGCACCCGATCGACAACGTAGTCCTCGTAGCGCCGGTACCCGTTAGGGAGCCGTTCGGACTCGATCAACTCTTGTTCCTCGTAGTAACGGAGCATCCGCACCGGCGTGTCCGTGCGCTGAGAAAGCTCTCCGATCCGCATCCCTCACCCCTCACGTCTGGGCTGCGATGCAACCGCACTTGACCCTCACATTAATGTCACACATTGATGATGACGATATGACACGAACGGATACGTCACCACGTCCTCCGGCCGCTGAGACGCGGTTCCCCATCGCGGGTCTGCTGGCGCTGGCCGCCACAGGATTCATCACGCTCCTGACCGAGACGATGCCCGCCGGGATGCTGTCGCAGATGAGCCGCGACCTGGGAGTGAGTGAGGCGGCTGCGGGACAGAGCGTCACGGTCTTCGCGATCGGTGCGATCCTCGCGGCGGTCCCTCTGACGAGAGCTACGATCGGCTGGCGACGCAAGCACCTGCTGCTGTTCGCGATCTCAGGGTTCGCGATCGCCAACACTGTCACCGCCTTCTCCGACAGTTTCGCGCTCACCCTGGCCGCGCGGTTCCTCGGCGGCATCGTCGGCGGCATGCTCTGGGCGCTCCTTGCCGGATACGCCCGGCGGATGGTTCCCGCGCACCAGCGCGGCAAGGCCATGGCCATCGCCATGGCGGGCGGGACCGTTGCCCTGTCCGTCGGAGTCCCCGCAGCAGCGTTCCTCGCCAAGGTCGTCGAATGGCGATTCGCATTCGGGATCATCACGCTGGTGACTCTCGCACTGCTCGTATGGGTGATCGCCAGCGTTCCGAACTTCCCCGGCCAATCCAAGGGCGCACGACTGCCGCTGCTCCACACGTTCCGCCTGCCCGGGGTCGCCCCGATCCTCGTCGTGACGTTGACGTTCGTGTTCGCGCACAACATCCTCTTCACCTACATCGCCCCATTCCTGGCCCCGCTCGGCATGGCAGGTCAGGTCGATTCGGTGCTACTCACCTTCGGGCTGGTTTCACTCGTGAGCATCTGGCTCACCGGCGTACTCATCGACCGGTACCTGCGCACGCTCATGATTCTCGCCTGCACGCTCCTGGCGACAGCCGCTCTCATCCTGAGTGTCTTCTCCGGTACCCCCGCTCTCGTGTACGCCAGTGCGGCCCTGTGGGGACTCGCGTACGGCGGAGCCTCAACCCTGCTGCAAACTGCGATCGCTGACGCCGCGGGTGCAGCAGGCGACGTCGCACAAGCACTCCTCACCACATGCTGGAACCTCGGGATCGCCGCAGGCGGGATCATCGGCGGTATCACCCTCAACGTGCTGGGACCTCCCTCCCTGGGCTGGATCACACTCGCGCTCCTGCTCCCCACGCTCGCTATCGTCATCGGCGCACGTCTGCACGGATTCACCAGCCGCACATGCGAACACGAGACCACCTCCGCACCGGATGCGCGGAACCTCACCCCACCATTCGGCAGCGGGGGATGACGAGGGTGTCCACGAGGGCGCTGGGGCCCGCACCGCCGGACTCCTGCGCAACAGCGGCCCCGCCTACGCCGGCTCCAACGCACCCCGCATCGCCCACCTGCTCGGCGGCCTGGCGGTGCAGATCCTGGCCGCCTGCGCTCGGATCGGGTCATGCGCCGTCCGTCCTCCTCCTGGGGGAAAGCGTCTCCGATGAGGTGGACGAGCCATCCGCGTGCTCGTAGCTCGTCCGCCAATCGGTGTCCGAGGTCGCGATCGAGGAAGAATTCGGGCGGCAAGCCGCACCACGGCTTCGCACAGTGCGCCCACCTGCTCGGGGGCCATGTCGAAGTCGTAGGCGATGTCCTCGACGGTCTCGCCGGCTTCCCACAGGTCAGTGATGGTCTGGACCGGGACGCGACTGGCGGCGATCACGGGCAGTCCGCGACCGAACCGTGGATCGATCACCGTCGGCACCGCTTTCCCGTACTGGCGAGCTGCAGACTCGACGGGAAGTCGTCGTCCGCCTCCCAGGTCAGGTAGCGAAGGTACTGCGCCATGACCTCCTGGGTGGGGGCTTGGCCGTCCCTGGCCCGGCGGAGGCCCCCAAGACCGTGCTCGACGAGAATGTCCACGCCGTCCGTGGCGACGCGCTGGGAAACGAGGCCGTACGGGGCTCCGCAGCGCCGCACGCAACCTGTCCAGGGCCCGGCTGCTGGCACATGTTCAGTGACCGGCGACCGCTTCGACGAACGCGGTCCAGGCGGCGCCGGCCAGCACGAGGGCGGGGCCGTGGGGGTTCTTGCTGTCACGGACGGGGACGACGCCGGGGAATCCGTCCGCCACCTGCACGCAGTTGCCGCCCTCCTCGTTGCTGTAGCTGCTGCTGCGCCAAGCGGCGGCGGTCAGATCGGGACGGGATGCTCCCTGCACGGTAATCAACCTCCAGCACGGATCGGATCAGGTCGAGCGACATCAGCGGCGGCAGTGCCATCGCCCTGAGTTGATCGTAAGTCAGAGCGAACTGTTCGACCTCGTCCGGTTCCTCGGTCAACTGGCCGTGGTGCGCGCCTTCCGTGTAGGCGATCTTGGTGCCGTCCGGCATCACCAGCACCGTGAGGGAGCCGGCCAGCGCGCCGTGCGCGCCTTGGTCGAAAGGCAGTACCTGAACGGTGATGTTGGGCTCCTCCGCCATCCGGAGCAGCTTCTCCAACTGGCCGCGCATCACCGCCGATCCGCCGACCGGACGCCGGAGCACGGCCTCGTCGAGGACGATCCACAGCTCCGGCCGGGCCGGGCCGGTCAGCCGCACCTGGCGGTCGAGGCGGGCCGCCACGCGCTCCTCCAGGTGCTCGGCGTCGCGCAGCGAGTGGCCCATGCTCAGCAGGGCTCGCGCGTACTCCGGGGTCTGCAGCAGGCCGGGCACGGCATGCGAGGAGTACTCGCGGATCACCGTCGCGCGGGCGGAGTGGGCGATGAACGCCCGCGACCAGTCCGGATACGCCTCCCGGTACACGTACGGCCAGAGGTCGATCAGCAGGTCGTCCGCGACCAACTCCCTGTCCAGGGCCCGGGTCAGCTCCAGCGTCGGTTTCGCCCCGGTCGCGCGCTCGATCTGGGCGATGCGGCTGCCGACCACGTGCGTGAGCGCGCCCACGTCGGTCTGGGTGAGTCCGGCCGCCGTACGTAACTTGCGTACGCGCGATCCGAAGAGCGCGGCCATGGAGGACTGCGGGTCAAGGGGTTTGGTCACGGCGCTGCTTCCGTTCCTTACGGCCTACGAGGTAAGGCGCTGTCACCTTCCGAGGCTAGGCCGCGCTGCCGACTCTTGAGTACGGAACGTCACGGAACTCGCACGTGTGGGTGACGTGAGGAGAGTCGAGCGAACGGATGGTCGGCATGACCGGCAAGAAGACGACCACGGCGGAGCAGCCGGAGAAGGCGGAGGAGGCGGGTACGCGAGAAGCGGTCCGGCCCGTTCCGCGCGGCTTCGGGCTGACCGCCAACGGCCACGGCTCCCTGTCCCGGCAGTTCCCTTCCACGCCCCGGGGCGCGCGGCTCGCCCGCCGGGCCGTGGTGCGGCAGTTGGGCCACTGGGGGTTCGGGCCGATGACGGACGCCTCGTGCGCGGTGGCCCTGGTGCTGGGGGAGCTGGCCGCCAACGCGGTGTGCCACGGGCGGCTCCGGGGGCGGAACTTCCATGTGCGGGTGGACTACGAGGGTCCCGCGAGCCGCTTCCGTATCGAGGTCTCGGACGCGGTGCTCGGCCGGACGCCCGAGAACCCGAAGCTGCCGCCGGACGATCAGGAGTCGGGGCGCGGCCTGTTCCTGGTGGAGTGCCTGGCGTCGCGGTGGGGGTGGGAGCCCCGGAACCCGATCGGGAAGACCGTGTGGGCGGAGGTGGCGGCGGAGAGGCCTCCGGGTGGTCCGGGCTTTCCGGGTGGGGAGTGAGGGCGCTCCCTATGCGCTGTGCATGATCTGGATCAGGTTGCCGACGGTGTCGTCCAGGACCGCTGTGGTGACGGCACCCATCTCCGCCGGCTCCTGGGTGAACCGCACGCCGAGCTTGCTCAGTCGCTCGAACTCGGCCTGTACGTCGTCCACGGCGAAGGCGGTGGCGGGGATGCCGTCCTCGACCAGGGCGGTCGTGTACGGCTTCACGGCGGGGTGCTTGTTCGGTTCCAGGAGGAGTTCGACACCGTCGGGGTCCTCCGGCGAGACCAGGGTCAGCCAGCGGTCCTCGCCGCCGAGCGGGACGTCGTGCTTCTTCCGGAAGCCCAGGACCTCGGTGTAGAAGCGCAGGGCCTTCTCCTGGTCTTCGACGAAGACGCTGGTCAGGTTGATTCTCATGGGGTGCTCTCCGGTGTCTCTGGTGTCTCTGGTGTCTTCGGCCCGAGCCATCGGCTGACGATGTGCTCAAGGGGTTCGGTGTCGAGGTCATGGAACTTGTAGCGGCCCTCGCGCCGCGAGACGACCAGGCCCGCCGCCTCCAGGACGGCCAGATGCTGGCTGACCGCCTGACGGGACAGGCCCAGACCGTGTCTGGTCGTGAGCCGCGCGCATATCTCGAACAGGGTCTGGCCGTTCCGTTCCGTCAGCTCGTCGAGGATGCGCCGCCGGGTGGGGTCGGCCAGGGCCTTGAAGACATCGTCCGCCATGACCTCACGATAGGCAAGTAGCGACTTGCCTATCAAGGCGGGTCCGGTTGCCGGGATCCGTTGTCGCCTCGCGGAGCGTGGGCCATGGAGGGAGCCGTGGGAGAAGGGGTGCCATGGCGAGCGGGGAGCACTCGCCACTGAGGCAGAACGACGTGACTCCCTTGGGCCCCCGCAGGTGCGGGGGCCACGGAACGAGCTTGCCCGAGTCTGCCTGCCGGTAGGAACCACCCCCGCGTGCGCGGGGACCACTCAGGAAGGCCCAGGACGTGGGGCGTCCGCTGGGGACCACCCCCGCACGCGCAGGGACCACATCACGGCATCGTGCCACCCGTGGTAGCTGCCGGGACCACCCCCGCATGCGCGGGGACCACCCGTTGCCGAGCGCCTTGCCCATCGTGGTCAGGGGAACACCCCCGCGTGCGCGGGGACCACGCGGCCGGCTACGACTACAAATCCAAGACCATGGGACCATCCCCGCGTGCGCGGGGACCACCCGAGCTTGCGCTGCCCCAGCCGGTCGTACTCGGGACCACCCCCGCGTGCGCGAGGACCACCGCCCCGGCGGCTCGTCGTGATCGACGCGAAGGGGACCACCCCCGCGTGCGCGGGGACCACTGGTTGGGCATCGACTACGGCACGACGAACCCGGGACCACCCCAGCGTGCGCGGGGACCACCCTCGCATGCGCGGGACCACGCCGGCCAAAACGTCGGGAACGGGCACGCGCGGGAATCAACCCCGCGTGCGCGGGGACCACGAGACCGAGCCGACGCTAGAGGACCTGCCCGAGGGGCCACCCCCGCATGCGCGGGGACCACCCTGCCACGCAGTGGGCGGGGAAGCTGTCCTGGGGACCATCCCCGCGTGCGCGGGGACCACGCGTCCCCGATCCCGGACCGGCGGGCGTTCTGGGGACCACCCCCGCGTGCGCGGGGACCACTAAGCGACCAGGGGCTCCTCCACCGCCGGGAGGGGACCATCCCCGCGTGCGCAGGGACCACGCCCGACACCCCACCGGCCGTCACGCACTGGTGGGGACCATCCCCGCGTGCGCGGGGACCACTCGGTTCGATCCGGCAAGACGATCGCCAGCCTGGGACCATCCCCGCGTGCGCAGGGACCACTGCAGCCAGGAGCGTCAGGGGAGACGAATGACGGGACCATCCCCGCGTGCGCAGGGACCACTTCCTCTCGGCCGTGAAGAACATCGGGGTCGGGGGACCATCCCCGCGTGCGCAGGGACCACACCGCGTCGGGGAGCGGCACGCTCTCGGTGAGGGGACCATCCCCGCGTGCGCAGTGCCCACTTGGGATCGCCCATGTTGCGCCCGAACCACTTGGGACCATCCCCGCGTGCGCAGGGACCACGCCTGGAACGTGGAGTACGCGAGCCGTATGAAGGGACCATCCCCGCGTGCGCAGGGACCACCTGTAGAAGCCCTTGGGCGCGTCCGGGTCGGCGGGACCATCCCCGCGTGCGCAGGGACCACCTGCGGTACGCCCCGAACGTTAGCGCACTAAAGGGACCATCCCCGCGTGCGCAGGGACCACGCCACGGTCGACGGCAACGCGCGCTTCTACGGGACCATCCCCGCGTGCGCAGGGACCACGTCACCGCCGCCACCTTGAACGTGTACGCGGTGGGACCATCCCCGCGTGCGCAGGGACCACTCAAGGCGGTAAAGGTCTCGGCATCGCAAGCCGGGACCATCCCCGCGTGCGCAGGGACCACCACGTCCAGGGCAACGGGACGGCGGTCGGTCCGGGACCATCCCCGCGTGCGCAGGGACCACCTGTCAGGTACTACCGGCGCGGGATCACCCGGGGGACCATCCCCGCGTGCGCAGGGACCACCGCTCCAGCACTGGCGTGAGCTGTGTGCCGATGGGACCATCCCCGCGTGCGCAGGGACCACCCAGATGACGGAAGTCCTGATCAAGGCGTCCGGGGACCATCCCCGCGTGCGCAGGGACCACAGTTCGTGACCTGCGGGTTTATGTGGAGACGGGGCTGAATTTACCCACTTGTTGAGAATTGGACATATTGCCCTCTGTGTTGCAAATGGCTTTGCTTGAAGCTCTGCAGGCTTGGGAGTGATTCTGCCCTTTCCGGGGCGGCAGGGGGCGATGTCTTGAAGAGGAAGGTGGAGTGCACCTTGCTGATGGCTTCGGTATGCCAGGACCGTGAGACCAGCCGGACTGTGGAGGTCAGACGGGTTTGAGCAGGTCGCGAAGGTTGCTCATGTGTGCTTTGACGTCGGCGATCTCGATCGGGCGGGTCGTGTTCTCTCCGCCCCCGGAGCCGGTGTGGGTTGTGCGGCAGGGGCGGCAGAGGCCGTCGGGGAGGGCTTCTGGCTGGCCGGGGCGTCCGCAGTCGGTGCATTCCATGAGGAGGCGGCGAGCCGGGGCGGGGGCGGCGGGCCGGGTGTTCTCGGTGGTCAGGCGGGGTGGGATCTTGTCGGTGAGGCGGCGGCGGAGGAATCCGAGGGGGCTGTCGACCTGGGCGGGGAGTCCCGCGGTGAGGGCGCTGGTCAGGTAGTCGACGCTGACGCCCCGGGCGAGCCACTGTGCTGCCTGTGCTTCCAGGGCGGCGCAGTCGTCGGCGGAGAGGGCCAAGCGGTGATCGTCGCGGCCGAGGCGGGCCAGGGCGAGGTAGGCGGGGGATGGGTCGCCCTCGGAGGTGCGGGGCGATGCCGGGGCAGCGCCCGAAGCGGGCGGTGGGGGCGCAGTCGGCTCTGCGTCCGGTGCCTGCGGCGGGGTGCGCTGGTGCGGCACGGCAGTGGGTTCGGGAGCCTGGTCCGTGTCGGACGCCTCCGGTGCAGGTGGCGGCGGTTCCTCGGGCGGGGCCCACGGTGGCGGCGGTGCCGTGTCGGGGACGGACGTCTCCGGCGCGGGGGCTGCGGCCAGGGTGGCCTTCTCGGTGGCGAGGTAGGTGTTCCACCACTCGTTGTCCCGGGCCGTGCGCGACCAGAACGTGCGGAAGACCCAGCGCGTCTCCTCGCCCGCACCGCCGACCGCGCACCGCACGCGCCGCAGATGCCCGGCGACGGACAAGGCCGTGAGAGCGGTGGAGATGGCCTGCTGGCCGTAGAGCGGAAGCTGCTTCGCGAGCGTCTTCACGCTCATCGCGGCACCATCGGGGAGGTGGTCGACGAACCCGGCGACGTACCGCTCACGGGTCGGCAGGAGAGCGAAGTCATCTCGCGTACGGGCCTGTTGGTCCGGTGCGGAGCGTTTGCCGTAGCCGGGCTTGGCCATCGGGTACGCGGCGGAGGCCACTGGTGCAGGCAGGGCAGAGCTAAAGTGCTTGGTAGCCATGGGATCGGCTTTCTGGGTTATCGATCTTGTGGTGAGACCCCGGCCTGGTGCTCTAACACCGGTCGGGGTCGTTTGGTTCTCGCACCGTAAGCAGTCGTGACGCTGTGCCGCAAGCTGTCACCATTAGTCATACTTGCTGCCCGTTACGGGGCAGGGAGGTAGGGGAGGTTTTCCCCAACCCCCTATTTCTCCCTGCCGGTTAAAGAAGGCGCTCGAACCCCGGGTCCCGCATCCCGACGCCCGAGTCCCGGCACCCGAGCTTCGGGCCGGGGACCCGCTCACGTACCCCGGAAGAGTGACCCGACCGTCCCGGAGCCCGAACCCCGAACCCCGAACCCCGAAGCCCGGGACTCGGGGCCCGAGCTTCGGGGAATGCCTACGTACCGCGGGGACGCGTCGCCGCCCGTCGTGGGGCGGAGCTGTCCACCGGACCGGGCGGAAGCCTGCCCCCCTGCCGGAAGGGCGGGCCTTCCACCGCACGATCACTCGGCCGTCGCAGCGCGGCCTGAGCACTTCGACCCGCGCACGGACACGGATCTGTACCCCTGAACGTACGAGAGTCCCTGGCGGCCTTGCGTGCGGACGGCCCGTGGCTCGGTATCGCCGGTAACCGGACGGTCCCGGCGGGCGGCATTCTGCGGCGAGGTCTGTTCGCCCAGGAAGGCCTGCCCGTAAGAGAAGGCCCCGCCCGTATAGAAGGCCTGCCCGTAGTAGCGGAACGACATCCGGTGGTCGGGCCGGACACGCACGCGTTCTCGCCGTTGCAGGAGGCCGCGGCGTTGTGCAGCGGCTGCCGGCGCTCGTCGCCCTTGTACGTCGACGGGGTGCTTGCGTCCGCAGAGCTCGCGGCCGACGGCACGGTCACCCCGACGCGCAGGCCGGTGACGGTACTCCCCGCAGGCAGCGGTAGCGCTCACGTCGTGGCCGCTACGACGGGCAGGTCCACGTTCGTTCGCGTACTGGGTCCGGTCATCGGCGGGCGCCGCCCGCGGCAGGAGGCCGGGGGCGGCGTCGCACTACTCAGCGGCTGAAGGACGACCCCAGGGCCGCCTTGACCGCCACCGTGCCCAGCGTGCCGTGGCCGAACGTGAAGGAGCCGGTTCCGGTCTTCATCGACGGAACGACCCAGAGGGAACCCTCACCGGCGTTCTCGCCGGGTGCGCCCACGGCCAGTTCGGCGCGGCCGTCCTTGTTGCCGTCCACGAACGCGGCCGCACCGCCGAAGAGGTCGCCCGCTTCCGCCGTCCCCGTGATGCCCTCGGTGGTCTGGTTGAAGCCCGTCGAACCCGTGCCCGTCGGGCCGGCCGCCGTGCCCGGCAGGATCACGATCCCGCCCGCCCGTGCGACCGTGCCGAGCGCCTCGCCCGGCACCCCGACCGCGACCTCCCCGTAGCCGTCCCCGTTGGTGTCGGCGATGGCGAGGGACTGGCCGAACAGGTCGCCGCGCTCGGCGACGCCGAGCACGCCCGCGGAGTCCTGGTTGAAGACCTTCGCCTTGGCGCCCTGGGCGCCCGCGGCGCTGCCCGGCACATAGGTGACCAGGCCGCCGAGCGAGAGGGGGTGGTCGACGTCGCTGTCGTAGCCTTCGAGGCGGCCCACGACGATGTCGGCGTACGCGTCGCCGTTCACGTTGCCGACGGCGAGCTTCTCCCCGGCCTCCAGCCGGTGCCCGTCGGCTCCGGTCGTTGCGCTGAAGCGACCTGGACCGGTGGGGCTGCCCGCGGCGACGGATACCATCCGCAGGTCGTCCTCGCTGTCGTGGTGGGAGACACCCACGACATCGTCTCGCCCGTCGCCGTTGACATCGCCCGCCCTGAGCTCGAACCACCGGTGCGTGGCATACGGCGTCAGGGTGGCGGAGGCCGCGGCTCCGGTGCGGGTGAACGGCCCCGCCAGGACCTGGAGGTCGTCGTGCACGAACGTGGCGAGGTCCTTGAGCCCGTCCCCGTCGAAGTCGCCCGCGGTCAGTTCGCTGCCGACCTCGCTGTACGGGGTGCCCACCAGGAGTGTGGCCCCACCCGACAGCCCGGCCGCACCACCCCATACGACGGTCAGCGTCCCGGCGTCCACGCCGGCACCGTCCTCACCCGCCGAGCCGACCACCAGGTCGGTGTATCCGTCCTTGTCGAGGTCGGCGGAGACGAGCGTGCTGCTGAAGCGGTCCCCGGTCTCCGCGACATCGGGGATGCCGGCCGAGTTCTGGGTGAGGACCTGCTTGGTGGCAGGTTTCAGGCCACTGCTCGACCCGTAGACCACTCCGGCGAATCCGGCACCGGCGAAACCGTTGACCGTCGCCCCGGGCGCCGAGAACGCCAGATCGCCGTACCCGTCACCGTTGAAGTCGTCCTGCGGCCCGGCGGGGGCGGTCGTCGCCTGTACGGGGCCGGTCGGCGCGGCCGCATGGGCGACGTGCGGCAGGCTGGCGACGGCGGATGCCACGGTGATGGCGAGGACCAGGCGTGTACCGAGGGTGCGGGCAGTCACGCGGACTCCTAAGGGAGAGTGCGCGGGAACGTCCCGGGTGCGTTCACCCGATGGTCACTGCGCGTTCGAATGCAGTTGATCTGCATGCGTACAGACGGCTGGATCCGGCCAAGGGTTGTACCCACCGGACCCACGTGATCAAGAAGCGCGGCTCACCCTCGTCGTACGCGCCCCGAGATCCGCCGGCCGATTCTTCCGGGTGTGCTCGGCCAGGGCCTTGAGGGCATCGTCCGGCGCGCCCCCCACGATAGGCAAGTATCGAATTGCCTATCAAGATAGTGGTGCCTCGTATCCACGCGGATGGCATCGCGTCGGCCGCCGGAGCCCGAGGCTGTCGGTGCCGCTCCGCACGCCCATGGCGCCCGGCCGGGAAGCCGGTCCGGACGGAACGAATGGAGTCCTCATGACGACAGGCAAGCCTTCGACAGCCGAAGCCGGGAGTGCGGGCCCGGTGGTTCGCACCGCGTCCGGTGCGGTCCGCGGACGAGCGGAGGGCGGCCTGGCCGTCTTCCGCGGTATTCCCTACGCGCGACCGCCGGTCGGCGAGGCGCGGTTGGCCTCCCCCCGCCCCCCGGAGCCGTGGGACGGCGTGCGCGACGCGTTCTCCTTCGGTCCGCCGCCGGTGCAGACCCCGATGCCGATGGTCCCGTCGGCCACGGCGGAGACGGACGTACCGGGCGGCGACGACTGGCTCACGGTGAACGTCTGGACCCCCGAGCCGTCTGCGGGGGCGCGGCTGCCGGTCATGGTGTGGATCTACGGCGGCGGCTACACCATGGGCATGTCCAGCGAGTACGACGGCGCCAGGCTCGCCCGGGAGGGCGAGGTCGTCCTCGTCACCCTCAACTACCGGGTCGGCTTCGAGGGGTTCGGCCACATCGAGGGCGCCCCCGCCAACCGCGGCCTGCTCGATCAGATATCCGCACTGGAATGGGTGCGGGAGAACATCGCCGCCTTCGGTGGTGACCCCGGCCGGGTCACGGTCTTCGGCGAGTCCGCGGGAGCGGGTTCCATCGCCGCCCTCCTGGCCGTTCCGCGCGCTCGGGGTCTGTTCGGCCGGGCCATCGCGCAGAGCGTGCCGGGAACCTTCCTCTCACCGGACCTCGCAGCGGACATCGCCTCCACCATCACCTCCTCCCTGGGGGTGGAAGCGACCATGACGGACCTCGCCGCCCTGTCGCCGGCGGCCCTCGCACAGGCCACCGGCGCGCACATCGCCGTATCCCGGCAGTACACCCGGCGCTGGGGCGCCATCGCCGACACCTCCATGCTCATCTGCCCCGTCGTCGACGGCGACGTCCTGCCGGCGGCGCCCTGGCGGTCCGTGGCCGCGGGCTCGGCCCGCCAGGTGGACCTGCTCACCGGGCACACCCGCGACGAATTCCGCTTCGCGCTCTTCCTCGGTGGACTCATCGGCAAGGTGACCGAGGACCAGGCACGTGCCGCGCTCGGCACCCTGGCCCCCGCCCCGGACGGCGAGCGGGCCTATCGCGAAGCCTTCCCGGGCGCCTCGGCCGAGCGCCTGTACGAACTGGTGCACTCCGACTGGCTGTTCCGCATGCCCACGGTCCACCTCGCCGAGGCGCAGGCCGAAGCCGGCGGCCAGGCGCACGTCTACGAACTCACCTGGCCCGCACCCGCCTTCGGCGGCGTCGCCGGGGCCTGCCACGGCCTGGATGTCCCGCTCACCTTCGGCGACTTCACCACGGAGTTCAGCGCCACGTTCATCGGCGAAGCCCGCGACGAGGCCGAGGCCGTGTCCGCCCACTTCCGCCGGGCATGGACCTCCTTCGCCAAGGACGGACACCCGGGCTGGTCCCCGTACCGCGCCCCGGGCCGTCTCACCCGGCTCATGGACACCGCCACGGGGATCGCCCCGTACGCCAACGATGAATCCCGCCGGATCTGGGCGGACCACGCCTTCGCGGCCATGCCCCTGCTCGACCCGGAGAACGGTTCGAAGGGCGCCGGGTTCTAGGAAGGGCTGTCCTGCCGGTCCGCCGCCCCGGTGGTCCTCGGGGCCTCGGCGGTCTCGGTGATGACCGGGAAGCGGCGCGGGGCCAGGGTGATCAGGGCGAGGAGGGCCAGGGCCGCGGCTCCGGCGGCCCCGATGTAGACGTGGTCCACCGCGGCGTCGACCGCCCGGCGCAGGTAGTCCGTCGCCGCCGCGGAGAGGGTGCCCGGGTCCTCCAGGGCGCGGGCGACCGCGTCCAGGTCGTCGGGGAGGCCGGCCACCGGGGCGTCGAGGAGGCGTGCGGCGAGGACGCCGTTGGCGACCGCCCCGAAGAGCGCAGCGCCGATGCTCTGGCCGAGCTGGCGGCAGAAGAGGACGGACGCCGTCGTCGTACCGCGCTCCGCCCAGCCGACCGTGGACTGGACGCCCACGATCAGGGGGAGTTGGAAGAGGCCGAGGGCCGCGCCGAGCAGGAGCATGAGCAGGGCCGGGTGCCAGGGCTCGCCGGGGTAGGGGAGCAGGGGGAAGGCCAGCAGGATCAGCAGGGCGGCGCCGATGCCGATGATCGCGGTGAGCCGGAAGCCGATGCGGTTGTAGACCCGGTCGGACAGGGCCGCGGTGACGGGCCAGCTCAGCGTCATCACCGAGAGCACGAACCCGGCCGCTATCGGCCCGAGGCCCAGCACCGACTGGGCGTACGTGGGGAGGAAGACGGTCGGCGCGACCATCAGCAGGCCCAACGCGCCGAGCGCCAGGTTGACCGAGGCGATGGTGCGCCGACGCCACACCCAGCCCGGGATGATCGGCTCCGCCGCCCGCCGCTCGATCACGACGGTGAGCGCGGCCAGCACCGCGCTCGCCCCGAACAGGCCGAGCGAGGGCGCCGAGAGCCAGGGCCACGCGACGCCGCCCTGTACGAGTGCGGTGAGCAGCAGGGCGCCGGTCGCGAAGACGGCGAGCGCTCCCGCCCAGTCGACGCGGGGCCGGGCGGCCGGGCGGGGGCGGGCGGGTTCGTGGAGGTGGCGGACGATCAGCCAGAGCGCGACCGCGCCGACCGGGAGGTTGATCAGGAAGATCCACCGCCAGTCGGCGTACCCGGCGAGCAGCCCGCCGACCACCGGCCCGGCGACCGCGGAGGTGGCCCACACCGTCGACAGCTTCGCCTGGATGCGCGGGCGTTCCTTGAGGGGGTAGAGGTCGGCCGCGATGGTCTGGACCGTGCCCTGGAGCGCGCCGCCGCCCAGGCCCTGGACGATGCGGAACGCGATGAGCGCGCCCATGTTCCAGGCGGCCGCGCAGAGGATCGAGCCGATCAGGAACAGGATGATTCCGGCTATCAGTACCGGCTTGCGTCCGAAGGTGTCGGAGAGCTTTCCGTACAGGGGGAGCGTGACGGTGACGGCCAGCAGATAGCCGGAGAAGAGCCAGGAGAAGACGGCGAGCCCGCCCAGGTCGCCGACGATCTGGGGGACTGCGGTGGACACGATGGTGCCGTCGATGGCCGCCAGCGCCATGCCGAGCATGAGCGCCGCCACGACGGGGCGGCGACCGCGGGGGGTGGTGAGGGCGG
The DNA here is from genome assembly GCF_044766265.1 of Streptomyces sp. NPDC102283. Lineage (NCBI taxonomy): Bacteria > Bacillati > Actinomycetota > Actinomycetes > Kitasatosporales > Streptomycetaceae > Streptomyces > Streptomyces sp. NPDC102283. The sequence continues at coordinate 362,101 of NZ_JBIWLQ010000005.1, forward strand.
GCGACATCTTCGTGCCGTCCGCGTTCCCGTCCGCGTTACCGTCCGCGTTCCCGTCCGCGCCCGCGCCCGCGCCCGCGCCGGAGCTCGTACCCGTATCCGTACTCGCGCCGGAGCCGGAGCCGGAGCCGGAGCCCGTATCCGTACTCGCGCCCGCGCCGGGGTCGGCTGTGCCGCCCGCGCTCACGTCGCTCTTGTCGTCCGTGCCGCTCACCGGGTTTCCTTCCCTATGCACGTATCTCCCGGGGCACTGTCTCATCCGGGAGCGCCGTACGGGGCGGGGCGGGACGAGGAGAACGATCGCGGGATCGGCGAGGGGAAGCGAGGGGAAGCGAGGGGAAGCGGCAGGGCGGCTCATGGGGCACCGGCGGACCCCTCCGCTCCGGTTGGTCGGCCGCCCCGCCCGCGGTCCCGCCCCGGCGAACGGTGCCCCTGACCTCGCCTCCCTCTGGGGGACGAGTCCCCTAGGGGGCGCCCCCTCATAGTGGCCAGGGCCCGTTCCTCCCGGCGGAGGACGTGGCGGCGGGGGGCGTTTCCTTAACCTGTTCTTACGTCGCCGCTACGGGCCGCCGCAGGGGGGCAGGTAGGGAAAACCCCACCTGAAGACTGCGCTGGGCACCATCGCGCCGGACACCGTTCAGAAACCAGACTCGGACCGTACCCAATGACGTCCAGTCATCGACCGACATAGGAGAAATACCGTGACAACGGCTGTGACCATTCCCAGGCACGGGGGCACTGGAGGGCGTACGGCCGTCGCGGCGCGAGCGCGGCAGGTCGTGAAGGCATACGGCACCGGGGAGACCCGGGTCGTCGCGCTCGACCACGTCGATGTGGACATCGCCCGCGGGCAGTTCACGGCGATCATGGGCCCGTCCGGCTCCGGCAAGTCGACCCTGATGCACTGCCTGGCCGGGCTCGACACGGTGACGTCGGGCGAGATCTATCTCGACGAGACCGAGATCACCAAGCTCAAGGACAAGAAGCTCACCCAGCTCCGGCGCGACCGGATCGGGTTCATCTTCCAGGCGTTCAACCTGCTCCCGACGCTCAACGCACTGGAGAACATCACGCTGCCGATGGACATCGCGGGCCGCAAGCCCGACGCCGCATGGCTCCAGCAGGTCGTGGAGACCGTCGGGCTCGCCGAGCGCCTCAAGCACCGCCCCACCGAGCTCTCGGGCGGTCAGCAGCAGCGCGTCGCCGTCGCCAGGGCGCTCGCCGCCCGGCCGGAGATCATCTTCGGTGACGAGCCCACCGGGAACCTGGACTCCCGCGCCGGGGCCGAAGTCCTGTCCTTCCTCCGCAAGTCGGTCGACGAGCTGGGCCAGACCATCGTCATGGTCACCCACGACCCCGTCGCCGCCTCCTACGCGGACCGGGTGCTGTATCTCGCCGACGGATCCATCGTCGACGAGATGTACGACCCGACCGCGGACCAGGTCCTCGACCGCATGAAGCACTTCGACGCACGTGGGCGGACGTCATGACTGTCTGGAAGACCTCGGTGCGCAACTTCCTCGCGCACAAGGGCCGGATGGCCCTCTCCGCCGTGGCGGTGCTGCTGTCCGTGGCGTTCGTCTGCGGCACGCTCGTCTTCACCGACACGATGAACACCACCTTCGACAAGCTCTTCGCGGTGACCTCGCCCGACGTCACCGTCAGCCCGAAGACGGCCGGCGGGAACGACGAGCAGCCCGACAACGGCAAGCCCGCCTCGCTGCCCGCCTCCGCCGTCCAGGAGGTCGCGAAGGCCGACGGGGTGAAGAAGGCGGAGGGCTCCGTCTTCTCCATGGCGGTCACCGTCGTCGACAGCGAGAACAAGAACGTGGGCTCCGAGACCGGAGCCCCGACCATCGCGAGCAACTGGACCGGGAACGACCTGCGTTCGATGGAGATCACCTCCGGACACGCACCCCGCGGCCCCACCGAGGCGATGGTCGACGCCGACACCGCGGACAAGCACGGGTTGAAGATCGGTGACGAGCTGCGCATCATCGCCGCCACCGGCGACATGAAGGCGAAGATCAGCGGCATCGCGTCCTTCACCGTCACCAACCCGGGCGCGGCCGTCGTCTACCTCGAAACCGCAACCGCACAGAAGCAGTTGCTCGGCGCTCCCGACGTCTTCACCCAGATCCTGGTGAGCGCGGAGAGCGGCGTCAGCGACACCCGGCTGAAGCAGAACGTCGCCACCGCCCTCGACGGCTCGGCCGCGTACAAGCTCCAGACCCAGCAGGAGGCCACGGACGCCAACAAGGACTCCATGGGGTCCTTCCTGGACGTCATGAAGTACGCGATGCTCGGTTTCGCCGGGATCGCCTTCCTCGTCGGCATCTTCCTCATCGTCAACACCTTCTCGATGCTGGTCGCCCAGCGGACCCGCGAGATCGGTCTGATGCGGGCCATCGGATCCAGCCGCAAGCAGGTCAACCGGTCCGTGCTGGTGGAGGCGGTCCTCCTCGGCATCGTCGGCTCCCTGCTCGGCGTCGCGGCCGGCGTCGGACTGGCCGTCGGCCTGATGAAGGCGATGGGCGCGGTGGGCATGGAGCTGTCCACCGGCGACCTCACCGTCGCCTGGACGACCCCGGTGATCGGCCTCGTGCTCGGCGTCGTCGTCACCGTCCTCGCCGCGTACATCCCGGCCCGCCGGGCCGGCATGGTCTCGCCGATGGCCGCGCTGCGCGACGCCGGGACCCCCGCAGACGGCAAGTCCGGCTGGATCAGGGCCGGTATCGGTCTGTTCCTGACGGCGGCGGGCGGCGCGTCCCTGTGGGCGACGACCCAGGCGGACAAGGCCACCGAAGGCTCGATGTTCCTCGCCCTCGGCGTACTGCTGACCTTGATCGGCTTCATCGTGATCGGCCCACTCCTGGCCGGTGTGGTGGTGCGGGCCCTGAGCGTCGTCGTCCTGCGGCTCTTCGGCCCGGTCGGCCGGCTGGCCGAGCGCAACGCCCTGCGCAACCCCCGGCGTACGGGAGCGACCGGAGCCGCCCTGATGATCGGGCTCGCCCTGGTGGCCTGCCTGTCCGTCGTCGGGTCCTCCATGGTGGCCTCGGCCACCGAGGAGCTCGACAAGTCGGTCGGCGCGGACTTCATCGTCCAGGACAGCAGCACCGGCCGCCCGATCGTGCCCCAGGCCGCCGACGCCGTGCGCGCCGTCCCCGGCCTGGAGCACATGACCGACTACACCTTCGTCAAGGCGAAGATCACCGCCCCGAACGGAAAGACCGAGGACGAGGGGATCACCGCCGCCGACCCCACGTACCAGCAGGACGTCCGGCGCACCGCGCTCTCCGGCGACCTCTCGAAGGCCTACGGCAAGAACGCCATGTCCGTCGGCGAGGACTACGCCGAGAAGCACGGGGTCAAGGTCGGCGACACTCTCACCGTCGCCTTCAGGGCGGGGGAGACGGCGAAGCTGAAGGTCGCCGCCATCACCTCCGACGACACCAACATCGACCGCGGCGCGATGTACACCAACCTCACGACGGCGGCGTCCTACGTCCCGGCCGACCGGATGCCGCAGAACGTGGCCATGTTCGGCAAGGCGGAGGAGGGCAAGGAGAAGGAGGCGTACGCGGCCCTGAAGAGCGCGATGGCCGAGTACCCGGTCTACAAGGTGCAGAATCAGGCCGACTTCAAGGAGCAGCTGAAGGACCAGATCGGCCAGTTGCTGAACATCGTGTACGGCCTGCTCGCCCTGGCGATCATCGTCGCGGTGCTCGGTGTGGTGAACACCCTCGCCCTGTCCGTGGTCGAACGGACCCGCGAGATCGGCCTGATGCGCGCCATCGGGCTCTCCCGCCGCCAGCTGCGCCGCATGATCCGGCTGGAGTCCGTGGTCATCGCCCTCTTCGGAGCGCTGCTCGGACTCGGACTCGGGATGGGCTGGGGCACCGCGGCCCAGAAGCTGCTGGCGCTGGAGGGGCTGGAGGTCCTGGAGATCCCGTGGCCGACGATCCTCACGGTCTTCGCCTGCTCCGCCCTCGTCGGACTGTTCGCCGCTCTCGTCCCGGCCTTCCGGGCGGGCCGGATGAACGTCCTGAACGCCATCGCAGCGGACGGGTGAGCCGACGCCCTCCCGACAACGGTGACCCTCCGGGCGTCGCCGTAGGATGACCGGCAGGCCCCGGGACGTTCCTCCAAACGTCCCGGGGCCGACCGCGTTTCCCGCACCCGGGTTTCCTCTCGCCGAGGCCGCCGGGCCTTCGCGCGGCCGGGCCTTCGGTCCTCAGATCCAACCGCGTTCCCGGGCCAGCAGCGCGGCCTGCGCCCGGCTGGCCGCGCCGAGCGTCTGCATCAGATCGGCGACATGCCGCCGATAGGTCCGCACCGACACCCCCAGCTCCCGCGCGCCCGCCTCGTCCTTGCCCACCGTGCACATCGACACCAGCACCCGCCGCTCGATGCCGGAAGGGCGGGGAACGGCGGCGCCCTCGCCGCTCCCCGTGCCGTCGCCCGCCCGGGACAGCTCGTCGGCCTGGTCCCAGATCCGTTCGCACAGGGAGACGATGCTGGAGACCAGGCCGCTGCGGTGGGCCAGGAGTGCGCCCCGCGAGGTGTCGGGAGGGGGTGTACGGGCCCCCTGCTCCGCGCGTAGACCGTCAATGACGTGCCGCGACCGGGTGACGCGCTGCAACTCCTGATGCAGCGTGTGCAGCCGGACGTCCACCAGCCGGGTGAGGGCCACCTCGGGATCCGCCGGGAAGATCCGCCGCTCGGCGTCCTCGGTGCGCAGCAGCCCCAGCTCCTGGAGCCGCGCGATCAGGGCGCGCGCCTCCCGGGAGCGGGAGTGCGGCAGGAGACGGAGGCCGTCGGCGCGGGTGCCGGGGTTGCGCAGGAAGTGCCGGTAGACCTCTTCCTCGGCCTCCGGGAGCCCGAAGACGGACATCTCGTTCTCGCCCACGTACGCCCCCGATGCCTGGTGCCGTGGAGGCGTACGCCGAGGGGATCGCCCCGCGCCGCCCGCCCCGGCCGCTGCTCGCTCCGCCCGTGCCCCGTACTCCGTGCCCCGTGCTTCGTGCCGTTGACCCTGCCCCGTACCGCATGGATGGCGGGCCGGCCGCTGTGCCCGTCCGCGTGTCCGTGCAAGGGTCGGGCAAAGACTAGACGCTGGGAACACTCCTGTGAGGATCCCCGGCAGAACTGTGCGCGGGACGGAGATGAACGGCGCGCGACCGTCGACGAGCGGCGGTGACGGCGCGACGGGCGGCGGGCCGGGCGCGGACCGGACGGCCTGGATCGGGCATCAAGCGGCCGATCCGGATCAGGTGTGAACCGGGCGGCCAAGGTCAGGCCTGGAGCGGCGGCCGGGATCGGGCGTGAGGCAGGCGGCCCGGATCGTGCGTGGGGGCGGGCGGGCGGCCGGGCCGGGGACGCGGGCGACGGGGCGGCACGGACCGCAGGCTCACCGGTTGCGGGCGCGGCTGTCGTCCCCGGGTCGTACTCTGGAAGTCACCCCGGCCCCCGGGGGTGCCCGGCGGATCAGGCACCCCTGACGTGTCGGGCCCTTCGCGTTGCCCCGGTAGCAGCCGGCTGCCGGTGAACCCTGAGCCGCATCTGATCTGAACCCCGGACGGAAACTTCATGAGCCTGCACGGTCTGCTGGATGTCGTCGTTACGGACCCGGCGCTCGCCGAGGCGGTGAAGGCCGCCGGGGACGGGCACCGGGCACACGTCGACCTGGTGGGCCCGCCCGGCGCGCGGCCGTTCGCCGTGGCCGCGCTGGCCCGGCAGACCGGCCGGACCGTGCTGGCCGTCACCGCGACGGGCCGGGAGGCGGAGGACCTGGCCGCCGCCCTGCGCACGCTGCTGCCGCCGGACACCATCGCGGAGTACCCGTCCTGGGAGACGCTGCCGCACGAGCGGCTCTCGCCCCGCTCGGACACCGTGGGCCGGCGCCTCGCCGTGCTGCGACGCCTGGCGCATCCCCGCGAGGACGACCCGGAGACGGGGCCGGTCTCCGTCGTCGTCGCGCCGATCCGCTCCGTGCTCCAGCCGCAGGTCAAGGGGCTCGGCGAGCTGGAGCCCGTGGCGCTGAGCGGCGGGCAGAGCGCGGATCTGGGGGAGGTCGTGGACGCGCTGGCGGCCGCCGCGTACTCCCGGGTCGAACTGGTCGAGAAGCGCGGCGAGTTCGCCGTGCGCGGCGGGATCCTGGACGTCTTCCCGCCGACCGAGGAGCACCCCCTTCGGGTGGAGTTCTGGGGCGACGAGGTCGAGGAGATCCGCTACTTCAAGATCGCCGACCAGCGGTCCCTGGAGGTCGCGGCGCACGGGCTGTGGGCCCCGCCCTGCCGTGAGCTGCTGCTGACCGACGAGGTGCGGGAGCGGGCGGCGGCACTCGCCGAGGCCCACCCGGAGCTGGGCGAGCTGCTCGGCAAGATCGCGGAGGGCATCGCGGTCGAGGGCATGGAGTCCCTGGCCCCGGTCCTGGTCGACGACATGGAGCTGCTGCTCGACGTCCTGCCGAAGGACGCGATGGCGATCGTCTGCGACCCGGAGCGCGTCCGCACCCGGGCGGCCGACCTGGTCGCCACCAGCCAGGAGTTCCTCCAGGCGTCGTGGGCGGCGAGCGCGGGCGGCGGCGAGGCCCCCATCGACGTGGGCGCGGCCTCGCTGTGGGGCATCGCGGACGTCCGGGACCGGGCCCGTGAGCTGGACATGATGTGGTGGTCGATCTCGCCGTTCGCGGCCGACGCCGCCGACCACGACGACGACACCCTCCAGCTCTCCATGCACGCCCCCGAGGCGTACCGGGGCGACACCGCCCGCGCGCTCGCCGACACCAAGGGCTGGCTGGCCGACGGCTGGCGCACGGTGTACGTGACGGAGGGCCAGGGCCTCGCCACCCGTACGGTCGAGGTGCTGAGCGGCGAGGGCATCGCGGCCCGCCTCGACGCCGACCTGACCGAGCTGACCCCGTCCCTGGTGCACGTCTCCTGCGGGGCCATCGAGCAGGGGTTCGTCGACCCGGGGCTGAAGCTCGCCGTGCTCACCGAGACGGACCTGACCGGCCAGCGCACCGCCACCAAGGACCTGGGCCGGATGCCGGCCCGCCGCCGCAAGACGATCGACCCGCTGACGCTGGAGGTCGGCGACTACATCGTCCACGAGCAGCACGGTGTGGGCCGGTACGTGGAGATGGTGCAGCGTACGGTCCAGGGCGCGACCCGCGAGTATCTCCTCGTCGAGTACGCCCCCGCCAAGCGCGGCCAGCCGGGCGACCGCCTCTACATCCCGACCGACCAGCTGGAGCAGGTCACCAAGTACGTCGGCGGCGAGGCCCCGACACTGCACCGGCTCGGCGGCGCGGACTGGACGAAGACGAAGCAGCGGGCGAAGAAGGCGGTCAAGGAGATCGCCGCCGACCTGATCAAGCTCTACTCCGCCCGGATGGCCGCCCCCGGCCACGCCTTCGGCGCGGACACCCCCTGGCAGCGTGAGCTGGAGGACGCCTTCCCGTACGCGGAGACGCCCGACCAGCTGTCCACGATCGCCGAGGTCAAGGAGGACATGGAGAAGACGGTCCCGATGGACCGGCTGGTCTGCGGCGACGTCGGCTACGGCAAGACGGAGATCGCGGTCCGGGCGGCGTTCAAGGCGGTCCAGGACGGCAAGCAGGTGGCGGTGCTGGTCCCCACGACCCTCCTGGTCCAGCAGCACTTCGGTACGTTCACCGAGCGCTACTCCCAGTTCCCGGTCAACGTGAGGGCCCTGAGCCGCTTCCAGTCGGACACGGAGTCCAAGGCGACGCTCGAAGGCCTGAAGGACGGGGCCGTCGACCTGGTCATCGGCACCCACCGACTCTTCTCCTCCGAGACCAAGTTCAAGGACCTCGGCCTGGTCATCGTGGACGAGGAGCAGCGGTTCGGCGTCGAGCACAAGGAGCAGCTCAAGAAGCTCCGCGCCAACGTCGACGTGCTCACGATGTCCGCGACCCCCATCCCCCGTACGCTCGAAATGGCGGTCACCGGCATCCGCGAGATGTCCACGATCACCACCCCGCCGGAGGAGCGTCACCCGGTCCTCACCTTCGTCGGCCCGTACGAGGAGAAGCAGATCGGTGCGGCCGTGCGGCGTGAACTCCTGCGCGAGGGCCAGGTCTTCTACATCCACAACCGGGTCGAGTCCATCGACCGGGCCGCCGCCCGCCTCCGCGAGATCATCCCGGAGGCCAGGATCGCCACGGCCCACGGCCAGATGTCCGAGGCGGCCCTGGAACAGGTGGTGGTGGACTTCTGGGAGAAGAAGTTCGACGTCCTGGTCTCCACGACGATCGTCGAGTCCGGCATCGACATCTCCAACGCGAACACCCTGATCGTGGAGCGCGGCGACAACTTCGGCCTCTCCCAACTGCACCAGCTGCGCGGCCGGGTGGGCCGGGGCCGCGACCGCGGCTACGCCTACTTCCTCTACCCCCCGGAGAAGCCCCTCACCGAGACCGCCCACGAGCGCCTGGCCACGATCGCCCAGCACACCGAGATGGGCGCGGGCATGTACGTGGCCATGAAGGACCTGGAGATCCGCGGCGCGGGCAACCTCCTGGGCGGCGAGCAGTCCGGCCACATCGCGGGCGTCGGCTTCGACCTGTACGTCCGCATGGTCGGCGAGGCGGTCGCCGACTACCGGGCCCAGATGGAGGGCGGCGAGCAGGAGGAGCCCCCGCTGGAGGTCAAGATCGAGCTCCCGGTCGACGCACACGTCCCGCACGACTACGCCCCGGGCGAGCGGCTGCGCCTCCAGGCCTACCGCGCGATCGCCTCGGCCTCTTCGGAGGACGACATCCGCGCGGTCCGCGAGGAGCTGACCGACCGCTACGGCCCGCTGCCCGAACCGGTCGAGAACCTCCTCCTGGTCGCCGGCCTGCGCATGTTGGCCCGCGCCTGCGGCGTCGGCGAGATCGTCCTCCAGGGCTCCAACATCCGCTTCGCGCCGGTGGAGTTGCGCGAGTCCCAGGAGCTGCGCCTGAAGCGCCTGCACCCCAAGACGATCATCAAGCCGGCCGCGCACCAGATCCTGGTCCCGCGCCCGACGACCGGAAAGATCGGTGGCAAGCCGGTCATCGGCCGCGAACTGCTGGCGTGGACGGGGGAGTTCCTGACGACGATCCTGGGGTCGTAGCGCCTGGTGCCGCGTGAACGATCGGGCCCCGCCGGGCTGACCGGCGGGGCCCGATGCGTCTGGCCGGGGCCGCTACGGCGTCGCGGGCCGCTGGAACGCGGCCCACACCGTCTTGCCCACGACGCGGTGGTCGACGCCGAAGTCCGACGGAGTCACCTACCGTGTGCACCGGCGAGGTCCGTCGTCGGCGAGGAAGGAAGCCATGGGTGAGGGCGAATTGATCAGCGCGTCCGCTCACTACCTGACGACGGCGGAGGGCGGAGGCGACGTCTGGAGTGCCGAGGCGGCGTCGGCGGGGCGACGGGGCACGCAGAAGATCGTGAGTGCCGGCGAAGTCGCCGCCCCGGAGCGCGTGGCCGACCTGCTCGCGGTGGAACAGGGCGGACAGGTCGTCGGGCGGCGGCGGATCATGTATCTCGACGGCGAACCGTGCGAGTTGACCGACACCTACTACCCGCTGGAGATCGCGCGGGGCACAGGGCTGGCCGGCACGGCGAAGATCCGGGGAGGAGCCGTCCGGCTGCTCGCCGAACTCGGGCACGTGGGAGTCCGTGCCAGGGAAGACGTGGCCGCTCGCATGCCGTCCGAGAGTGAACGGGCTGAGCTGGCACTGAGGATTGGTGAGCCGGTCCTCGAACTGGCCCGGCTCACACTCGACGCGCACGACCGGCCGATCCAGGTCGATGTGATGGTCATGCCTCCCCGGGGCCAGAAGCTGCGGTACGAGATCAGGATCGGATGACGGTGCACGGACCGGAGACGGGCGAGACGGACAGCCGCTCCCTGCACGAGCGGATCGCCGCTGATCTGCGCGACGACATCATGTCCGGGAGCTTGGCTCCGGGCGACAGCTTGCCCTCCACCGCACAATTGAAGGAGCGGTTCGGCGCCGCCAACGCCACCGTTCGGAAGGCCCTGCAACTCCTCAAGGACGAGCATCTGGTGGTCGGCCGGGCAGGCGCGTCGGTGACCGTACGCGAACATCGGCAGCGCACGATACGGCCCGCCGCGTACATGGCGCCGTCCCTTCGGGAGAGCCCTGCCGCCGGCTGACCGAGACGGCGAACGGCGGCACGCGCGCCCGCAGCACCCTCCTGGACGTCACGGATGCCGAACCTCCGGCGGATGTCGCGGACGCGCCGGCGCTCCCACCGGGCGGCACGGCCATCACCGAGCGCCGCCGCATCCCGGGAGGCACGCCCAGCGACGACGACCGGCCCATCGAGGCAACGCCGATGGTCAAGGCGGGCCATCTGTACGAGGTGCAGTACGAGTTCGGGCCCGAGAACGGCTGAGGTCACTCAGCCGGAGACAGCGCCTCCGCGATCTCCTCGTGCAGCCCCAGCGGCGGATCGATGCCCCACCGGCCCGCCGCCTCGGCCGCCAGCTCCCGGCTCCACTGCCAGCTGTTCGCCGCCGCCGTGCGGAGGGCCTTTGAGGTCAAGGGCCCGGTCGTCGTGGCGTACCGCTCGACGTCCGTCCGCGGCAGGTCCGCCTCCAGGGCGCGGCTCGGGGTGAGCCAGTGAGTGGTCGAGCCCCGCAGCAGGCGGCAGAGCTTCAGCTGAAGCGGGGCGATCACCGCGTGCAGCAGGTTGTAGGCGCGGGCGTGCTCGCCCCGGGTCTGGATGTGGGCCGGCATCAAGGTCCAGTTGGCCAGTTCGTCCGTCAGCTGCTGGGCGGTGGACACCGGCTCCGGCGGGCGGAAGGCGGCCAGTTCGCGCGCGGCGGCGGTCAGTTCGCCGGTGCGGTCCAGGAGGACGGCGACTTCCGGGCGGGGCAGGTGGACCTGGCCGCGCCAGGTGCGGATCTCCGCGATGCCGGGGCCGGTGGGCTCGACGTGGAACTCACCGCGCATCAGGTCGTCGAAGACCACGGCGAGGATGCCGTACATGTTGGTGTACGCCAGCTTCAGCGGGGCCAGCCGTTCCACGAACTCCCGCCCGTCGAAGGCGTCGACGTCCTCCTCCCGTACGCAGAGGCAGGTGTCCAGGTCCGAGTGGGCGTCGGCCTCGCCGAGCGTCCACGAGCCGTACAACAGGACGCCCTCCACACGGGAATCGGCCTCGGCCGTCGCGCGCAGCAGCTCGATGCGGCGGTCCAGGCCGTCGGAGGGCCGGTGAGCGCGGGCGTGGGTGGGTCGGGCGTGCGGCATGGGCGGGCCTCCTGGGTGGGTGCGTAGGAATACGAACGGGCCCGGCGGTGGACGCCGGGCGGCTTCCGGTCCCGCCGCGGGACCTCGTTCGTCACTCAGGAAACGCCCATGAGTGGCAGCCTGGAGGACGCCCCGTCAGCTGGCGCGGCCGTTTTCCGACGTGAAGATCAGGCCGGTGAGGGACCGGAAGACGGCCTCCGGGGCCCGGCCCTCCACCGCGTCGGCCAGATTGCCGCTCAGCAGCAGTGTCGCGAAGCCGTGGGCCAGTGACCACGCGGCCAGGCCCGCGAGCCGCTCGTCCTCGCCCCGGCCGGCCGGCGGGAGGTCCGCCACGCCCGCGCGCACGGCCTCGGTCGCCCGGGCGCGGGCGGCCAGGAGGTCCGGGTCGTCGGTGCGGTGCAGGTCGGGCTGGAACATCACCTGGAAGTGCGCGGGGTGCGTCGCCGCGAACCGTACGTACGCGACGCCCCGCTCCCGGAGGTCCGGCGCCCCGGCCAGCGCGTCGGCGAACAGGGCGTATCCCTCGGCGGCCACGGCGGTCAGCAGGCCCGTGCGGTCCTTGAAGTGGTGCGCCGGCGCGGCGTGCGAGACGCCGGCCCGCCGGGCCAGGTCGCGCAGGCTCAGGGCCCCGGGGCCGTTCGTCGCGATGACGTCGAGGGCCGCGTCCAGGATCACGCGCCGCAGGTCGCCGTGGTGGTAGGTGCGCTCGCGCTCACTGGTCATGGCAGCACCCTACCCGGCATCTAGTCATTGACAAGTTTCGAAGGGGCGCGCATGCTGGAGGTCTGATCTAGTCACTGGCAAGATGTGCGACTCCCTTCCGGGAAGGTGGAGATCATGACCGGAGAACCGACCCGCGTGCGGCAGATGTGGCACCTCCTGGAGCCCCTGCACGCCGTTCTGTACACGCACCCGAAGCCTTCGAGGAGGCCGCCGCGCTCGGGTATGACACCGAGGAGCGCTGGTCCAGCTACTTCGCCTGGCGGGCGGCCCCGCTGGGAGCGGTGGGGGCCGAGGAGGTGGTGCGGACGTTCCACAGCTTCGCTCCGGCGATGGTGGGGCGTTGTGTTCCGGCCGTCTGGGCGACCGCCGCCCCCGAGGACGTTCTCGCCGCCCGGCTGCGGGCGGTCGACCGGTCCTACCGGGCCCTGTTCGGGGACCGTGTGGAGGGGGCGGAGTTCACGGAGGCCGCCGCACTGGCCCGCCGCGCGGCCGAGGCCGCCAGGACCTCTCGGGCGGCGCAGCCGGTCCCGGGCGGCCTCGGGCCCGCCAACTCCGGCCTTCCCTGGCCGGACGCCCCGCACCTGGTGCTCTGGCAGGCGGCGACCGTTCTGCGTGAACACCGGGGCGACGGGCACATCGCCGCCCTGACCGGGGCAGGCCTCGACCCGGTCGAGTCGCTGGTCTCCTTCTCGGCGGTCGGCGCGGCGTCCACCGAGGTGTTCGCGAGCCGGGGATGGGGCGCGGAGGTGTGGGACGCGGCCCAGCGGCGGCTCCGGGAGCGCGGGTTGCTCGCGGCGGACGGCACGGCCTCGGCCGCCGGGCGCGAGCTGCGCGCGAAGGTGGAGCTGCGCACCGACGAGGAGGCCGCCGCGCCGTGGCGGGCGCTGGGGGAGCCGGGGCGCGAGCGGCTGGTGAAGCTGCTGGAGAAGCCCTGGCTGGAGGCCATCGGCTCGGGGATGCTGCCTGCCGAGAACACCCTCGGCATCGGGAAGGTGTGACCGGGCCGGGACCCATCGTGTGCTGAAGCGCGGTCATGGAAGCGCCCCCGGCGGGGAAGACGCCCCTAGGATTCTCGGCGCTCGGCTTTCTCCCCGTCAGGACGGCTTCACGTGATAGCTCCCCGTACGTACCGCGCGGCCCTGCCCGCCATCGGCGCTCTCGTCGCGATCGCCCTGGCGGGCGGCTGCGGCCCCGACGACCTCGCGGCCGACAGCGGCGGCGGAGCCGGCGCGAGCGGCGGGACCAACGGCGGCGCGCGGTCCGCCGAGGGCTTCGGCGCCAGCCCGCTGGACAACCCCGACGGTACGAAGCCGGGCCTGGCCCCCCTCACCACCGACGCGGACCGGGCCGCCGCCCGGCGGATCATCGAGAAGGTGGCCACCAAGGGGCGCGGCCCGAAGACCGGCTACGAGCGGAAGAAGTTCGGCTACGCCTGGAAGGACGGGATCGACGGCATCCCGCTCGCCCGCAACGGCTGCGACACCCGCAACGACCTGCTCGCCCGGGACGGCAAGGACATCGAGCACAAGGCCGGATCCGACTGCGTGGTCATGTCGATGACCCTCCAGGACCCCTACACCGGCGAGAGCATCGACTGGCGCAAGCAGCAGGCGACCAAGGTGCAGATCGACCATGTGATGCCGCTGTCCTACGACTGGCAGATGGGCGCCGCCCGCTGGAACGAGGCGAAGCGCGAGCGGATCGCCAACGACCCGCTCAACCTCATCCCGGTGGACGGCCCGGCCAACAACGCCAAGCGGGACTCCGGCCCCGCCTCCTGGCTGCCCCCGTACAAGCCGGTCCGCTGCTCCTACGCGGTGCGGTTCGCCCAGGTCTCGCTGAAGTACGGACTCCCGGTCACGGCCGCCGACAAGCGGACCATGCTCACCCAGTGCGGCGGCTGACCGGCTGCTGACCGGCTGCTGGCCGGCTGCCACCGCACCGGGAGCGGGCGGGTCTCAGGCCTTGCCGCCGCAGATGACGTCGTACGGGCGGCCCATCGCCATCATCAGCTGCATCGGCTCCGTGGTCGCCGCCGGGCACTCGGTCTTCTCCTTGACGAGGCCGAGGACCTTGAAGTCCTCCGCCCCGGCCGAGGCGCAGGCGATCTCCTTGGCCGTCGCCGAGATGCAGTCGCCCTCGACGAGCTGGCCGCCGCCGGCGCCCGCGTCGCCGGGGTGGTCACCCGTCAGGTTGCGGCCGCAGACCGTGTTGGTCGGGATGCCGCCGCCCTTCTTGTCGTCGCCGGAGCCGAAGACCCGGGAGACCTGGATGATCAGGTCCGTACCGGCCGGGCACTGGATCGCGTTGGGCAGGAAGCTCGCGTCCTCGATCTTCAGGGCCTTGAAGGTCGCGCCCGACTCGTCGCAGTCGAAGGCGCGGTAGCCGTCCGGCTTGTTCTCCGGGTCCGGGCCTCCGCAGTCACCGATCTCCCACGAGCCGCCCTTGCCGTCCGAAGCGGACGAGGACGAGGAGGAGTTCGAGGACCTCTTCGAGGAGTCGTCACCGAAGATCTTGGACGCCCCGTAGCCCAGGCCGAGGATCACCGCGAGCACGACGATGCTCTGGAGGCACCCGGCGGCTCTCCGGGGGCGGGGCGGTGCGGTGCCGGGCTGGGTCATGGTTCTGCTCCTCGACGAGTGGCGCACGGGGTGCGAAGTCACGGGTGGGGACGCGACATGGACACCTCATGGTTCCGGCCGGATACCGCCAGTTCCGGCAGCCGGTTCCGGCCCGTTCCGACAGCCGGTCCCGGCCGGATCGCGCCAGGCGTGAACGGTGGTCCCGTGCCGATATTCGCTGGTGGCAGCCGCAGAGGCTGTCTAGGGTCGCGCGCATGGAGCTGAACATCACCACCCTCGCCGAACGCCCGGAGCTGGCCGGTGCCCTTGACCGGATGCCGGACACCTGGCCGGACTTCATCCTGGAGGACCTCGTCGGCTGGGCGAACTTCCCGCGGATCGCCGTCGAGTTCCCGCAGTACGTGCTGGTCGCCACCGACCCCGAGGGCGTCGTGGTCGCGCGCGCGTTCAGCGTGCCCTTCCTGCTGGACGCCCCCGGGCGCGGCGAACTGCCCGTCGGCGGCTGGGACCAGGTGTTGCTGTGGGCGTTCTCGGACCTGCGGCGCGGGAACACACCCGACACGGTCAGCGCGATCGACATCACGGTGGCCACCGGCCATCTGGGCAAGGGGATATCGGGCCGGATGCTCGCCGCGATGCGCGACAACGCGCGACGGCACGGCTTCGGCCAGGTCGTCGCCCCGGTGCGCCCGAACGGCAAGCACCTGCGGTCCGGCCTGCCGATGGAGGAGTACGCCCGGCTCACCCGGGCCGAGGACGGGCTGCCCGAGGACCCCTGGCTCCGGGTGCACGCCCGGGCGGGCGGGAAGGTGGACTCGGTCGCCACCGTGTCGATGACCGTGCGCGGTTCGCTCGCCCAGTGGCGGGAGTGGACCGGGCTGCCGTTCGACACGGACGGTCCGGTGGAGGTGCCGGGGGCGCTCGTGCCGGTGCACTGCGCGCTCGCGCACGGTTACGCGGTCTACGTCGAGCCCAACGTCTGGGTGCGGCACCAACTGTGACGCCCGAGCCCGAAGGGCCGGGCCCGGCGACCGCCGCGAGGTCCGTCCGCCCGGGCACAGCGCCCGCCGCGACGCCCGCGCACGCCGCGACGCCCGCGCCCGCCCCGGCTCTTCTCGTCATCGACATGCAGAACGCCCTGGTGGCGATGGCGTACCGGGCCTCCGGCACCGTCGCGGCCATCGCCGGTCTCCAGCGGCGGGCCAGGGCCACCGGCGCGCCCGTGGTGCTGGTGCAGCAGCGGGACGAGGAGTTGGTGTCCGGGACCGAGGGCTGGCGGATCGTGCCCGAACTGACCCCCGCCCCCGGTGAGACGGTCGTGCACAAGGCCGCCCCGGACGGCTTCCTGGACACGGACCTGGACGCGGTCCTGCGCGCCCGGCGGGTCACCGAGGTCGTCGTCACCGGGTTCGCCACCGAGATCTGCGTCGAGTCCACGGCCCGGCAGGCGCTGAGCCGCGGGTACGACGTGGTCCTCGTCGCGGACGGGCACACCACCTCCGTCCGGCCCGGCCCCGGCCCGTACGCCGCGCCGGAGGCGTCCGTAGCGCACCACAACGAGATCTACCGCAACCTCCGCTTCCCGGGCCGCCGGGTGCGCGTACTGCCGGCGGCCGAGGTGGACTTCACCGGTGGAGCCCCGGCGGCGGCCGGGTGACCGGGGAGGGCGGGCCCGCGCGGGCGCGGTGAACCGCAGCGGTCCGGCAGAACGTCGGGTACAACCCGGGGTCGCCCGGTCGGTGGAGGTGTATACGCTCACCCCACACGTCCGACATACGCGTCCCAGGAGCAGCACATGCACGGCTACGGCCCGACGCCGCAGCAGCAGACGACTTCCCGGCCGTCCCCGGCGACGCTCACGACGGTGCGCGTGATCCTCGTGGCGGTGACCGTGCTGAGCTGCGGCCTGTTGGGCTGGGTGGCGATGCTGCGGCTGGCGTTCGTCACCCGCAGGCCGCGCGACTGGGTGCTGCTCGCGGTCGTGATCGTCCTCAACGTCGCGCTGTTCGCCTTCATCATGGACACACCCGACGACCCCGACGACATGTCGGACGCGGCGGCGCTGTTCATGATGGTCTGGATCGTCGCCCTGCTGGCCGGGGTGATCACCTATTACCTGTACGCGGAGATCCGCCACTACAACGCCCTCGGCCCCACGGCCCCGTACCTCGCTCCCGGGCACTCCGCACCGCTCCTGTACCAGCAGCACCCCGCGCAGCACCAGCCGCACCAGCACCAGCGGCAGAGTCAGCGCCAGCCGCACCAGCACCAGCCGCACCCGCAGCCCAACCCGTACACCGTGCAGACCCCGCCGCCCACGCCCACCCCCGCGCCCCAGCGCCTCGACCAGGTCCGTGCCGAGCTGGACGAGTTGAGCGACTACCTGCGCAAGGAGAACAAGGAGGGCGAGGGCCGGTGAGCGGGCGGATCATCGCCGACCGGTACGAACTGGCGACCATCCTCGGCCAGGGCGGCATGGGTCAGGTGTGGACGGCCTACGACCGGCGCCTGGACCGCCGTGTCGCCGTGAAGCTGCTGCGCCCCGACCGGGTCGCCGGGCCCACCGGCAGCGACGCGGCCGACGAACTGCGCCGCCGGTTCGTCCGCGAGTGCCGGGTCACCGCGCAGGTCGACCACCCCGGCCTGGTCACCGTCCACGACGCGGGCAGCGACGACGACGACCTCTACCTCGTCATGCAGTACGTCGAGGGCTCCGACCTCGCCGACCACCTGGCCGAGAGCAGCCCCTACCCCTGGCCGTGGGCCGTCGCGGTCGCCGCCCAGCTCTGCGCGGTCCTCTGCGCGGTGCACGCGGTGCCGATCGTCCACCGCGACCTCAAGCCCCGGAACGTGATGGTCCGTCCCGACGGCACCGTCACCGTGCTCGACCTCGGCGTCGCCTCCGTCCTCGACACGGACACCACCCGCCTCACGCACACCGGTTCACCCATCGGCTCCCCGGCCTACATGGCCCCCGAGCAGGCGATGGGCGGCGCGGTCGGCCCGTACACCGACCTGTACGCCCTCGGTGTGCTCCTGCACGAACTCCTCAGCGGTGACGTGCCGTTCGCCGGGTCCACCGCGCTCGGCGTCCTGCACCGCCACCTCTACGAGCCCCCGCTCCCGGTCCGCGAGACCCGCCCCGAGGTCCCCGTCGCGCTGGAGGCCCTCGTGCTGCGGCTCCTCGCCAAGGACCCCCAGGACCGGCCCGCCTCCGCCCAGGAGGTGTACGAGGACCTGGCCCCGCTGCTCCCGAAGCACGGGACCCCCGTCGGGCCGCTCGACCCGACGCGCCCGTTCCTGCGGCCGCACGCCCCCTGGCCGGACCGGGTCGCGACCCCGGCCTCCGTGCCCGCACCCGCCGTCTTCGCCGCGGCGCCGCCCTCCCTCGGCGCCCCGCCCTCCTTCACCCCGCCTCCGGCCGTCGCGCCGACCCCCGCGCGCCCCGCCCACCTGCCGCGGAGCACCCCGCCGCCCGCCCGGCCGGACGTCGCGCGGGCCGTGGACGAGGTCAAGAGGCTGCTCGGCGAGGGCCGGATCACCCAGGCCGTGGACGTCCTCGGTGCCACGCTCCCGGCCGCCGCGGCCGAGCACGGCGAGCACTCGCCGGTCGTCCGCATCCTGCGCAAGCAGTACGCGGCGACCTTGATGGACGACGGGCAGTACCGCCGCGCCCTGCCCGAGCTGCGACGCCTCGCCGAGGACCGCACCGCCGAAGCGGGCCGGGCCGACGCGCAGGCCCTCCAGTTCCGCTACGACGCCGCCCAGTGCCTCGAACAGCTCGGTGAGGCAGGGGCCGCGCTGGTCGAGTACCGCGCGGTACTCCCGTACTACGAGAACGCCTACGGGCCGATCGCCTCCGACCCCGGCCGCGCACTCGACATCCGGCACCGCATCGGGCAACTGCTCCTGGCGGTCGGCGACCACACCGCGGGCCGGGCACAGCTCCAGGCCCTGCTGTACGACGCCGAGCGCACCTACGGGCCGCACCACCCGCTGCCGATGGACCTGCGCCGCCTGCTCAGCCACCAGCGGGACGTCCGCGGGGGCTGACAGCACCCCCGTAACCGCCCCTGCCGGAACACCTTCCCGACCGCTTTTCCGACCATTCTCCCGACCGCTTTCCCGACCACATCCCCAACTCCTCCCGAATCGTTGGTCGAATCAGTGGCACCGGCCACCTCCACTGCCTAACATCGATCACCGCAAGGCTTTGTGCACTGATGCACAAACTCTCCCCGGGAGGCTCCTTTGCACCGCCGTCGTCGCACCGCGCTCGCCGTCCTCGCCGCGACCCTCGTCGCCGCGCCGCTCCTTACGGCCTGCGGCAACCAGTCCCACCCCGGCGCCGCGGCCGTCGTGGGCGGCGAGCGGATCGAGGTGTCGACGGTCCAGGACCGCGCCGCGGACGTCCGCAGCGCCCAGGAGAGCTCCCCGGAGGCCGACCAGCTGGTGAACAAGTCGGGCCAGCTCAACCGCGCCAAGCTGCACGGGCTGATCTTCGGCCGGATCCTCGACCGCGCCGCCGCGGACGCGGGGGTCAAGGTCACCCGCAAGGAGATCCAGGAGATGCGGAGGGCCAGCGGCGCCCAGCAGGGCGGCGAGAAGCGGTTCGAGGCGATGATGCTCCAGCAGCGCTGGGTCGCCCCGGACCAGATCGACACCGACATGCGCCAGGAGGTCCAGCTCCCGAAGCTGGCCGAGGCGCTCGGCGCGGACCTCGGCACACCGGCCGGCCAGCAGGTCGTCGGCGAGGCCCTCACCAAGGCGTCGAAGGCCCTCGACATCGACGTCAACCCGCGCTTCGGCACCTGGGACGACCAGAAGATGCAGCTCGGCAACTACAGCGCGCCCTGGATCACCCAGGTCACCGAGTTCGCGCCGAAGGACTCCCCGGCGGGTGCCTGAACCGGCGGCGCTTGAACCGGCGCGTGCCTGAACCGGCGGGTCGGGGGCCCGGGGCCGGAGGTAGGTTCGCAGAGTGAACGCCGAAACCCCCGACGCCCCCGTCGAGACCCCCGCGGACCCCGGCCGGGTCGTCCTGCTCACCGCCAGCCACCGGGTCGCGCCCGGCCTGCTGTCCTGGCCGGCCTGGCAGACGCTGCACGCGGCCGACCGGGTCCTCGTCGCCGGCCCGGACCACCCGCAGCTCCCCTATCTCCGCGAGGCGGGCGTAAGCGTCGAGCACGCCACGCCCTCGGCCGACGAACTGGTCGCCGACTGCGCGGGCGGCCGGACCGTCGTCGTCCTGGTCGGGGGTGAGGGCGACAGCCGCCTGACGGACGGCCTGGCCCGGCTCGGCGGCTCGGGCCGGGTGGCCATGCCGGACCTGGAACTGCTCCCCGGCTCCTACGACCTGCCCGGGGCCCGCCTGCTGGACCTGGTCCAGGTCATGGACCGCATCCGCCGCGAGTGCCCCTGGACCTCGCGGAAGACGCACCGGGGCCTCGCCAAGTACGCCATCGAGGAGGCGTACGAGCTGGTCGAGGCGATCGAGGACGGCGACCGGGACGAACTGCGCGAGGAACTCGGCGACGTCCTGCTCCAGGTCGTCTTCCACGCGCGGATCGCCGAGGAAGGCCGCCCGGAGGACGGGGCGGAGCCCTTCGCCATCGACGATGTCGCGGGCGGCCTGGTCGAGAAGCTGATCCACCGCCACCCGCACGTCTTCGGGGACGAGAGCGCCGAGACCCCCGAGGACGTCCACGCGCACTGGCTGCGCACCAAGGCGATCGAGAAGCAGCGCACGTCGGTCACCGAAGGCGTCCCCCTCGGCCAGCCCGGCCTGGCCCTCGCAGCGAAGCTCGCGAGCCGCGTCCGTACGGCGGATCTCGATGTCCCCCTCCCCACGGGCGACACCATCGGCTACGAACTCCTGGCCCTCGCCGTCTCCGCCGAGGCGAACGGCACCGACCCGGAGGCCGCCCTGCGCGCCGCCGCCCGCGCCTACCGCGACGCGATCGTGGCGGCGGAGGGCGGGACGAACCGCGCCGGGAAGCTGCGGGAAGACGTCGGTCTGCCGACCGATACCGTCAAGGAGTGAACGACAGCCCCGCCCCACGCACCCCCGAGCCCTCCGCCTGCCCCCACAGCACCGCCCCGAGCGGGGCCGTCCCGGCGGCCCCCGCCCCGGAACTCTTCACCTGGGAGTTCGCCACCGACCCCTACCCGGCCTACGCCTGGCTCCGTGAGCACCGACCGGTGCACCGCACCTCGCTGCCCAGCGGGGTCGAGGCCTGGCTGGTGACGCGGTACGGGGACGCCAAGGAAGCGCTCGCCGACGCGCGGCTCTCCAAGAACCCGGCCAACCACGCCGAGTCGCCGCACGCCAAGGGGAAGACGGGGATCCCGGGGGAGCGCAAGGCGGAGCTGATGACGCATCTGCTCAATATCGACCCGCCGGACCACACCCGGCTGCGCCGGCTCGTGTCCAAGGCGTTCACCCCGCGCCGGGTCGCGGAGTTCGCGCCCCGCGTGCAGGAGTTGACGGACCGGCTCATCGACGACTTCGTGGAGAAGGGGAACGCCGACCTCATCCACGACTTCGCCTTCCCGCTCCCCATCTACGCCATCTGCGACCTGCTCGGCGTCCCCCGCGAGGACCAGGACGACTTCCGGGACTGGGCGGGCATGATGATCCGGCACGGCGGCGGGCCGCGCGGCGGGGTCGCCCGGTCGGTGAAGAAGATGCGCGGCTACCTCGCCGAACTCATCCACCGCAAGAGGGAGAACCCGGGCGACGACCTGATCTCCGGACTGATCCGGGCCAGCGACCACGGCGAGCACCTCACGGAGAACGAGGCGGCGGCCATGGCGTTCATCCTGCTGTTCGCCGGGTTCGAGACGACGGTCAACCTCATCGGCAACGGGACCTACGCGCTGCTGCGCCACCCCGAGCAGCGCGCCCGGCTGGAGGCCTCCCTGGCGGCGGGGGAGGACGCGCTGCTCGCCACCGGCATCGAGGAACTGCTCCGGTTCGACGGGCCGGTCGAGATGGCGACCTGGCGGT
This sequence comes from Streptomyces sp. NPDC102283, assembly GCF_044766265.1. NCBI lineage: Bacteria > Bacillati > Actinomycetota > Actinomycetes > Kitasatosporales > Streptomycetaceae > Streptomyces > Streptomyces sp. NPDC102283. Next base: position 383,687 of record NZ_JBIWLQ010000005.1, read on the forward strand.
ACGCCACCGAGGCGCTGACCCTGGGCGGCGAGGAGATCGCCGCCGGGGATCCCGTGCTGGTGGTGCTGGCGGCGGCCGACCGCGACCCGGAGCGGTTCACGGATCCGGACACCCTGGACCTTGCACGGCGTGACAATCAGCACCTCGGATACGGGCACGGCATCCACTACTGCCTGGGAGCGCCGCTGGCCAGGCTGGAGGGCCAGACCGCGCTGGCCACGCTGTTGAGACGCCTTCCTGACCTGCGACTTGCAGGAGAAGCTGGCGATTTGCGCTGGCGTGGCGGGCTCATCATGCGTGGTCTGCGCACTCTTCCGGTCGAGTTCGAACCGGGTAGCCGATCCGAAAAAAGTGACACAGTGTCAACTCTGTGACTTTCACGTGATCTGCGCTGCATCGACTTGTGACACACGTTCGAGTCCCGCTAGGTTCACGGTTCGACGCGTCGGTCGCACCTTGCTCACGCGTCACCTGTGCGCCGAAGCAGACACGGAGTCCGGCACGGAATCCGCTGCGCGGCGCCCAGGTCACTCGCTTGTCAGTCGCACGGAAGGCATACCCATGGGCTCCGCGAACGGCAGACACCGCCGCCCTCGTCAGGCACCCGCCATCATCGTCGCCGCAGGCGTGACGGGATCGGCCATCGCCATCCCGCTGCTCGGCGCAGGCGGCGCGCAGGCCGCCGAGGCCACCACCTGGGACCGGGTCGCCGAGTGCGAGAGCGGCGGCATGTGGAGCGCCGATCTCGGCAACGGCTACTACGGCGGGCTCCAGTTCTCGCAGGAGACCTGGTCGGCGTACGGCGGGACGGCGTTCGCACCCCGCGCCGACCTCGCCAGCCGCTCGCAGCAGATCTCGGTGGCCGAGAAGGTGCTGGACGACCAGGGCCCGAAGGCGTGGCCCAGCTGCGCCGTCATCTCCGGCCTCGCACTGGACGGCGGCCTGCCGGGCGTCGACCCGGGCACCTCGCCGTCCGCGGACCCGTCCGCCGATCCGTCGGCGGACCCCTCGGCCGACCCGACGACCGGCCCGACCGGTGAAGCGGACGCACCCGGCGAAACGGGTGAATCCGGCAAGTCCGGAGAAGCTGATGAATCCGGCAAGGGTGAGAAGGGTGACGAGGCGGACAAGGGTGGCAGTGGTGGCGCGGAGAAGGGGAGTGAGCGCCCCGACTCCTCGGTGACGCCCTCCGTCCCGCCCGCCCCCGACGCCTCGGACCCCTCCACGGTCCCCGACGCCTCGGCGGGCGAGGACGGCAGGGCGGGCAAGCACCGGGGCGCCCCCGCGCCCGAGGAGGCCGACGCGGGCCGGACGGACGGCCCCCGCGAATCCGGCCGGCACGCCTCGCGCGGTGACGGCGACGCGCGGGACGGCGGCGCTGCGGCCTCCGGCGGGTACACGGTGCGGCCCGGCGACAACCTCTGGGCGATCGCCGACGCGCAGGAGATCCCCGGCGGCTGGACCGGCCTGTACGAGGCGAACAAGGGCCTCCTGGGCTCCGACCCGGACCTGATCCTGCCCGGCCAGAACCTGGAACTGGGCCTGGACCGGGATGCGGACAGGAGCGCGGACAAGAGTGCGGACAAGGCGGCGCCGGAGGGTGCCGGGGCGTCCGCCGGGGCGCCCGCCGCCAACTGATCGAATTCGGGAAAACCCCCCGAAAATCGGGGCAGTTAAGAGACCTATGTCCACTTTTGCGTAAGTGAGACATGGGTCTCTTTGCTTCAACTGGCGCTTTTCGTCCGGCCGGTCCGGGCGTATCGCCCCCCACCTGCGGAAACGGCCCGCAGGCCACCGCGAGTTCGGGTTGATTGCCCCCTATGTCCATCTTTGAATGTCGGGGTTGCCTGTGTTTACGGTCGGAACCGCTCGCACCGCGGGCCCCGTCGACCGTCACGCCGAATCCTGCCGTCGGTCGAAGGGAACAGACGCGTAAGCGCCGTAGGCAGGAGCGGGGGACCCAGGTAGGCCGCCGGGTCCGGACGCCTCGTCGAGACCGACGAGGACGTACGGGAACGGCTTGGGGTGAAGTCGCGAGCAGCACCGTGCGACCGGGCAACTCATCAGCCCGAACCCGACAGCTCACCTCGTAGGCGTCGGTGAGGAGATTCGTTCCATGCTGCTGAACAGCAAGGGCAAGCACCGCCGCCCGTCCAAGGCCACCCGCATCGCCACCCTCGCGGGTGTCACCGGCGCCGCCATCGCCGTCCCGCTGATGGGCGCGACCAACGCTTCCGCCGCCTCCGTCGAGACCTGGGACGCCGTCGCCCAGTGCGAGTCCGGTGGCAACTGGTCCATCAACACCGGCAACGGCTACTACGGCGGACTGCAGTTCTCGCAGTCCAGCTGGGCCGCCGCCGGCGGTACGCAGTACGCCTCCCGTGCCGACCTGGCCTCCAAGGACCAGCAGATCGCCACCGCCGAGAAGCTTCTCGACCTGCAGGGCCCGGGCGCCTGGGCCTGCGCTGGCGCCGGCGGCCTCACCAACGACGGTGTGGACCCGGGCGTGAACACCGGCTCCGGCTCCGGCGAGAGCAAGCCCGAGCAGGCCCAGCCCGAGCGCCAGGCCGAGCAGCCCACCACGCGCTCCGAGCAGCGCACCGCTCCGCAGGCCGAGAAGAAGGCCGAGAGCAAGAAGACCGTCACCACCCCGACCGGCGAGAAGGTCCAGAAGGGCGACGGCGAGTACAAGGTCGAGGCCGGCGACACCCTGAGCACCATCGCCGGGGCGGAGGGCGTCAAGGGCGGCTGGAGCAAGCTCTTCGACCTCAACGACGACATCGTCAAGGACGCGGACCTGATCTTCCCGGGCCAGCAGCTCCACCTGAAGTAATCGCCGTCTCTCCTCCCCGGAGGGGAAGCGTCCGGCGGCACTTCCCCTCGCACGGCTTCCCGGCCCGGCGCGCTCGTCCCCCCAGCGCGCCGGGCCGGGTTCTTCGTGGGAGGCGGAGGCCCGTGGACTCGTATTCGTTCACCTCTTGTTGTTACCGCTCAGTAGATTTCTAGAGTTTTGTCCCGTGATGCAGGCCCTTGGGTCCTTTTTCGTCCCAGGAGGCGGGCGGTCGGCTGGCCGACGCGGCCGGGCCCGATAGGCTCGTGCCGCAAGGCCACAGTGACCCTGCACAACCAGTGTCAGATCCCAGAAGGAGATGCCTCGTGCCGTCCATCGACGTCGTCGTAGCCAGGGAAATCCTCGACTCCCGCGGCAACCCCACGGTCGAGGTCGAGGTTGGCCTCGACGACGGCAGCACGGGCCGTGCTGCTGTTCCGTCCGGCGCCTCCACCGGTGCGTTCGAGGCCATTGAGCTTCGCGACGGTGACCCCAACCGCTACATGGGCAAGGGCGTCGAGAAGGCCGTCCTCGCCGTCATCGAGCAGATCGGCCCGGAGCTCGTCGGGTACGACGCCACCGAGCAGCGCCTCATCGACCAGGCGATGTTCGACCTGGACGCCACCGAGAACAAGGCCTCGCTCGGCGCGAACGCCATCCTCGGCGTCTCGCTCGCCGTCGCGCACGCCGCCTCCGAGGCGTCCGACCTGCCGCTCTTCCGTTACCTCGGCGGCCCGAACGCGCACCTGCTGCCCGTTCCGATGATGAACATCCTGAACGGCGGCTCGCACGCCGACTCCAACGTGGACGTCCAGGAGTTCATGATCGCTCCGATCGGCGCGGAGTCCTTCTCCGAGGCCCTGCGCTGGGGCGCGGAGGTCTATCACACGCTGAAGAAGGTCCTCAAGACCAAGGGCCTGTCCACCGGACTCGGGGACGAGGGCGGCTTCGCCCCGAACCTGGAGTCCAACCGCGCCGCCCTGGACCTCATCGTCGAGGCCATCAAGGAGGCCGGTTACGTCCCGGGCCGCGACATCGCGCTCGCGCTCGACGTCGCCGCGTCCGAGTTCTACAAGGACGGCGTCTACGAGTTCGAGGGCAAGTCCCGCTCGGCCGCCGAGATGACCGAGTACTACGAGGAGCTCGTCTCCGCGTACCCGCTGGTCTCCATCGAGGACCCGCTGTACGAGGACGACTGGGCCGGCTGGAAGGTCATCACCGACCGCATCGGCGCCAAGGTGCAGATCGTCGGCGACGACCTCTTCGTCACCAACCCCGAGCGCCTCGCCCGCGGCATCGAGGAGGGCTCCGCCAACGCCCTGCTCGTGAAGGTCAACCAGATCGGTTCGCTGACCGAGACCCTGGACGCCGTCGAGCTGGCCCAGCGCAACGGCTTCAAGTGCATGATGTCGCACCGCTCCGGCGAGACCGAGGACGTCACCATCGCGGACCTCGCCGTCGCCGTGAACTGCGGCCAGATCAAGACCGGCGCCCCGGCCCGTTCGGACCGCGTCGCCAAGTACAACCAGCTGCTGCGCATCGAGGAGATCCTCGACGACGCCGCGGTGTACGCGGGTCGTTCCGCCTTCCCGCGCTTCAAGGGCTGACCCGTAGCGTCAAGACGGTAGCCTCCGCCCGTCCCCGCACCCGGTCCCGTACCGTGTGCGGGGACGGACGTATGTAACGGGGAGGCGGGGAGACATGGCCGGGAAGGACCGTGACCGGTTCTCCACCGCGACCAGGCTGCGACTGCTCGGCGAGCAGACCGCGGCCCGCGTGTACCGATCCCAGAACCGCCGGCAGGCCCGCCGCTCCCGGCTCACCGGCCGGGCCGCGTTCCTGGCGCTGGTGGTCTGCTCCCTGGTGGTGGCGCTCGCCTACCCGATGCGGCAGTACGTCTCCCAACGCGACGAGATCGCCGAGCAGGAGCGGCTCTCCCAGCAGGCGGAGCAGCGCACCGAGGAGCTGCGGGACGAGAAGGCGCGGCTCCAGGACGACGCGTACATCATGCGGCTGGCCCGCCAGCACCTCCATTACGTCCTCCCCGGGGAGACCGGCTACACCGTGGCCGACCCCGACGCGGCCCAGGACCGCCGCGGCGAGTCGGGCGCGAGTGACCGGCCGTGGCACTCGAACCTCTGGGACGGCGTGGACGGCGCCGACCGGGCCGACCGCGACTGACCTACCCGCACATCCACCTCTACGAGCTTCCGAGCAGAACCAAGGCAGGCATGGAAACGCCCCCTCCGCAGACCGAGTCCACCAAGCCCACCGACGCGGACATCGCCGCGTTCGAGCAGCAGCTCGGCCGCCCGCCGCGCGGTCTGCGCGCCATCGCGCACCGCTGCCCGTGCGGCAACCCGGACGTGGTGGAGACCCAGCCCCGTCTGGAGGACGGCACGCCGTTCCCGACGACGTACTACCTGACCTGCCCCCGGGCGGCCTCGGCGATCGGCACGCTGGAGGCCAACGGGGTCATGAAGGAGATGACGGCCCGTCTGGAGACCGACGCGGAGCTGGCCGACGCCTACCGGGCCGCGCACGAGGACTACATCACCCGCCGCGACGCCATCGAGGTCCTGGAGGGCTTCCCGAGCGCGGGCGGCATGCCGGACCGGGTGAAGTGCCTGCACGTCCTGGTCGGCCACTCGCTGGCCGCCGGCCCCGGGGTGAACCCGCTGGGCGACGAGGCCATCGCGATGCTGCCCGAGTGGTGGACCAAGGGCCCCTGCGTCACTCCCTGCGTGCCGCAGGGCGAGGGCGACGGCTGGACGGTGGACGAGGGCGACGGCGGCCACTTCGCCTTCCGCCCCCTGGACGGCGCCCCCGAGGGGAAGGGCGCGTGAGCCGGGTCGCCGCCGTCGACTGCGGCACGAACTCCATCCGACTCCTCGTCGCCGACGTGGACCCCGCCACCGGCTCCTTCACCGAGCTGGACCGGCGCATGACGATCGTCCGCCTCGGCCAGGGCGTGGACCGGACCGGCCGGCTCGCCCCCGAGGCGCTGGAGCGGACGTTCGCCGCCTGCCGCGTGTACGCGGCGGTCATCGAGGAGCTGGGCGCGACACGGATCCGCTTCGTCGCCACCTCCGCCTCCCGCGACGCCGAGAACAGCGCCGACTTCGTGGCCGGGGTCCGGGACATCCTCGGCGTCGAGCCCGAGGTGATCACCGGCGACCAGGAGGCACAGCTCTCCTTCGACGGGGCCACCAAGGAACTGGCGGGCAGCGACCACCTGGCGAAGCCGTATCTGGTCGTCGACATCGGCGGCGGCTCCACCGAGTTCGTCCTCGGCTCGGACCGGGTGGAGGCGGCCCGGTCCGTGGACATCGGCTGCGTACGGATGACGGAGCGCCATCTGACCGTGGACGGGACCGTCATGGACCCGCCCAGCCACGAGCGGGCCGCCGCGATCCGCGCGGACGTCGACGCCGCCCTCGACCTCGTCGAGCCGACGGTGCCGCTCCAGGGCGCCGGCACGCTCGTCGGCCTCGCGGGCACCGTCACCACGCTCGCCGGAATCGCGCTGGAACTGCCGGAGTACGACTCCGCGGCCATCCACCACTCCCGGGTCACCCGCGGCCAGGTCCGCGCGATCACCGAGCATCTGCTCCGCTCCACCCACGAGGAGCGCGCCGCGATCCCCGTGATGCACCCGGGCCGGGTCGACGTGATCGGCGCGGGGGCGATCGTCCTGCTCGCCGTGATGGAGCGGACGGGCGCCCACGAGGTCGTCGTCAGCGAGCACGACATCCTCGACGGGATCGCCTGGAGCGCGGCGTAGCCGGGCGGGCAGCCCCTCCGGCTGCCCGCTCCATCGCATCGTCACCTGCACTGTCGAGCCCCGATCCAGCCCCTCCGGGCCGTCCGGGGGACCCCTTGGGAGACGCGCCGCGAGAAACTTCGTGAACTTCTTCACAAGGAATCGGGTCCTGTTGGTCGCGGTTGGGGCCGATCAGGCCGGAACCGGTCGCCCCGGAGGGTGCGCGTGAGTGCCGCGCGCGCGTTCCGGGAGCGTTGCGTCCGTATGAAGAGGACGGGTGGTCCACCCTGTCCGAAGGGTCAAGGGCCAGCTCACAAGCGGTGAACAACGTTTCCCGCGGTGCCGTGGTTCCCTTTCGTGCCCATGACCTGGGTCACGTGGGCGGCGAAGTGTAGCAGAGGGTCGCCCAATCCTTGTGAAGGGGCTCACGAGCACCCCCCCGGGGCGGGGTGGATACTCGATGGCATGAGCACCACGGAGCGTCCCAGGATCCTCGTTGTAGGCGGTGGGTACGTAGGCCTGTACGCAGCTCGTCGCATTCTGAAGAAGATGCGATACGGAGAGGCGACCGTCACGGTCGTCGACCCGCGGTCGTACATGACGTACCAGCCCTTCCTCCCCGAAGCTGCTGCCGGCAGCATCTCGCCTCGGCATGTCGTCGTCCCGCTGCGACGCGTGCTGCCCAAGGCTGAGGTTCTCACCGGTCGTGTCACGACCATCGATCAGGACCGCAAGGTCGCCACGGTCGCGCCGCTCGTCGGCGAGGCCTACGAGCTGCCCTTCGACTACCTGGTCATCGCGATGGGCGCGGTCTCCCGTACCTTCCCGATCCCCGGCCTCGCCGAGCAGGGCATCGGCATGAAGGGCATCGAGGAGTCGATCGGCCTGCGCAACCACGTCCTGGAGCAGCTGGACAAGGCCGACTCCACGACCGACGAGGACGTCCGCCGCAAGGCGCTGACGTTCGTCTTCGTGGGCGGCGGCTTCGCCGGCGCGGAGACCATCGGCGAGGTCGAGGACATGGCCCGCGACGCGGCGAAGTACTACACGAACGTGAAGCGCGAGGACATGCGCTTCATCCTCGTCGACGCCGCCGACAAGATCCTTCCCGAGGTCGGCCCGAAGCTGGGCGCCTACGGCAAGGAGCACCTGGAGAGCCGCGGCGTGGAGATCTACCTCTCCACCTCGATGGACTCCTGCGTCGACGGTCACGTGGTCCTGAAGAACGGCCTGGAGGTCGACTCCAGCACCATCGTGTGGACCGCCGGTGTGAAGCCGAACCCGGCGCTGGCGCGCTTCGGCCTGCCGCTCGGCCCCCGCGGTCACGTGGACACCTCGGAGAAGCTCCAGGTGCAGGGCAGCGACTACATCTGGGCCGCGGGCGACAATGCCCAGGTGCCGGACATGGTCGGCCGCCGCGCCGGCAACCCGAACGCCTGGTGCCCGCCCAACGCCCAGCACGCGCTGCGTCAGGCGAAGGTCCTCGGCGACAACGTGATCTCCGGTATGCGGGGCTTCCCGCAGAAGGAGTACAGCCACGCCAACAAGGGTGCGGTCGCCGGCCTCGGCCTGCACAAGGGCGTAGCGATGATCGTCGTGGGCAAGGTGAAGATCAAGCTCAAGGGCCGTCTCGCCTGGTACATGCACCGTGGCTACCACGGCATGGCCATGCCGACCTGGAACCGTAAGATCCGGATCTTCGCCGACTGGACGCTGGCGATGTTCCTCAAGCGCGAGGTCGTCTCGCTCGGCGCCATGGAGACGCCGCGCGAGGAGTTCTACGAGGCCGCCAAGCCGGCCCCGGCTCCGGCCGCCGCCAAGTCCGAGGGCGAGAAGGCCAAGGCCTCCTGACCTCTCGGTGAAGCGCTCCGCGGGGAGCGCACCGTACGACGCCCGAAGGGGCCGTCCGCCATCCGTGGTGCGGACGGCCCCTTCGGCGTATCCGGACAGGGGTGCGGCCCGGGGCGCGACGGCGGGCCGTGGCCAGATCCCGCCCATATGGGTGGCGCATACACACACTTTGCCGATTCGTTGCCCGGTAGCGGGATGACGGAGTGTGCGGGGAGAGTTGACGCAGGTGTACCTCGCCACGGCGCCCGGGGTGTCGCGGCGGGGCTACGAGCATGTCTGTTCGCTTGGTGATTGTTGTGCTTGTCGGGGAAACACCACGGAGGTGTGCGCCATGGCAGACGCCGCGTCGCGGCTGACCGCTCTTGCCGAAGAGTTGCTCTCGGAACCCCTGCGGGTCCGTATCCGGGCCTGGGACGGCAGCGAATCGGGGCCGCCCGGCGCCCCGGTCCTCGTGATCCGTCACCGCCGCGCCCTGCGCCGACTCCTGTGGAAGCCGGGCGAACTGGGCCTGGCCCGCGCCTGGGTGGCCGGGGAGATCGACATCGAGGGCGACCTGTACGAAGCGCTCGGCCATCTGGCCGGGCTGCTCTGGGACCGCGGCGCCGACGCCAAGGACTCCGTCCACCCGGTCCGCGACCCCAAGGTCCGCGCCTTCGCCCGCGGCCTCCTCGACATCGCGGGCCCCTGGCCGCCGCCGGCCCCGCCCGCGGAGGAGGTGCGCCGCCGCACCGGCCCGCTGCACACCAGACGCCGCGACAAGGAGGCCATCAGCCACCACTACGACGTCGGAAACGACTTCTACGCCCTGGTTCTCGGCCCCTCCATGGTCTACTCCTGCGCCTACTGGCAGGACGGGGGGACCCTGGAGGAGGCCCAGCGCGACAAGCTCGACCTGGTCTGCCGCAAGCTCGGCCTGAAGGAGGGCGACCGCCTCCTGGACGTCGGCTGCGGCTGGGGCTCCATGGCCATCCACGCCGCCCGTGCGTACGGGGCGCAGGTCACCGGCATCACGCTCTCCCAGGAGCAGGCCGCCCACGCCCGCAAGCGCATCGCGGAGGAGGGCCTGACCGACCGGATCGAGATCCGGGTCCAGGACTACCGGGACGTCCGCGACGGCCCCTACGACGCGATCTCCTCGATCGGCATGGCCGAGCACGTCGGATCGGTCCGCTACCGGGAGTACGCGGACGACCTCTACGCCCTCCTGAAGCCCGGGGGACGCCTCCTGAACCACCAGATCGCCCGCCGCCCCGAGAGGGACGAGGACGCCTACCGCATCGACGCGTTCATCGACGCCTACGTCTTCCCCGACGGCGAACTGGCCCCGCTCGGCCGCACCCTGGCCACCCTGGAGGAGGCGGGCTTCGAGGCCCGGGACGTCGAGGCGCTGCGCGAGCACTACGCGCTGACCCTGCGCCGGTGGGTGGCCAACCTGGAGCGGCACTGGGAGCGGGCGGTACGCGCCACCTCCCCGGGCCGGGCCAGGGTCTGGCGGCTGTACATGGCCGCCTCGGCGCTCTCCTTCGAGCGCAACAAGATCGGCGTCAACCAGATCCTCGCGGTGCGCCCGCTGGAGGCAGGCGGCTCCCGGATGCCGTCGCGCGCCCGCACCTGGGCGGAGCCCGTAGAGGGCCGGGACGCCTGACCCGTACGCGTACGGCGACGGGCGAGGGGCCGGCGCCCCGCTTTCCAGCGGGGCGCCGGCCCCTCGTCGTCCCCACGGCCCCCCGGGCCCGGACTACTCGGTCTTGATCGCCGTCAGCATGTTGAGCCTCGCGGCGCTGCGGGCGGGCCACAGCGAGGCGAGGACGCCCACCAGGGCGGCGAGGAGCAGGAAGATGCCGAGCCGGTCCCACGGGATGACCAGGGCGTAGCCGGGGATGTCGGCGGACAGGGTCTGGCCGATCGCCCAGCCGAGGAAGACCCCGAGGCCGACCCCGATCACCGCGCCGAAGAGCGAGATGACGACGGCCTCCAGACGGATCATCCGCTTGACGCGGCCCCGGTCGAGGCCGATCGCACGGAGCATGCCGATCTCCTGCTGCCGCTCGAACACCGACATCGCGAGGGTGTTGACGACACCGAGGACCGCGATCAGCAGGGCCATGGCGAGCAGCCCGTACATGATGTTCAGGGCGGTGTTGATGAAGCCGCCGAACATGTCACGGATGTCCTGCCGGTCCATGACGTTCATCGCCGGGTTGTCGCCGAGCGCGTCCACGATGGACTGCTCGTTGGCCTTGCTCGCGCCGCCGTCCGACTTGATCCAGATCTCCCGGATCTCGGGGCGGGTGGAGGTGCTGTGCTCGTCCGCCAGCTCCTTCGGGATCACGAAGGGCGAGAGGAACTCGTTCTCCTTGTAGAGCGCCCCGACCGTCAGCTCACCCTTCTTGTCGTCCTCGAACTTCACCGGGAGCGTGTCGCCGGTCTTCCAGCCGTTCGACTTGGCGGTCTTGGACCCGACCGCGACCTGACCGTCCTTCAGCGTGCCGAGCGAGCCGGAGACGGTCGTCAGGGAGAAGACCTTCTCCACGTCGCCCGGGGTGACGGCGGAGGCCGATTGGTACTCCCCGTCGACCTCGAACCAGGCCGCCTGCTGCGGGGAGAGCGCGGACACGCCGTCGGCCTTCGCCAGGGCGTTGAGCGCGGACCGGTCGAGCACGTCGCCGCTGGCCATCGTGACCATGTAGTCGGCCTTGATGTTGTCCGTGGTCATCTTGTCGATGGCCTGGCCGAGCGTGACGCCGAGCACCGAGATGCCGGTGACCAGGGTCAGCCCGATGGCCAGTGCGGAGGCGGTGGCTCCGGTACGCCGCGGGTTGCGGACCGCGTTCTGCGAGGCCAGCTTCCCGGAGACGCCGAACAGCTTCTTCAGCAGCGGCCGGACCAGCGCGATCACCGGGCGCGACAGCAGCGGGATCAGGATGATGACGCCGATCAGGGCGAAGAACGCACCGCCCGCGACCAGTTGCCGGCCGGACGTGCCGCCCGCTCCCGCGCCGCCGACGATGCCCGCGGCGCCGAGCAGGGCGATCACACCGCCGATGGAGTTCCGCAGAACCAGGGACTTGGTGGAGGCGGTGGCGTGCACGCTGCTCATCGCGGCCACCGGGGCGATCTTCGCGGCCCGGCGGGCGGGCAGCCAGGCGGCCAGCACGGTGATCAGGACACCGACCGCGAAGGCGGAGAGGACGGCGGTCGGCGAGACGATCAGCGGGCCGGCGGGGATCTTGCCGCCCAGGAGGCCCATCGCGGAACGCAGACCGGTGGCGAGGCCGAGGCCGAGGGCGAAGCCGATGACGGAGGCGAGCGTGCCGACGACCGCCGCTTCCAGCAGCACCGAGCGCTTGACCTGACGGCGGGTGGCTCCGATGGCCCGCATCAGGGCCAGCTCACGGGTCCGCTGGGCGATCAGCATGGTGAAGGTGTTGGTGATGAGGAAGATGCCGACGAACAGCGCGATGCCCGCGAACGCCAGCAGCATGGCGTTGAGGCTGGACAGTCCGCTCTCGATGTCCTTCGCCTGCTGGTCCGCCAGCGCCTTGCCGGTCTGGGCGGTGGCGTCCTTCGGCAGCAGGGGCTCGATCGCGTCCAGCAGCTTCCGGTCGGAGACGCCGCCCGCGGCGGAGACGGTGGCGTTCTGGAAGACGCCGGGCTTCAGGTAGAGCTTCTGGGCGGTCGCGGTGTCGAACAGCACGAGGCTGCCGCCCGCGTTGACCGCGCCGTCCTCGGTGGTGAAGATCCCCGAGAGGGTGTACTCCTTCACCGGGCCGTTGGTCGCGACCCGCACCGGGTCGCCGACGCGGTACTTGCCCTTGCTCGCGGTGTCCTTGTCGAGAGCGACCGAGCCGTTCTTCGCCGGGCCCGAGCCGTCGGTGAAGACGTAGCTCGCGTCCTTGCCGTCCTTGCCGGGGGCGAAGTTCGCGCCGGTGTTGGACCAGCCGTTGCCGATCAGCTTGCCGTCCGGGTCGGCGACCCCGGCGAAGCCGTTGACCCGGCCGGTGGCGGAGGCCACGCCGTCCAGGCCCCGGATCTTCTCCAGGGTGGCGTCGTCGATGCCGGCGGTCTTCTCGTCGTCGCCGGCGAACGTCTCGATGGAGACGGCGACGTTGTCGTAGCTCTTGGCGGACTGCTTGCTGAAGGCGTTGCCGAGGGTGTCGGTGAAGACCAGGGTGCCGGAGACGAACGCTACGCCGAGCATGACGGCGAGCACGGTCATCAGCAGCCTGGCCTTGTGCGCGAGCACATTGCGCAGGGCGGTACGGAACATGTCTGTGTCCTGGGATGGGTTCCGGAAGGGGGGCGGGGACGCGCGGGGGGCGGCGGCCGGGGTGCGGCGGGCGCCCGCGTCAGCCGGTGCGGCGGCCGTGCCGGCCGGCCGCCGACGGCGTCAGCTCGTGCGGCCCTTCGCGTCGAACGCCTTCATCCGGTCGAGGACCCCGTCGGCGGTCGGGTGGATCATCTGGTCGACGACCGCGCCGTCCGCGAGGAAGATGACCCGGTCCGCGTAGGAGGCGGCGACCGGGTCGTGCGTCACCATCACCACGGTCTGGCCCAGCTCGCGCACCGAGTTGCGCAGGAAGCCGAGGACCTCGGCCCCCGAGCGGGAGTCCAGGTTCCCGGTCGGCTCGTCACCGAAGATGATCTCGGGCTGCGAGGCCAGGGCGCGGGCCACGGCGACGCGCTGCTGCTGACCGCCGGAGAGCTCGGTCGGGCGGTGCTTCAGCCGCTCCGAGAGCCCCACCATGTCGATCACCTTCTGGAGCCACGCGGCGTCCGGCTTACGGCCGGCGATGTCCATCGGCAGGGTGATGTTCTCCAGCGCGGTGAGCGTCGGCAGCAGGTTGAACGCCTGGAAGATGAAGCCGATCTTGTCCCGGCGCAACTGCGTGAGCTGCTTGTCCTTCAGCGTGGACAGTTCGGTCTCGCCGATGCGCACCGAGCCGCTGCTGAAGCTGTCGAGCCCGGCGACGCAGTGCATCAGCGTCGACTTGCCGGAACCCGAGGGGCCCATGATCGCGGTGAACTCGCCCTGCGGGAAGTCCACGGTCACCCGGTCCAGGGCGACGACCTGCGTCTCGCCCTCGCCGTAGACCTTCGACAGCTCCGTGGCGCGGGCAGCCACCGCGGTGGCGCGGTGAACGGTGGGGGTGGTGGTCACTGGGACGCTCCTGGTTCGGGTGATGCGGATGCATGGGCCGTGCTGAGGCGGGCGCTGACGCCATGCCTCGGGGACTTACTCCATCGTTACGTCCCGATCGGCCCCGGTCGTCACTCCCGATGCCCGTTCCCGTAGCCGTCTTGAGTCGCATCGCGAGCGTGGATCCGTCCTCCTCGGGTATGACACCGACCCTGACCGGAGTCGTGGCCACCGCCTGCCGGTCACCCACGGTGAGCACGCGGGACGCGGCCGGGGAGCGGTCGGGGAGCGGCCCCGGCGGCGGGCGGGCCCTTCCGGAGCGACGCCGGACCCGGGGCCGGAGCGGCGTCGGACCCGAGGGTGGCGGATGCCCTGGCGAAGCCTGGCGCGGACCTGGCGCGTTGGGCCGTACGAGTGCGGCGACTTTCCGTCATTCCCGTGCGGGCCACGGACCGCCCATGATCGGCCGCGGGCGTGTGGTCAGCCCGGCCAGATGTCCTGACGGACCCTCAAGCGGTCAATAAAATAAGACAACATCGCGCCACTGTTCCGCTGATCGAGGGACGTCCCCGGATAGGGTCGGTAGCCAGACGCGGAGCCGCGCGGCACGCCCGGATGGTGGAACGTAGACACGGCGAGCTTAAACCTCGCTGCCCCTCGGGGGCGTGCCGGTTCGAGTCCGGCTCCGGGCACCACGCGCCGCACCGTGCGTGACCCGGACGGCCCAGACCGTGACCGGCGCCCGGTCCTGTGAGCCCCGCCACCCGCGTGCCCCGCGATTCCCGCCCCGTACGCGATTCCTCCCGGGCCTCGGAGAGCCTCGAAGTGAGCCGGCGCAAAGATCCTCCCCTGGCACTAGGGTGATTCTTTTGCCTACCCATTACTCTTGTGGCAAGGCCACGCAGTGTGGCCATGGAGGAGTGAGATGAGGAGCAGCAACCCGGTCTTCTCGCGACGGGGGTTCAGCCGCGACAACGGCCACGCGGGCTTCAACGCGACGCCGCAGGCCGGGGCCCCCGCGACGGGCGCCAACCCGTACGCGCAGGGCACCGCCGCCAACCCGTACGCCACCAACCCCTACGCGCAGACGGACATCCAGGGCGCCCCGCAGGCGCCCGCCCGTCCCGACGTGATGACCATCGACGACGTGGTGACGCGTACGGCGATGACGCTCGGCACCGTGATCGTCGCCGCGACCGCCGCCTGGTGGACGCTGCCGGTCGACAAGGAGAACGTCGGCACGGCGATCGGCGTCGCCATCGGCGCCGCGATCATCGGCTTCGTGCTGTCGCTGGTGAACTCGTTCAAGCGCCGGCCCTCGCCGCCGCTGATCCTGACGTACGCGGCGTTCGAGGGTGTCTTCCTCGGCGTCATCAGCAACATCGTCAGTGTCTACTGGGCTCCCGGCGCCGCGATGCAGGCGGTGATCGGCACCATGGCGGTCTTCGCCGGTGTGCTGATCGCCTACCGCACCGGACTGATCCGGGTCACGCGCCGCTTCTACGGCTTCGTGATGGCGGCCGCCATCGGCTTCACGCTGCTGATGATGGTCAATCTCCTGTTCGCCGTGTTCGGCGGCGGTGACGGCCTCGGCTTCCGCAGCGGTGCGCTCGGCATCATCTTCGGCATCGTGGCCATCGTCATCGGCGCGTGCATCCTCGCCCTGAACTTCAAGCAGGTCGAGGACGGCATCGCGTACGGCGCTCCGCGTGAGGAGTCCTGGCTGGCGGCCTTCGGCCTCACCGTGACCCTGGTGTGGATCTACATCGAGATGCTGCGCCTGGTCGCGATCCTCAGCGGCGACGACTGACCGACCGCCGAGCACCCGTAGCATCCGCGGTACCCGTGACACCGCAACGGCCCGCAGGCATCGCGCCTGCGGGCCGTTGCGCGTTCCGTGCCCCGGCGCGTTGGCAGCCGGGCGGGAGGGCCGCGTAGGGTCGGCCGGGTGCTCGATACGACGCCCCTGATCCTGGCCGTGGACCGTTTCGCCGACCGGCTGCGCTCGGCCCCGCAGAGCCGCCTCCAGCGCGGTGCGGCCGCCGAGGCGCTGGCCGCGGCCCGCGAACTCGCCGTCCGGGCCCAGCGTCTGGAGGACCCGGACGCCGAACCGCGTGAACTGCCGGACGCCGGGATGTTCGCCGTGGGCGACCAGCTCGCCGTCGCCGGGCGGGACCTGGCCGTGGCACTGGAAACGGCCCCGTCCCAGGAGTTGGACGAGGCCGTGCGGTATGTCGGGGAAGCGGCGGCGCGGGCTTTCGCGTGACGCGTGTGAGTGACGCGTGTGAGGGGCCCGCGCCCGGGGGCCGGGGCGGTACGGGGTGGACCCCGGTCAGAACGAGGCGATGACGCGGTCGGCGAGGATGTACACGTTGTCCTCGCCGCAGGAGAAGGTCAGGGCGTAGGCGCCCGAGACGCCCGAGCCGCCCAGCAGCACCGGCTGCCGGCCCGCCCGCAGGGCGTCGGCGAGGCGCTCGGCGGTCTCGCGGTGACCGGGGGTCATGCAGAGCGTGGTGCCGTCCGCGAAGACGTACACGTCGAGCGTGCCCAGCGGGCCGGGCCGCACGTCGGTCAGCTCGGTCGCGGTGTCGGCCAGCTCCTCCAGCCGGTTCACGGTGCGCTCGTGGTCGGTGACCACCGGTGTCTGTACGGGGATGAAGTCCGGGTGCGAGGGGTGGCGACGGCGGGCGGCGGCCAGCTCGGGGGAGTCCTCGGGGAACTCCGCGATCTCCGCGATCTCCGGGAGGTCGGTCAGCTCGCCGGTCCCGTGCTCCGCGAGAGTCCGCTCGGTCAGCTCCGCGAGCTCCTCCATCGCCTCGGCCGCTTCGAGGTCCATCGACTCCAGACCGGCGAAGTCGGCCTGCCGGGGCAGGTAGTACGGGGCGTCGTCGCCGAGGCCGGACAGACCGCCCAGCAGGGACGGGGCGTCGGCGGCGTCACGGGCTTCCTGGGCGGCCCAGAAAGCGCGCGCCTCGGCCAGCTCGCGCTCGCGCTCCTCGGCGAGCGCTTCGGCGACGGCCGTGCGTATCTCCTCGGCGGGAGTGGCCGTACTGCGGCTCTGCGGCGGCACGGAAGCACTGAGGGCGCGACCGGCGGCCAGCTCCGTGCGCAGCGCCGCCACCTGCTTGCGCAGCCCGTGAGCGGCGTGCAGTGCGGCGGCGCCGACGGCCGTGGCAGCGGCGGTGGTCAGCAACAGGGCAAATGACATGGCGCTCACTGACATACTCCCGGTTTCTATCGATACCCCCGACTTCCTACATCAGCTTGACCTGTACCGGTACGGGCTGTCAGTGCATTACGTCACGAAATGGACAGGTCTTTCGGTCCGGTGTTTAGCCCTATATTGGCTCTGACCTGCGGAAACGACTCTCCCCCGGGACGCAGATCACATCCTGGGGGAGATTCGGTCACGGTCGGAGCTCGGCGGGGTTGGCCCAGCCGCTCGTGCTGGTGGTCGCGCCGGGCTTCGCCTCCGCTGCGGGCAGGTGCCGCCTTCGTTCCTCAGGCGACCCCTACCCTCCGCTGCGGCTCAGCTCAGCCGCTCGTGCTGGTGGTCGCGCTGAGCTTCGCCTCCGCTGCGGGCAGGTGCCGCCTTCGTTCCTCAGGCGACCCCTACCCTCCGCTGCGGCTCAGCTCAGCCGCTCGATCACCATCGCCATGCCCTGGCCGCCGCCCACGCACATCGTCTCCAGGCCCCACTGCTTGTCGTGGAACTGGAGGCTGTTGATCAGCGTGCCGGTGATGCGGGCGCCGGTCATGCCGAAGGGGTGGCCGACGGCGATCGCGCCGCCGTTGACGTTGACCTTGTCCAGCGGCAGGCCGAGATCCCGGTAGGAGGGGATGACCTGGGCGGCGAACGCCTCGTTGATCTCGGCGAGGTCGATGTCGTCGATGGTCAGGCCGGCCCGCTTCAGCGCCTGCTTGCTGGCCTCGACCGGTCCGTACCCCATGATCTCGGGGGAGAGGCCGGAGACGCCGGTGGAGACGATCCGGGCCAACGGGGTCAGGCCCAGCTCGCGCGCCTTGGTGTCGGACATGATCACCAAGGCCGCGGCGCCGTCGTTCAGCGGGCAGCAGTTGGCCGCGGTGACCAGGCCGTCGGGGCGGAAGACCGGCTTCAGGCCCTGCACGCCCTCCGCGGTGACGCCAGCGCGCGGGCCGTCGTCCTTGGCGACCACGGTGCCGTCGGGGGTGGTGACCGGGGTGATCTCCCGCTCCCAGAAGCCGTTCTTCAGGGCTTCCTCGGCGAGGTTCTGCGACCGCACGCCGAACTCGTCCATCTCCTGGCGGGTGACGCCCTTGGTCCGGGCCAGGTTCTCCGCCGTCTGACCCATCGAGATGTACGCGTCCGGCACCAGGCCGTCCTCGCGCGGGTCGTGCCAGCTCGCGCCGGACTCCTCGGCGCGGGCGGCGGTGCGGGCCTCGGCGTCGGCGAACAGCGGGTTGTGCGTGTCCGGGAGGCTGTCGGAGTTGCCCTTGGTGAAGCGGGACACCATCTCGACGCCGGCCGAGATGAAGACGTCGCCCTCGCCCGCCTTGATCGCGTGCAGCGCCATCCGGCTGGTCTGGAGCGAGGAGGAGCAGTAGCGGGTGACCGTACAGCCGGGAAGGTGGTCCATCCCCATCCGCACGGCGATGATGCGGCCGAGGTTGTTGCCCTGCTCGCCGCCGGGCAGACCGCAGCCCAGCATCAGGTCGTCGATGTCCTTCGGGTCCAGCTCGGGGACCTTGGCCAGGGCGGTCTGGATGATCGTGGCGGTCAGGTCGTCCGCGCGCAGGTCCTTCAGGGACCCCTTGAAGGCGCGGCCGATCGGCGAACGGGCGGCAGAGACGATCACGGCTTCGGGCATCACGCGGCTCCAAGGGGGCTGGAAGGCTGTGTGGACGGGCGGAACTCCTCTGGAAGTTACCCGGACGTATCGCCGTGGTCACCCGGCAGGCCGTGTGATGCGGGACTCTTTTCTAAGCGCTTGCTCAGGGAGTCCTGCCCCCGTCCTGCCGACATCCTGCCGGGTGGCGACGGCCCCTACGCGTGCCCGTGGGCGGCGTCCGGGTGCGGGTGCGGAGCGGGCTCCGCGGAGGCGGGCAGACGCCGCCGCCGGCGGTGCTTGAGGAGGGCCCAGGGAGCGCGCGCCCCCGTGACCTCCGTACCGGCCTCCCGGGCCGCCTGGGACGCGGCCTTCGCCACCGGGAGGATGTCCTCGCGGCGTGCGCCGTCCAGCCGGTCGGTCTCCGGCCACAGGCCCAGCACCGCGCACAGCGTGGGCAGCACCGCCATGGCCGCCGTGGCGTAGCCCTCGGCGGAGGGGTGGTAGTTGTCCGGGCCGAACAGCTCGCGCGGGTTCGCCGCGAACTCCGGGCCCAGCAGATCGCCCAGCGACACCGTGCGCCCGCCCTGCTCCACCGCGCCGATGGTCTGCGCGGCCGCCAGCTGCCGGCTCACCCGCCGGGCCAGCCAGCGCAACGGCTGGTAGACCGGCTCGATCGTGCCCAGGTCCGGGCAGGTCCCGACGACCACCTCCGCCCCGGCCGTCCGCAGCCTGCGCACCGCCGTCGTCAGACAGCGCACCGACTGGGTCGCGGGCATCCGATGGGTGACGTCGTTGGCCCCGATCATGATCACGCAGACGTCCGGGACACGTGCCGGATCGGCCAGCAGCAGCGACACCTGCCGCTCCAGATCGTCCGACCTGGCCCCCGGCAGGGCCACGTTCCGCAGGTCCACCGGCCGCTCGGCCACCGCGGCGAGCCCCGAGGCCAACAACGCACCCGGCGTGTGCCCGGCCCGCCGCACCCCCTGGCCCGCGGCCGTCGAGTCCCCGAGCATCCCGAGCCGCATCGCGTCGTTCGGCCCGGCGAACGCCACTCCGTACCGCCCGTCCGCGCTCGGCGGAACCGGAGCCGTCCCACCGCCCACCTGCCTCTTCGCGAGCTGGACCTCCGCCAGGAACACGCCCACGGCCGCCGCACCGATCAACCCGATGCTGCCACCGCCGTAGGCCGCGCCCGCCGCGATCCGCCGTGCCACCCTTGCTCTCGACACAGTCCGGTCCACCTCCTCCTCGCCGTACAGCCGTACACGTACCTACTTGCCCCGCTCGGGGCTCGGTGTACTCCTTCCCGTACGCAGAGCGCGTCCTGTACGCATACTCTGGGCCGGACCATCTCGGAGATCCCGGAGTACACGGTGCAATTCCACGATTCGATGATCAGTCTTGTCGGCAACACCCCGCTGGTGAGGCTGCGCAACGTCACGGCAGGCATCCAGGCGACGGTCCTGGCCAAGGTCGAGTACTTCAACCCCGGCGGGTCCGTGAAGGACCGCATCGCGCTGCGCATGATCGAGGCGGCCGAGCAGAGCGGGGAGCTGAAGCCCGGCGGCACGATCGTCGAGCCGACCAGTGGCAACACGGGCGTCGGACTCGCCATCGTCGCCCAGCAGAAGGGCTACAAGTGCATCTTCGTCTGCCCGGACAAGGTGTCCACGGACAAGATCAACGTGCTGCGCGCGTACGGCGCGGAGGTCGTCGTCTGCCCCACCGCCGTTGACCCCGAGCACCCGGACTCGTACTACAACGTCTCCGACCGGCTGGTCACCGAGACGCCGGGCGCCTGGAAGCCCGACCAGTACTCCAACCCGAACAACCCGCGCTCGCACTACGAGACCACCGGTCCCGAACTGTGGGAGCAGACGGAGGGGAAGATCACCCACTTCGTCGCGGGCGTCGGCACCGGCGGCACGATCAGCGGCACCGGGCGCTACCTCAAGGAGATCAGCGAGGGCGCGGTCCAGGTCATCGGCGCGGACCCGGAGGGCTCGGTCTACTCCGGCGGCTCGGGGCGGCCGTATCTGGTCGAGGGCGTCGGCGAGGACTTCTGGCCGAGCGCCTACGACCGGAACGTCACCGACGAGATCGTCGCGGTGTCCGACAAGGACTCCTTCCAGATGACGCGGCGGCTCGCCAAGGAGGAGGGGCTGCTCGTCGGCGGCTCCTGCGGCATGGCGGTCGTCGGGGCCCTGGAGGTCGCCAAGCGGCTCGGTCCCGAGGACGTCGTCGTGGTGCTGCTCCCCGACAGCGGACGCGGCTACCTGAGCAAGATCTTCAACGACGAGTGGATGGCCGACTACGGCTTCCTGGAGAACACCGGCACCTCCGCCAACGTCGGCGCGGTCCTGGACTTCAAGGAGGGCCCGATGCCCTCCCTCGTCCACATGCACCCGGAGGAGACGGTCGGCGAGGCCATCGAGGTGCTCCGCGAGTACGGCGTCTCCCAGATGCCGATCGTGAAGCCGGGCGCCGGCCACCCGGACGTGATGGCCGCCGAAGTCATCGGATCCGTCGTGGAGCGGCAGCTGCTGGACGCGCTGTTCACCCAGCGCGCCTCGCTGACCGACCCGCTGGAGAAGCACATGTCGGCTCCGCTGCCGCAGGTCGGCTCCGGCGAACCGGTCGAGGACCTGATGGCCGTGCTCAGCGGCACGGACGGGGCCGACGCGGCGATCGTGCTCGTCGAGGGCAAGCCCAAGGGTGTCGTGAGCAGGCAGGACCTGCTGGCGTTCCTCGCCAAGGACGCGGGTACGGCGAAGGCCTGACGGGCTGGTGGCCGGGCCCGGCCGGGGTGCCTGACGGGCCGGTGGCGGGCCTTCGCGAAAACGGTACGAGCGCGTCACGTCCGCGCAGCACCCGCTTAACACGGCTCCGGCACATTGGTGGATGTCGGCAGGGAAACCCGCCGGCACCCAGAACGGCGACACCGGACTACGGAGCGGCTCCCGGACCTCCACCGTCGCCCGGACGCGGGCAACCGGCCCTGACCCGGACCGCGTCCCTCGCGGGGACCGCCGTCGTCCCGCCCCCCGGGCGACCGGGGGTGCGGCGGTCCCCGCGACAGACCTCGCAGACTTCGCAGACGACAGCGCGGCCGGACTCCCCGTGGGCCCGGCCGCGCTGTCATGCCCGGACCTCGGCCAGGCTGCGGGAGGCTCGCGCCCGTCGTGGACGATCGTGGCGGCGCTCAGTCCCTCCAGTCGGACGGCGCGCGTTCCTCCCGGCGGCGGAACAGGCCGCCGCCCCGCGCCGCCTGGAACGCGTTGACGCCGACGATGCCGAGCCAGGCCACGACCAGCCCCTCGATCCCGGCGTTCACGACGCCGATCGCGGACAGCGGGACGGCCAGGATCAGCGACACGATCCCCAGACCGTGCCGCTCCCCGAAGCTGCTCCCCGGCTCCGCCGGACGAACCCCCCGGGCGGCGGACATCTGCTGCTCGGCGAGCTGACGGCGGACCCGGCGGTCGAGCGTGGTGTCGAGCCGCTGCTCGACCTTCTCCAGGAACGAGTCGATGAGTGCGCTCTCGTACTCCGCGCCCAGCTCGCCACGGGCCTGGAGGGTGGCGGCGAGCTCCTTCTTGAGCTCGTGGTCACGGGCTTCCATGCCTACGACGGTACGGAGGCCGAGGCGCGGTGACAGTGGGGCTGGCCCCCGAGTTTTGTGGGGCTAACCCCCCCTCTGAGTCCTGCCGACCCACGCGGCTTCGACTCCGGCGGGTGGCCTACGCTGGAGGACTACCTCAAGGCGAAAGGCCGGCGAGAGCGCTGACAGGGATGAAAGGCGACTCCGTGCCACCGGACGGCCTCGTTCCCCCCGGTCCGGACGAGGAATCTGCCTGCCGGACGTGCGGACACGACGACGGCGACCTCTTCTGGGAAGACGGATGGCCCACAGCGCTCATCTGTGTGTGCTGCGGAAACGAGTCAGATGTGTCCGACACCAGCCTCATGGGGGTCCGGAACTACCGCGGTTACTGGACGGGGACCGGTGCGGCATGGCACTCCCCCTCCCTCAAGCCCCGGGACTGGGACCTCCTCGAGCAATTGGCCCGCATCCCGGTGGAGTGGCGTTAGCGGTGGTTGGCCCTGTGCCATCCCTACACATGCAGCCCCCACTGCAACCGCCACATCACTCCCGCCTTCCAGGCTTCGGCTCGCGAACCGGAACACCCCTCCCCGCCCGCCCCCACCGCACTGCATATGGACATACAGCGACCTTCCTGGCTGAATAGAACGGTCGGCGCCGGTCGTGGCGCGACGGATCCAGCAAGGGGACA
This sequence comes from Streptomyces sp. NPDC102283, assembly GCF_044766265.1. NCBI lineage: Bacteria > Bacillati > Actinomycetota > Actinomycetes > Kitasatosporales > Streptomycetaceae > Streptomyces > Streptomyces sp. NPDC102283. Next base: position 406,380 of record NZ_JBIWLQ010000005.1, read on the forward strand.
GGGATGAGTGGGAGCAGCCCCGCCGCACGGTTGCAGCGGCTCTTCGAGGGGCACCGGCTCACGCCCACCCAGCGGCGCATCGCACACTGCATGGTCCGCCGGGCGGCCGACGCGCCGTTCCTCTCCAGCGTCGAGCTGGCCGAGCTGGCCGGGGTCAGCCAGCCCTCCGTCACCCGCTTCGCCGTCGCCCTCGGCTTCGACGGCTATCCGGCGCTGCGCAGGCACCTGCGCGAGGTCGCGCCCGCCGACGGGGAGCAGGAGGACCCGGGGGAGACGTACAACGAGTACCAGCAGGCGGTCCGCGCCGAGATCGAGAACCTCCAGCACCTCTGTGACGTGCTCGCCGACCCCGCGCCCGTCGAGCGGGCCGGCCGGCTGCTCGCCGACTCCCGTCCGCTGCCGGTGCTGGGGCTGCGCGCCGCCTCCTCTCAGGCGCGCGGCTTCGGGTACTTCGCCGCCAAGGTGCACCCCGACGTCCGGGTCCTCGACGAGGGCGGCAGCATGCTGCCCGACCGGATCGACTCCGCCCGCCGCGCCGGAGCCACCGCCCTGATGTGCTTCGCGCTGCCGCGCCACCCCAAGGAGAGCGTGGACGCGCTCGCGTACGCCCGGGACCAGGGGCTGACCGTGGTGACGGTCGCCGACTCCGCCTTCGCGCCCGTCGCCAAGCACAGTGATCTGCTGCTCCCGGCGGCGATCGGCTCCGGGCTCTCCTTCGACACCGTCTGCGCGCCGATGCTGCTCGGCCGGGTGCTGCTGGAGGCGATGTGCGACGGACTTCCCGACGCCCAGGCCCGGTTGGAGGAGTTCGACGCCCGGGCGGTGGCGCGCGGTCTGTTCGTGGAGTGAGGGCCCGCGCCCGTCCTTCCGCGGATTCTCAGGCATCGCTCATCTGCGGCCGTTAACCTCCGCGCCCAGAGGCGCCGCGACCCCGCGGCGTCGTGGAGCGAGAGGGGTACGGACGTGGGGCGCGGAGGGCAGTCGCTGGCGAGAGTGGCCGTTGTCGTACGGGCCGGGGCGGCGCCGCTGTGGTGGGCGGGCCTGGTGGCGGCCGCGGCGGGGGCGTTCGCTCCGGGCCTGACCGGGCGTCGGGTCGGGCTGCTGGCCGGGGCGGCGCTCTTCCTCGTCACCGCGGCCGTCGTGGCCCTGGCGCGCGGCAAGCGGTACGCGGAGCTGGCCAGGAGCGCCTCCCGCGCCGGGCGGGGCGACTTCCTCCAGGACCGGGCCGTGACCGTACGGATGTGGCGGCGCGGGCGCAGGTGGTGGCTGCTGGGGGCGTTCGTCGCGGCGGTGGCGTCCTCGTTCGCGCTGCCGGGGACCGGCGGGCTGCTGCTCGCCGGGGCGGGTGCGGGCCTGTGGCTGAAGGCCGTGCGCATCGGACAGCGGGAGCGCCGTGACGACGTCCTGTACTGGGTGCGCACCGACTGGACCGGGCACGGGGGCCCGGCGGGCAAGCGGGTGAAGGCGTACCGGACGACGGGGCCGGAGGCGGGGGACGCCGCGCCGGGCGGGGCGCGGCGTCGCCGCCGGTGAGGCCGGGCCTTCCGGGGGCCGGGCCGAAGACCTCGCAGAGGTCGGGCCGTGCCCGCGTCAGACCTCCAGGCCCGCCTCGATCTTCTTCAGCTGGTGGCGGGCCATCGCCAGGTTCGACCGGCTCGCGTCCAGCACCAGGTACAGGAACAGTCCGTTGTTGCCACGGGTCTTGAGCAGCCGGATCAGGTGGTACTGGGTGCCGAGCGTGATCAGGATGTCCTCGATCTCGTCCTTGATGCCCAGGTGCTCCATGGTGCGGAGCTTGGCGCGGACCACGTCGGTGTTGCCCGCGGCGGCGACCTCCAGGTTGAAGTCCTTGCCGCCGCCGAGCGTGCCCAGGGCCATCCCGCTCGTGTAGTCGACGAGGGCGACACCCGTGGCGCCCTCGATCGAGCTCATCGCTTCCTTCAGTGTCGCTTCGGTGTTCGCCATGGAGGCTCGTTTCCTTTCCCTGGCCGGTCGCGGTGACCGGGGCCGTTTCTGTGGTGGCTGCTGTGCGGGCCGGTGCGCGGGCTTCTGCGTGATGGCGTGAGTCCCGGTGGTGACGGTGCGGGTGGGGGAGTGGGCCGGGCCGCCTACGTGGGGCGTTGCGGCAGGGTGCGGCCGGGCGGCGTGGCGGGGCGCGGGGGTGCGGCGCGGGCGGTGGCGGGGCGCTCGGTGCGTTCCAGCGCGGCGTCGACGAGTCCGCCGATACGGGCGCCGGCGCGGCGGCCCTCCAGATGGAGCCGGCCGACGTTGATGCGGTCCTCGGCCAGCAGGGTCAGGACGGCGGAGGAGCCCGCGGCGTAGGTGGCGATGTAGCCGTTGTCGCCGCGGACCAGCAGTTCGCGGAAGCCACCCCGGCCGGTGGCGTCGGTCATCCGGATGGAGATGCCGAGGGCGGCCGCGGTGAGGGCGGCGACGCCCTCGGCCTCGACGTCCGGGGTGTCGTGGGCCAGGACAAGACCGTCGGTGGAGGCCGCCAGCGCCCCGGAGAGCAGCGGGACCCGGGCGCGTAACCGCTGGAGCTCGACGAGGACATCACGCACTTCGGCCTCGGGCACCATCAGCTGTCTCCTCCCGGCACGCTGTCTGAGCGCGCGTATCACAGGGCCTCCAATGCGTCTCGGAGCCGGCGCAACAGGGCGATGTCGGGGTCGGCCGTCACCTCGGGGAGCGTGATCCGGCCGGACGCCGAAGAGGCCGGCAGGGGCTGGGCGCGGACCGCCTCCACCAGGCCGGCCGCCGCCAGCCGCCGCAGGTCGACCAGGATGTGGAACGCCGAACGGCCCAGCGCCTGCGCGATGTCCGAGGCCGTACGGACCCCGTCGGCCAGCTCCAGGAGCCGACGCTGCCGGGCCGGGACCGGGGCGTCGGACGGATGCGCGGCCGTCCGTCGCAGTGGCGCGCCGTCGCAGGCGGGGTCGGGCCAGATCCGGTCCAGGAACTCCCGCCTGCGCAGCGTCTCGCGCTCCACGGCGGCCACCGGGACCGGCCGCACCGGACCGATCCAGTGCGCCACCCCGTAGCGGAAGCGGGCGGGCGTCCCGGTCGGGGCGAGCGCGAAGAACGCGGCGTCGTACAGCGCGCCGAGATGGCACAACTCCAGTGCGCCGCCCGGCACATGACCGCTGTCGACGAGATAGCGGCCGACCCGGCGCTGCGCCCCGGCCTGCGCCACCGCGTCCCACCAGCCCTCGTGCCGCAGGGTGCCGCCGGCGGTGAGCAGGACGTCGATGCCGGGGGTGGCGGGGCTCTCGGCGTGCACCACCTGGCCGTCGGCGAGGTAGAGCGTGCCGCGGTCGCGCATCAGGGCGCCGGTGGCGCGTTCGGCGGCGAGGCGCTGGAGCATCGGGGAGAGCACCGGGAGCCGGTCCGTGCCGGGGGCTTCGGGGTCGGCGGCTATCGCGCTCATGCCAGCACCAGGCGCTCGGCCAGCTCGCCCAGCCGCATCCGGGCGAGCGCGAGATTGCCTTCGGAGCGGTCCAGCCACAGATGCAGGAAGACGCTGCTGTCGAAGTCCGTCTCGACGAACCGGAGCATGTGGTAACCGTCGCGGGTGGTGACGATGACGTCCTCGACGGGGGTGCTCGGCGCTTGTCCGGGGTGCTGGGCGCCGCCGTCCGGGGCGAGGTGGGCGAAGGCCGGCTGCTCGGCGGTCATCCGGGCGACCTCCGCCGTCTCGGCGGCGGTCGCCTCGTGGTCGCCGTTGGGGGATTCCCCGATGGTGCCGAGGGCGAGACCGCTCGTCCAGTCGACCACCGAGGCCCCCCGGGCACCGGGCAGTCTCATGACTTCGAGCAGGCACTCGTCGATTCCGGGCACGCGGATCTCCCCTCCCGGCGTGGCGTACGGCTGTAACGCAGAGGCTACGCATCGTGCTCACGGCAGGTGGAGGTTCCGGCATTTTCCTTTGGTACATGCCGCCCGCGGTGTAAAGGAGCGGCCGGAACGCGGTGGCGGGGGCGGCGGCCCGTCAGGCGTTCGGGGCGCCCGACCTCTCGCGGGCCGTCATCACCGCCTTGTTGAGCGCCCACAGCCCGATCCCGGTCAGCAGCAGGATTCCGGCCCGGACGTACACGTCGGAGCCCCGGTCGGCGAGCGGGCTCGCCAGGATCAGCGAGGTGATGGCGCCGAGCACCGGAAGCGCCGTGGGCGTACGGAAGTGGCGGTGGTCCACCCGGTCCTTGCGGAGCACCAGCACGGCGATGTTGACGACGGCGAAGACGCAGAGCAGCAGGAACGAGGTGGTGTCGCCGAGCCCCTCGATCTCGCCGGTGGAGACCAGGCCGATGGCCAGGAGGGAGACGAAGACGATCCCGACCCAGGGGGTGCGGCGGCCGGCCAGCACCTTGCCCATCGCGGGCGGCAGGATGCGCTCGTTGGCCATGCCGTAGCAGAGCCGTGAGGCCATCATGATGTTGATCAGCGCCGAGTTGGTGACGGCGAACAGGGCGATCAGCGCGAAGAGTTTCGGCGGGAAATCGACGCCCCCGGCCTTCACCACCTCCAGCAGCGGGCCGCTGGAGCCCGCCAGGGTGCGGGAGTCGACCAGGAGCGAGGAGACCAGGGCGACCAGGACGTAGACGGTGCCGGTGATGCCCACCCCGATGAAGATCGCGCGGGGGAAGGCGCGGGCGGGGTTCTTGGTCTCCTCGGCCATGTTGACCGAGTCCTCGAAGCCTACGAAGGCGAAGAAGCCCAGCGCGGTGGCGCCGAGCACCCCGGTGACCAGGGCGTACCCGGTGCCGCCGGTCTCGATCTGGGTCAGCCGCGAGGGCTCCCCGTCGCCGCTGAACACGGCGTACGCGCCGATCGCGAGGATCACCGCGAGTCCGCTGACCTCCACGAGGGTCAGGACGACGTTCGCCTTCACCGACTCGGCGACCCCGCGGAGGTTGATCGCGGCGAGGGCGAGGATGAACAGGATCGCGATCAGGGTCGGCGGCACCGCGTCGGTGAACTCCCCCAGGTAGTCGCCGCTGAACGCCCGCGCCGCCGCGCTCGCCGAGGAGAGGCCCGAGCACATGACCATGAAGGCGACGACGAAGGTCAGGAACGGGACCTTGAACGCCTTCTGCGTGTAGAGCGCGGCCCCGGCCGCCTTCGGGTACTTGCCGACGAGTTCCACGTACGAGGCCGCCGTCAGCAGGGCGACGGCGAAACCGATCGCGAACGGCAGCCACAGCGCGCCGCCGACCTTGCCCGCCACGTTCCCGGTGGTCGCGTAGATGCCGGTGCCCAGGATGTCGCCGATGACGAAGAGGATCAGCAGCTTGGTGCCGAGGGCGCGCTTGAGCGGCGGCGATGCTCCGGGGTTCTCCCGGGTGCCACGGCCCCCGGGTTCCGTCGGCGCGGGTGTGTCGGCAGTGCCCATGAATGCCTCCGGTTCGTCCTGCGCGTGGGTGGGGGCGTCCTGGCAGAACCTGTTCCCGGTCGCGGCGCGAACCGCACCTGTTGACTACGACTATTCAGAGCATCAGGATGTGAATAGATTTTCACCGTCGCGAGGAGGCACCGCCATGTCAGGACCCCGCCCCGTACGGGCACCGCGCGGCAGCGCACTGACCGCCCTGGGATGGCAGCAGGAAGCCGCCCTGCGGATGCTGCAGAACAACCTCGACCCCGAGGTCGCCGAGCACCCCGACAAGCTCGTCGTCTACGGCGGCACCGGGAAGGCCGCCCGCGACTGGCGCTCGTTCGACGCGATGGTCCGCACCCTTCGGACGCTCAAGCAGGACGAGACGATGCTCGTCCAGTCCGGGCGGCCGGTCGGCGTCATGCAGACCCACGAATGGGCGCCGCGCGTGCTCATCGCCAACTCCAACCTGGTCGGCGACTGGGCCAACTGGGAGGAGTTCCGCCGCCTGGAGGCGCTCGGACTCACCATGTACGGCCAGATGACCGCCGGGTCCTGGATCTACATCGGCACCCAGGGCATCCTCCAGGGCACCTACGAGACCTTCGCCGCCGTCGCCGCGAAGAAGTTCGGCGGGACGCTGGCCGGGACGATCACCCTGACCGCCGGGCTCGGCGGCATGGGCGGCGCCCAGCCGCTCGCCGTGACCATGAACGACGGCGTCGCCATCTGTATCGACTGCGACCCGCGTGCCATCGAGCGCCGGATCGAGCACCGTTTCCTGGACGTGCGGGCCGACAGCCTGGAGCACGCCCTCCAGCTCGCCGTCGAGGCCCGCGACGCCCGCCGCCCGCTCTCCATCGGTCTCCTCGGCAACGCCGCCGAACTGCTGCCCCGGATGCTCGCCGAGAGCGCGCCCGTCGACATCGTCACCGACCAGACCAGCGCCCACGACCCGCTGGCCTACCTGCCGCTCGGCGTCGACTTCGACGACATGGCCGACCTCGCCGCCGACAAGCCCGCCGACTTCACCCAGCGAGCCCGCGAGTCGATGGCCCGCCACGTCGAGGCCATGGTCGGCTTCATGGACGCCGGCGCCGAGGTCTTCGACTACGGCAACTCCATCCGCGGCGAGGCCCAGCTCGCCGGGTACGACCGCGCCTTCGACTTCCCCGGCTTCGTCCCCGCCTACATCCGCCCCCTCTTCTGCGAGGGCAAGGGCCCCTTCCGCTGGGCCGCGCTCTCCGGCGAGGCGTCCGACATCCACAAGACCGACAAGGCGATGCTGGAGCTGTTCCCGGAGAACGAGTCGCTGCACCGCTGGATCAAGATGGCCGGCGAGCGCGTCCACTTCCAGGGTCTGCCCGCCCGCATCTGCTGGCTCGGCTACGGCGAGCGCGACAAGGCCGGCGAGCGCTTCAACGACATGGTCGCGAGCGGCGAGCTGGCCGCCCCGCTGGCCATCGGCCGCGACCACCTGGACTGCGGCTCGGTCGCCTCCCCGTACCGCGAGACCGAGGCCATGCTCGACGGCTCCGACGCCATCGCCGACTGGCCGCTGCTCAACGCCATGGTCAACGTCGCCTCCGGCGCCTCCTGGGTCTCCCTCCACCACGGCGGCGGCGTCGGCATGGGCCGCTCCATCCACGCGGGCCAGGTCTCCGTCGCGGACGGCACGAAGCTCGCGGGCGAGAAGATCCGCCGCGTGCTGACGAACGACCCGGGCATGGGCGTCATCCGCCACGTGGACGCCGGGTACGACATCGCCGAGAACGTCGCCGCCGACCAGGGCGTACGCGTCCCCATGACGGAGGGCAACTGATGCCGTCCGGCACGCCCGGGAACACCCCCGGCACGCCCGGAGGCGAGCCCGTCACGTCTCCCGGCACCCGGAAGCAGTGGCGCGCGGGTGACTCCTTCCTCTCGATGTGGCGGGAGCTGGCCACCGTCGGGCGCCACTCCGACAGCCTCGGCTACCGGCGCTACGCCTGGTCACCGGCGGACCTCGACTGCCGGGCCTGGTTCCGCGCGCAGGCCGAGGCGCGCGGTCTCGCGTACGAGACCGACCGCAACGGCAACCAGTGGGCCTGGCTGGGCGACCCCCTGGCCGGGGATGCCGTCGTCACCGGCTCGCACCTGGACTCCGTCCCGGACGGCGGCGCCTTCGACGGGCCGCTCGGCGTGGTGTCCTCCTTCGCCGCGCTCGACGAACTCCACCGCAGGGGAGTGGAGTTCACCCGGCCGCTGGCGATCACCAACTTCGGTGACGAGGAGGGCGCCCGCTTCGGCCTGGCCTGTGTCGGGTCCCGGCTGGCCGCCGGACAGCTCGCCGTCGCCGACGCCCACCGGCTGCGCGACGCGGACGGGACCGCCCTGCCCGCCGCCATGGAGCGAGCCGGATACGACCCCGGGACCATCGGCCCCGACCCGGAACGGCTCGCCCGGATCGGCGCGTTCGTCGAACTCCACGTCGAGCAGGGCCGCGCCCTCGACCTGACCGGCGACCCCGTCGGTATCGCCTCCGCCATCTGGCCGCACGGCCGCTGGCGGTTCGACTTCCGGGGCGAGGCCAACCACGCGGGCACCACCCGCCTCGCCGACCGCCGCGACCCGATGCTCACGTACGCCGAGACCGTCCTCGCCGCCCGCCGCGAGGCCGAACTGACCGGCGCTCTCGCCACCTTCGGCAAGATCGCGGTCGAGCCCAACGGCGTCAACGCCATCCCCTCGCTCGTCCGCGGCTGGCTCGACTCCCGCGCCGCCGACCAGGCCACCCTCGACGCCGTCGTCACCGGAATCGAGCGGGCCGCCCGGGAGTACGCCGAACGGGCCGGGATCGACCTCGACGTCGTCCGCGAGTCGTTCACGCCCGTCGTCGCGTTCGAGCACGCCCTGCGCGACGAGCTCGGCAAGATCCTGGAGGCGAGCGGCGACACGGGGCGTCCCCTGCCCGTCCTCGGCACCGGCGCAGGCCACGATGCGGGTATTTTGTCCGCCTCGGCGCCCACCGCCATGCTCTTCGTGCGCAACCCCACCGGCATCTCGCACTCACCCGCCGAGCACGCCACCGAGGACGACTGCACGGCCGGGGTCGGGGCGCTCGCCGACGTACTGGAAGGTCTCGCGTGCAGCTGACACACCGGACGGCGGGCGCACCCGTCACCGCGACGTACTGGATGGACCACGCCTGGCTCGGCACCCACGTCGAGCCGGGCGTCACCCTGGACGTCGCGGACGGCCGGATCGCCGGAATCAGGACCGGGGTCGAGGCCCCGCCGCCCGGCGCGACCGCGCTGCGCGGCCTGACCGTCCCCGGCCTCGCCAACACCCACTCCCACGCCTTCCACCGGGCACTGCGCGCCACTGTCCAGGTCGGCTCGGGCACCTTCTGGACCTGGCGCGAGCTGATGTACCGGACGGCCTCCCGGCTCACCCCGGACACCTACTTCGACCTGGCCCGCGCCACCTACGCGGAGATGGCCCTGGCCGGGATCACCGCCGTCGGCGAATTCCACTATCTGCACCACGCCCCCGGCGGCACCCCCTACGCCAACCCGAACGCCATGGGCGAGGCGCTGATCGCGGCCGCCGCCGAGGCCGGGATCCGGATCACCCTGCTGGACACCGCCTATCTCGCCGCCGGATTCGGCGAGAAGCCCAACCGGCACCAGCTGCGCTTCTCCGACACCACCGCCGAGGCCTGGGCGGAGCGCGCCTCCCTCCTCAAGGGCGACGACCACACCCTCATCGGCGCGGCCGTCCACTCCGTCCGGGCGGTCCCGGCCGGACAGCTGGCCACCGTCGCGCAGTGGGCCGAGGAGCGCAGCGCCCCGCTCCACGTCCACCTCTCCGAGCAGACCGCGGAGAACGACGCCTGCCAGGCCGCCCACGGCCGCACCCCCACCCGGCTGCTGGCCGACCACGGGGTCCTCGGCCCGCGCACCACCGGCATCCACAACACGCACCTGACCGAGGCGGACATCGGACTGCTCGGCTCCTCGGCCACCGGCACCTGTATGTGCCCCACCACCGAACGCGACCTGGCCGACGGCATCGGGCCCGCCGCCGCCCTCCAGAAGGCGGGCTCGCCGCTCTCGCTGGGCAGCGACAGCCACGCCGTGATCGACCTCTTCGAGGAGGCGCGCGCGATGGAGCTCAACGAGCGGTTGCGCACGCACATCCGGGGCCACTGGACGGCCGCCGCCCTGCTCAGGGCCGCCTCCGCGGACGGGCACGCCGCACTCGGCCGCCCCGACGCGGGCGTGCTGGAGCCGGGCGCCCCCGCCGATCTGACCACCGTCGCCCTGGACTCCGTCAGGACGGCCGGACCGGTGCCCCGACTGGCAGCGGAGACCGCCGTATTCGCCGCCTCCGCCGCTGATGTGCGGCACACGGTCGTGGCAGGTCGGCACATCGTCCGGGACGGCCGTCACACCCGGATCGAGGACGTGCCGCGGGCGCTCGCCGAGGCCGTGGCCGCCCTGCACGGCTGACCGCGGAACGCCCGACAACCGCGCGCCCCCCGCACTCCCCGGACCTACCGGAACGCAAGGAGAACACTCTCCAGATGACGACCACCGCCGTCACCCACATCGCCAGCCTGGTCACCAATGACCCCTCCCTCGGCAACGGGACCCCCCTGGGCCTGATCCAGGACGCGGCCGTCGTCATCGACGGCGACCGCATCGTCTGGACCGGTGAATCCAGCAAAGCACCCGCCACTGACAACGTCCTCGACGCGGCCGGCCGCGCGGTGATCCCGGGCTTCGTCGACTCCCACTCCCACCTGGTCTTCGCGGGCGACCGCACCCAGGAGTTCAACGCCCGCATGTCCGGGCAGCCCTACCGCGCCGGCGGCATCCGCACCACCGTCGCCGCCACCCGCGCCGCCTCCGACGAGGAGCTCTCCGCCAACGTCGCCCGCTACCTCGTCGAGGCCCTGCGCCAGGGCACCACCACCTTCGAGACCAAGTCCGGCTACGGCCTCACCGTCGAGGACGAGGCCCGCGCCCTGCGCATCGCGGCCCGCCACACCGACGAGGTCACCTACCTCGGCGCCCACATCGTCTCCCCCGACTACGCCGACGACCCCGCCGGTTACGTGGACCTGGTCACCGGCCCGATGCTGGAGGCCTGCGCCCCGCACGCCCGCTGGATCGACGTGTTCTGCGAGCAGGGCGCCTTCGACGGCGACCAGGCCCGCGCCATCCTCACGGCGGGCCGCGCCAAGGGGCTGCACCCCCGGATCCACGCCAACCAGCTGACGTACGGCCCCGGCGTCCAGCTCGCCGTCGAGCTCGACGCCGCCTCGGCCGACCACTGCACCCACCTCACCGACGCGGACGTCGACGCGCTCGGCCAGGGCGACACGGTGGCCACGCTGCTCCCGGGCGCGGAGTTCTCCACCCGCGCCACCTGGCCCGACGCCCGCCGCCTCCTCGACGCGGGGGCCACCGTCGCCCTCTCCACGGACTGCAACCCCGGCTCGTCGTTCACCTCGTCCGTGCCGTTCTGCGTCGCGCTGGCCGTACGCGACATGGGGATGACCCCGGACGAGGCGATCTGGTCGGCCACCGCGGGCGGGGCCGCCGCTCTGCGGCGCCCGGACATCGGACGGATCACCCCCGGCGCCCGCGCCGACCTGGTCCTCCTCGACGCCCCGAGCCACGTCCACCTCGCCTACCGCCCGGGCGTCCCGCTCATCAGCGCGGTCTGGCGGAGCGGGCAGCGGGTGGTGTGACGGGCGGGTCAGCGGGGCGGAGCCGGGGCCCAGCGGGCCTCCGGCCACGCGTACGAGTCGAAGCCGTCGGGGAGTTTCCCGCACCCCGCGTAGGCGCTGACGGCGTACGTTCCCGTCTCCCGGGACCAGTGCGCGTCCACGAGGTCCTCGTCGTCCGGGTTCCGGAAGCGGAAGCCGGGCCTGTCGACGCGGGTCTCGACGCGGGTCCAGCCCTCGCGTTCCAGCCGTGTGCGCGTACGGTGCAGACCGGACCGGGCCACGTCCTCCGGGACCCCCGTCACCCGCCAGTCGAGGTCGAACCTCCTGACGTCGCGGCGGCCCCGGTCGATGTGGGCCACGCTCCGCAGCCCTCGGTAGGAGCAGGAGCCCGTCTCCACCCGGACGGGCCCCACCTCGGGCCTGCCGGGCAACGCGGCCTCGTCGTAAGCGCGTTGGGCCAGGTCCTTGAGCCGGACGGCGACGCGGTCGGGGTCGGTCCTCGGATACGGCGTCCCGTTCCACAGCCAGGCGAGGGCGGCGACCACTGCCACCGCGACGAGCGCCGCGCGGTACCAGGGCCGGAGCCGGGGACGGGGCCGGGGTGCGTTCATGATCGAACGCTACGAGCCGGCGGTCACCGGACGCCTCCGGTGGCGTACTCAGAGTCGGTGAGTAGCCGGTCCGGCCCCGGCGCGCGCCCCCTCGCACGCGGAAGGACCCGCTCCCGGCATCCGGGGCGGGTCCTTCCGCGGTGCTGCTCGAACGGCCGTGGAGCCCCATGGCGGGACAGCGGGCCGCGTCGGGGTCACTCCTCCAGGGTCAGACCCTTGCGGAGCTTGGTGAGCGTCCTGGAGAGCAGCCGGGACACGTGCATCTGCGAGATGTTCAGCTCCTCGCCGATCTCCGACTGCGTCATGTTGCTGACGAAGCGGAGCGAGAGGATCATCCGGTCCCTGGAGGGCAGCGCGGCGATCAGCGGCTTCAGCGACTCGACGTACTCGATGCCTTCGAGACCGTGGTCCTCGTAGCCGATGCGGTCCGCGAGGGCGCCCTCGCTGTCGTCCTCCTCGGGCTTGGCGTCCAGCGAGCTCGCGGTGTACGCGTTGCTCGCGGACATGCCCTCGACGACCTCCTCCGGGGTGATGCCGAGGCGCTCGGCCAGCTCCGCCACGGTGGGCGCGCGGTCCAGCTGCTGGGAGAGCTCGTCGCCGGCCTTCGCCAGGTCGAGCCGCAGCTCCTGAAGCCGCCGCGGCACGCGCACGGACCAGCTGGTGTCACGGAAGAAGCGCTTGATCTCGCCGACGATCGTCGGCATCGCGAACGTGGGGAACTCCACCCCGCGGCTCAGCTCGAACCGGTCGATCGCCTTGATCAGGCCGATGGTGCCGACCTGGACGATGTCCTCCATCGGCTCGCTGCGGGAGCGGAACCGGGAGGCGGCGAACTTGACCAGTGCGAGGTTGAGCTCGACGAGGGTGTTGCGGACGTAGCTGTACTCGTGGGTGCCCTCTTCGAGGGACTCCAGCCGCTCGAAGAGCGTCTTCGACAGGGCCCTGGCGTCCAGAGCACCTACTTCGGCGTAGGGCGGGATCTCGGGAAGTCCTTCGAGTCCCTCGCCGGCCGCGCCGGAGAAGTCTGAGGTGGTGCTGGTGGTGCTGGTGGTGCTGGTGCGCGGGCCGGGAACGGCGCTCGCGGCGGGGGAGTCGGAATTGGTCGGTCCCTGAGGACATGCCGACGGCGCGTCGTGGGTACGCGCTTCGTCGAGCCGGGGTGACATGCGGTCTCCTCCATCGTTCTCGGCATATGGCTGCCGATGCCCCTACGTGTTCCTGCGGTGAAGCGGCGCCTCCAAAGCCGGTCGTGTTTCTGGTGTCCCTCTACCCATACCCGGTCCTGGCCAGCAGTGACAAGCGCCAATTGCCGCTATATGTCCGGTTTGTTGAGGTCTCCGACTACCGCGTGGCCAACGAAACGCGTACTGTTTTAGGCACGTCGGCGGTAGCTATGCATACAGCCGCACAGGCAGTGACGCGCACAGTGACGAACGGCGAAGAGGGACAGGCATGGACCGCGGGACGGTCGGCAGTGCTAACCGGGGTCGACTTCAGGTCGAGGCCCGGACCGAGGGGCGCAGCGAAGTCGTGACGCCGGTGGGTGAGCTCGACCACCACACCGCTGATCTGCTGCGCGAGCCCCTGGAGCGTGCGGTCGAGCAGGGGCGGTCACGCCTGGTGGTCGACTGCTCTCGGCTGGATTTCTGTGATTCCACCGGGCTGAACGTCCTGCTCGGCGCCCGCCTCAAGGCGGAGGCGGTCGGCGGAGGGGTTCATTTGGCCGGAATGCTGCCCGTTGTGGCGAGGGTGTTCGAGATCACCGGCGCGGAGGCGGTCTTCACCGTCCACGCCACGCTCGAAGAGGCCCTGGCCACCTGACCCGGCACGAGCGTGCGGCCGCGGACGTCTCCGATGTCGGCCGTGTCACGCGATCGTGTGCCTCAAGTGGGTGTTGTTGCGACACGGCAGGGCAGGAGACACCCCGGCGGCGCCCCGCAAAGGCTCCGGCACACTCGGTAACTGATCACTATCTGTTGAACGGCGACATGGCGACATGGCGAATCGGTGAGGTGAAGCGCTGATGAGCACCACCCGGCAGCATCCGCCGGGCGACCTCGGTCGCGAGCCGGACGGAGCGGGCGCAGCCCCGACCGTCCCGGCCGAGCGGCAGTGGCGCACGCTCTCACTCGGACAGGCCAGCGGCATCGTTCCGACGGCTCGTGACTTCGCCCGGCAGGCGCTGCACGACTGGGGCTGGCTCCCGGCGTCCACCGCGGACCGCAGGGCCGCCGCCGAGGACGTCCTGCTGGTCGTCTCCGAGCTGGTGACCAACGCCTGTCTGCACGCGGAGGGTCCCGAGGAGCTTCGGATCGGGCACACGCCCAAGGTCCTGAGGGTGGAGGTCGTCGACCGGGGAGCCGGTCAGCCCGCACCCCGTACGCCGCACCGCGCCGGCCGGCCCGGTGGGCACGGCATGTTCATCGTGCAGCGCCTCTGCCTCGACTGGGGTGTCCTGCGCACTCCGGACGCCCCCGGCAAGACCGTCTGGGCGGAGCTGGCCGCCCCCGCCTAGTCGCGCCCCCGCCCGCACCCCTCACCCGCACCGACGAGAGTGCGTCACCCGCACCGACAAGAGCGCGCCGGATCAGCGCGCTCTTTGTCTTCCCTCCATCAGGCCCCGGGCGTACCTTGAGCGCCAAATCTGATGTGCCGTCAGTAATGTGCGCCCGTACGGGTCGTGGCGCGCGGCGGCGTCCGGCATGAGGGGAACACGAGGTGTCGAACCAGAAGCGGACCACTCTCGCGCTGGCGGCTGCGCTGGCGGGCTCGATCGTGGTGGCGGGCGCGCCCGCCGCGCACGCCGAGGTCGTGGACGTCAACTACCAGTGCGTGACGCCCATCGGGCCCAAAGGGGCGGTCTCGCCCATCGATATCAAGGGCGTCAGGAGCGGCGCCGCCTACAAGCTCACCATGTCCTTCCAGAAGGGCGTCTCCTCCAGCCCGGTCGAGCTGGGCAAGGGGGCCATGAACCCGAGCGCCGTAATCGAACTGGGCGGCGCGGAGCAGGGGAAGGTCCAGGTCACCGGACCCGCGAACAGCGAGGCGATTCCCGCCAACACCCCGATCAAGATCAGCGACCTGTCGGGGACGTACACCCCGAAGAAGAGCGGCAAGGTCACCTTCACGGCCGGGGTCCTCACCATCAAGGCCCTCGGTACGACCACCACCTGCACGCCGAAGAACAGCCCCGGCCTCTCCCTCGAACTCGACGTCCAGGGGGCGGGCGGTTCATCGGACGGCGGCTCCACCGACGGCGGTTCCACGGGCGGCGCGTCCACCGGCGGTTCGACCGGCGGCGCCTCGGGAGGCGGTGAGCTGCCCCGCACCGGCCCGCTGGACTCGGCGACGGCGCTCGGCACGCTCGGCGGCACGGTGCTGCTGAGCGGGGCCGCCGGAGTGCTCTGGCTGACCCGGCGAGGACAGCGCTCCGCGGGCTGAGACCGGCACAGCTCAGCGCAGCATCGCCGCCGGAAGGCAGAGGAGCCGCCCATGTCGCCATCCACCCCGCGCCTCCGCCGGGCGCTGCTCGACCTCACGGCGGTGCTCGCCGTGCTGCTGTGCGCGCTCACCCCGCTCCCGTCCGCCGCGGCGGACGGCCAGGCCGACAGCGCCACCCCGGCCGGCAGCGCCACCCCGGCCGGCAGCGCCACCCCGGCCGACACCGCCACCCGGGCCGCCGAGGACGGTCCGGCGGACTGGACGGCCCGGCCCGCCGGTTCGGGTGCCGACCGGGACGCCCGGCCGTACGTCTATCTGGAGGGCACCCCCGGCACGGCGCTCCAGGACCGTCTCGCGGTGACCAACACCGGCCGCGCCCCGCTGACCGTGCGGCTGCGGGGCGACGGCCGGGCGGGGGCCTGGATCGGGTTCGCCGCGGACACCGTCACCGTCCCGGCCCGGACCCGCGCCGAGGTGCCGCTCGCCCTCACGGTGCCGCCCGACGCGGTGCCCGGCGACGCGTCCGGGGCGGTCGTGGCCGACGACGGGGACGAGGAGGTCCGCGTACCGGTCCGGGTCCGGATCGGCGGCCCGACGCTGGCGGCGCTCACCGTCGAGGACGTCGAGATATCCGGCGGGACCATTCGGTACGCCCTGGTCAACCGGGGCAACGCGATGCTGGAGCCCCGGCTCGCGGTACGCGCCGACGGGATGTTCGGCACGCTGCTGGACCGCCCGGAACGGCCCCTGCCGCTGGAGCTGGCCCCCGGCCGCCGGGTGGAGCGGACCGAACCCTGGCCCGACCCCCCGGCCCTGGACGCGGTCACCGTACGGCTGCGGGTCACCGCCGCGGGGGGCGCGCGGGACGAGGCGGAGGCCTCGGCGACGTACGTCCCGGTCGCCCCGGCAGTCGGCGGCGGGCTGCTGGTCCTGGGCGGCCTGGCCCTGCTCGGCTCCGGCGCGTACCGGCGGCGACGCGCCCGGCGGGGCGATCCGGAACCGCCGGGTGCGAAACCGGCCGACGGCAGGCAACCGACCACAGAGACGAGGCCCGTGGTGAAGGCGGGACCCCTGGTGAAGGCAGGACCCCTGGTTGAGACGGGCCCTCTGGTCGAGACGGGTCCCCTGGTGAAGACGGGAGCGGAATCGTGAAGCGGCAGACCGGCCTCCGGGCCTCCCGGCGTACCGCGTCGTCCGCCCCTCTCCTGTTGCTGGCCGTCCTCCTGGCCCTCCTGCCCGCCCTGTCCGTCCTGACCGCGCCGGGCGCGCGGGCGGCCGAGGGAGATCCCACCGTCAGCCTGTCCAAGAAGGAGGCGGGCAAGGGCGGAGAGATCACCGTCAGTGGAAGCGGCTGGCGTGCCGAGGCGTTGCTGATGCTGCTGATCTGCGGTCAGTCCACGCCGGAGCGGGGCGTGATCGGCGGCACCAACGCCTGCGCCAACGCCGACGGCCGCGCCGTCACGACCGACAAGAAGGGCGCCTTCAGCAAGAAGCTGCCGGTCACCGAACCGCCGAAGCCGTGCCCCTGCGTGGTGCACGTCGCCACGGTCACCGGCGAACAGGCTCTGGCCGACGCGGTGTTCACGGTTGCGGGGCACCCCGCCAAGGATCTGCCGAAGCAGACCGGTGGCGGAAAACTCGCGGTGCTGGCCACCACGCGGCTGGAGGGCGACAGCTCCCTGCTCACCTGGTTCGGGGCCCCGCCGGCCCGCGGGCTCGTCTTCACCGTGGGCAATCTCGGGTCCGCGCCCGTCAAGGACCCGGTCTTCGAGATCGGCACCGCGCACGGCGTCTACGCCCCGCAGTGGGAGGAGCGCCAGTGGCGCGGCACGGTCGCCCCCGGCGCCAAGGCGCGGATCGAACTGCCGGTCGAACTGCCGGCGGGCGCGCACGGCGACTACCAGGTGTCCCTGCGGTACGGGCAGAAGGTGCTGGCCGAACAGCCGTGGGGCGTCGGCCGCCCCTGGGGCGTCACGCTCTTCTGGGCCCTGCTCTGCCTGGTCGTCCCGGCGGCCGTCTTCCGTATCGGCATGGCGGTGGTGGACAAGGTCCGGCCGCGTCCCGCCGGCTCGCACCGTACGCGTCCGCCCACCACGCGACGGGGGCCGAAGCGGCGCGGGCGCTCGGGCACGAGCGCCGGCCAGGACGCGACCACGGCCACGGGCCCGACCGCGGGAGCGGCCGGGAACGCGGCCGCGACCACCAACGCGACCACGGCCGTGCTGCCGTGGTTCACCCCGGATTCCGCACCGTCGGAGAACCGACCCCGACCCACGACGAAGGGACAAGCGTGAGTACGCAACGGAGGATGAGCGCGGCCGGAGTCGCGCTGATGCTCGGCGGCGCGGGCATCCTGATGGCCGCGAGTCCGGCCCAGGCCGCCGAGGTCAGTTACGCGACGGAGTGCGTTCCGCCGCCGATCTCGGGGCTGCCCGCGGTGCAGGGCACCACGAAGGTGGAGCTGACCGCCCCGGCCGAGGCGAAGGTGGGCGACGAGATCGAGGTCGTCTGGAAGACGGTCGCGGCCGCGTCCAAGAACCCTGACGTGCTGGACCTGGGAGCGGACACGGTCAAGCCGACCGGGACCATCACCCTGGGCGGTGCGGCGAGCGGCGAGCTGAAGCTGGAGGGCCCGCGGGAGAATCCGCCGATCCCCAAGAACAGTCCCATGGTGCTGTCCGACATGAAGGGCACGCTGAAGCTGGAGGCCGCGGGGGAGATCACCCTGACGCCGGGCGCGTACGACATCAACGTGTCCAAGCCGATTTCCACGGACACCAAGTGCGCGCCGAAGGAAGAGGTGGAGGCGGGCGCCACGATCAAGGTCACCGAGGGCGGCGGCTCCACCACGGGCGGCACGACCTCCGGCGGCGCCGACACCGGAGGAGCCACGTCCGGCGGCTCGGATTCCGGCGGCACCACGTCCGGCGGCACGGACTCGGGCGGCACCACGTCCGGTGGCAGCACGTCCGGTGGCAGCACCGGCGGCGGGGGCACCGGCGGTGGGGGCGGGGAGACCGACTTCCCCGGTAAGGAGGTGTCCGTCGCCTACGCGTGCAAGACCCCGATCGGGGACAAGAACGCCACCTCGCCGGTCAAGATCAGCGCCAAGAAGAGCGGCGGCGACTACGACCTGACGGTGGAGTTCAGCAAGTCCGTGATGGACAGCCCGATCGACATCCCGGCGGGCCAGGTGAAGCCGTCCATGGACGTCAAGCTCGGCGGGGCGGACAAGGGCACCGTCAAGGTCGAGGGGCCGGTGAACAAGGAGGTCATCAAGACCGGCGCCCCGATCGAGATCCCCGATCTCACCGGTACGTACAAACCCGGCGCGAGCGGCAAGTCCACGCTCAGCCCCGGCGTCCTGACGGTGATGGCCGCCGGTACGACGACCACCTGCACCCCGCCCGCGGGTGTGGCCGCCTCCCTGGAGCTGGACACCTCCGCCCAGCCGGGCGGCGCGTCCGGAGGCAGCGGGAGCGGCGGCGCGGCGGACTCCGGCGGAGCCGCGGCGTCCGGCGGCGGCACGGACTCCGGCGGCGGCCTGGCCGCCACCGGGGCCGAGGGCGACGGTGCGCTGAGGGCGCTCGGCCTGGTCGCCGGCACGGCGATCCTGCTGGGCGGCGCGGTGTTCACGTTCACCCCGTGGCGGAGGCTGCGCGGCACACGCTGAGCCGGGACCACGAACGCGGCGTCGCCGACCGGAGGAACCGCCGAGGTCGGGACCGAGGAGCCGTCGCGACCGCCTGAACCGAACGACAGCGGGTCCGCACGAGGTGATCGTGCGGACCCGCTGTCGTGTGCCGGGCGTGATCGGGGCAGCTACTTGACGTTGCCCATGAGAGCGCGGATCTTGCGTCCCGCCACGATGAAGGCGAGGCCCGCCGCGACGGCCACCACCGCCTGCAACGTGTAGTACGCGGCATCGCCCAACGGGGCGTTGAGCTTCGTGGTCCAGCCGTTCAGCGCGTTGCCCGTCGACGTGGCCAGGAACCACAGGCCCATGATCTGGCCCATGAACATCTTCGGCGCCAGCTTCGTGGACAGCGAAAGACCGACCGGGGAGAGGCACATCTCACCCATGGTCTGCGCCAGGTAGACGGCGAGCAGCCAGAAGACGGTGACCTTGCCGGTCTCGCTGTTCGCAGCGGCCGCGCCCGCCAGGCCCATGATGCCGAAGGAGCCGCCTATGAGGAGCATCGCCAGCGCGAACTTCATCGGGGTGCTGGGCTCACGGTTGCGCGTGGCCAGCTTGACCCAGACCGCGGCGAAGATCGGGGCCAGGATGATGACCAGCGCGGGGTTGACCGACTGCAGCCAGGAGGCGGGGAACTCCCAGCCGCCGATGAAGCGGTCCGTCTTGTTGTCGGCGAAGATCGTCAGCAGCGAGCCGGACTGGTCGTAGATCATCCAGAAGAGCACGGCCGTGATGAAGAACCACACGTACGCCTTGATCTTCGGCCGGTCCTCCTTGGTGAGCGCCGGGTCCCGGAAGATCGTGACGAAGTAGACGATCGGCACGACGACGCCCAGCACGGCCAGGACGTTGACGATGTGCTCGATGTCGTACGTGCCCAGCGCCAGGTCGATCAGCAGCGCGGCGACCGCGACGCCGGACCAGAGGCCCACCTTGCGCAGCATCCGCGTCCGCTCCTCGGGGGAGGCGGGCTTCGCGGGCAGCTTGCCGATGTCACCGAGGTGCTTGGAGCCGAGCGCGTACTGGATGACCGCGAAGGTCATGCCGACGCCGGCGACACCGAAGCCGAGGTGCCAGCTGATGTTCTCGCCGAGGTAGCCGACCAGCAGCGGAGCGGCGAAGCCACCGAGGTTGATCGCCATGTAGAAGAGGGTGAAACCGGCGTCCCTGCGGGCGCTGGACTGGTCCTCGTAGAGCGCGCCCACCATCGCCGAGATGTTCGGCTTCAGCAGACCCGTACCGACCGCGATCAGCGCGAGGCCGAAGAAGAACGTGATGTCGCTCGGCAGCGCGAGCGCGAAGTGGCCGAGCGCGATGATGATCCCGCCGACCAGCACGGCCTTGCGGGCGCCCCAGAGGCGGTCGGCGACCCAGCCGCCGGGCATCGCGGCCATGTAGACGACGGCGTTGTAGACACCGTAGATGGAGGCGGCGAGCGCCTCCCGGCCCTCCAGGGGGCCGTCGAGCACGGCGGCCACCAAGTACAGGGTGAGGATGGCGCGCATCCCGTAGAAGGAGAAGCGTTCCCACATCTCCGTCAGGAACAGGGTGGCCATACCGCGGGGGTGGCCGAAGAAGGTCTTCTCGCCGGAACTGGGCGAGTCCTTCGTCAGGCTGGACGCCATGGTCGATCCTTGCTGGTCGGGACGCGACGCCTCGTGGGCTGTACGCGCCCGGTGGGGGGCAGCCGGCACCGGCGCGGCATACCCCGTCCCCACGCCTGAGGGGGGACGTGCTCCGTGCGGCCGGGCTCCTGACGGAGACCCGGCGGCGGAGCGGGGAAGAACCGCGTCGGGATCCACGCCCGTCGCACGTCATCGCGCTCCGGGCCCGGCTCACAGGTCATTCACTCGAAGAGCCGGCGGGAACCGGCCCCGCACACAGAAGGGACCCTTGGCGCTCGTGGCAGCCCAAAGGTCCTTGAGTGGTGCAACAGGCGTTGGGACACCATACGACACGACACAGCGGGATATGAAAGGACTTGAGACATGGATCACAGGTTCTAGTGGAACCACACTCCCACATTCAAAGGTCCTCGCCCGCTTTGTGGCGCTGACCCGCAGGCGGCGTCGTGGGCCTCACTTCGGGCCCCCTGTCCGGACTACCATCAGTCCATGACCCGTGTACTGCTCGCCGAGGACGACGCATCCATCTCGGAGCCACTGGCCCGCGCACTGCGTCGGGAGGGTTACGAGGTCGAGGTCCGCCAGGACGGTCCGACCGCGCTCGACGCCGGACTCCAGGGCGGCATCGACCTGGTCGTCCTCGACCTGGGGCTGCCCGGGATGGACGGTCTCGAAGTCGCCCGCAGGCTCCGGGCCGGCGGCCACACCATCCCGATCCTGGTGCTGACGGCCCGCGCCGACGAGGTCGACACGGTCGTCGGTCTGGACGCGGGCGCCGACGACTACGTCACCAAGCCGTTCCGGCTCGCCGAGCTGCTCGCCCGGGTCCGCGCGCTGCTGCGCCGCGGCGCCTCCGAGCCCGTCCCGCAGCCCGCCACCCACGGGGTCAGGATCGACGTCGAGTCGCACCGGGCCTGGATGGGCGAGGAGGAACTCCAGCTCACCGCCAAGGAGTTCGACCTGCTGCGGGTCCTGGTCCGGGACGCCGGCCGGGTCGTCACCCGCGACCAGTTGATGCGTGAGGTCTGGGACACCACCTGGTGGTCCTCCACCAAGACCCTCGACATGCACATCTCCTGGCTGCGCAAGAAGCTCGGCGACGACGCCGCCAATCCGCGGTACATCGCCACCGTCCGGGGCGTCGGCTTCCGGTTCGAGAAGAGCTGACGTACGAAACCTCCATGCACCCTGAAGACCGCTCCGGTGACCGCCCCGACGCGGGCCCCCACGCGCGCCGCCACCCGCGCCCCGACGACGTGACGACGAGGCGGGCATGCGCCGTCGGCTGATCAACTCCACGCTCGCCGTGGTGCTCGTCGTCATCGCCGTCTTCGGCGTCTCGCTGGTGATCGTCGAGACGCGCACCATCAGCGCCAGCGCCCAGGAGAGCGTCGAGTCCGAGGCGCTCCGGCTGATCAGCGTGGTCGACAGCCGGCTGCTGGGCGCGGAGCGGATCAACCCCGGGGTGCTGGCCGAACAGATCGACCCCAAGCGGTACGCGCTGGTCGAGATCCCCGGCCGCGAGCCCATCGCCGTCGGCGAACGCCCCGTCGGCAGCGTGCTGCGCGCCGTCGAGACCGGGGACCAGGGTGAGAAGGTCACCGTCGAGGAGTCCCGCTCGGCCGTCACCCGCGAGGTCGGGCGCACGCTCCTGATCATCGGCGCGGTGGCGCTGCTGGCGATCGTCTCGGCCGTGCTGCTCGCCGTACGCCAGGCGAACCGGCTCACCTCCCCGCTCACCGACCTCGCCGAGACCGCCGAACGCCTCGGCTCCGGGGACCCCCGCCCGCGCCACAAGCGGTACGGGGTGCCCGAGCTGGACCGGGTCGCCGACGTCCTGGACTCCTCGGCCGAGCGGATCGCCCGGATGCTGACCGCCGAACGCCGGCTCGCCGCGGACGCCTCGCACCAGCTGCGGACGCCGCTGACCGCGCTCTCCATGCGGATCGAGGAGATCTCCGTCACCGACGACCCCGAAACGGTGAAGGAGGAGGCGAACATCGCCCTCACCCAGGTCGAGCGCCTCACCGACGTCGTCCAGCGGCTCCTGACGAACTCCCGCGACCCGCGTACCGGCTCCGCCGTCGTCTTCGACCTCGACGAGATCGTCAAACAGCAGATCGAGGAGTGGCGCCCCGCCTACCGCAGCGCGGGCCGCGCACTGGTCGGCTCCGGCAAGCACGGGCTGAAGGCCGTCGGCACCCCGGGAGCGGTCGCCCAGGTCCTGGCGGCGCTGATCGAGAACTCCCTCATGCACGGCGGCGGCACCGTCGCCCTGCGCACCCGGGTCACCGGCAACCAGGCGGTCATCGAGGTCACCGACGAGGGCCCCGGCGTCCCCGCCGAACTGGGCGCGCGGATCTTCGAGCGGACCATCAGCGGCCGCAACTCCACCGGCATCGGCCTGGCCGTCGCCCGCGACCTCGCGGAGGCGGACGGAGGCCGGCTGGAGCTGCTCCAGCAGCATCCGGCGGTCTTCGCGCTCTTCCTCAGCCGGGTCCCGGCCGACCGCAGGACCCCCGAGCGCCCGGTGCGCTGAACAACGACGGGCGCCGGGGACCGGTTCCCGTCACGGGCGCGGCGGGTCGGTTCCGTACGAGGCCGGAGGACCGGTCCCGTACGAGGTCGGAGGGTCAGTTCCGTACGGGGCCGGGCGCTACCCGCTCTTCCGCCGTCGGCCCGCGCTGCTCCAGAAACCGTTCCGCGTTCAGCACGGCCTCCTTGGCGGGCAGGGTCTTGAAGACCCAGGTCCGGTAGGACCAGAAGCGGAACAGAGTGGCGACCCCGATGCCGACGATCTTGAAGACGTTGCTCTGGACCGGGGTGTTCCAGCCGAAGCCGTACGTCGCCAGGTACAGCACGCCCGTCTCGATCACCGCTCCCACCGCGCTGAACAGCAGGAAGAGGGCCAGCTCACGGGTCCGGCCGGTCTTGTCGCGGTCCCGGTAGGTCCAGTAGCGGAAGCCCACGTAGTTGAAGAGGATCGCGACGAACGTCGCCACCACGCTCGCCCGGACCACCTGGAGGTCCGTCGTGTGCCGCAGCAGGTTGAAGACCGCGATATTGACCAGCAGGCCGAAAGCGCCGACCGCGCCGAACTTGGCGACCTCCCGGGCCAGCAGCTCAAGCCGGGTCCGCAGTGCGCCCCGTTCGCTCATGGTGATCGCTGGCCCCGTCCGTCGGAAGGCGTCTGGAAGACGTGTCGACGCAAGCACGTCAACTCCGCCATGCTAACCAGCCCACCCGTGTGACGCCCGTGAGTCCGCAGGGGTCGTGGCCGCACGGCATCCGTACGGCCGTCCGGGGAGCACCGGCGTGGCGGATATCCTTGAAGACGTGACGTTCCCGGTAGTCGGCATGGTCGGCGGCGGTCAGCTCGCCCGCATGACCCACGAGGCGGGTATCCCCCTCGGCCTGAAATTCAAGCTGCTCAGTGACACTCCCCAGGACTCGGCGGCCCAGGTGGTGAGCGAGGTCGTCATCGGCGACTATCGCGACCTGGACACGCTGCGCGCCTTCGCGCGCGGCTGCGACGTGATCACCTTCGATCACGAGCACGTGCCGACCGAGCACCTGCGGGCCCTGGAGGCGGACGGTATCCCCGTGCGCCCCGGCCCCGACGCCCTGGTGCACGCCCAGGACAAGGGGGTGATGCGTGCCAAACTCCTGGAGATCGGCGCACCCTGCCCCCGCCACCGCATCGTGAGCGACCCGGCCGACGCCGCCGCGTTCGCCGAGGAGGCCGGGGGCTTCCCCGTCATCCTCAAGACCGTGCGCGGCGGCTACGACGGCAAGGGCGTGTGGGTGGTCCGCTCCGAGGCGGACGCCGCCGACCCGTTCCGTGCCGGGGTCCCGGTCCTCGCCGAGGAGAAGGTCGACTTCGTACGGGAGCTGGCGGCGAACATCGTCCGCTCGCCGCACGGCCAGGCCGTCGCCTACCCGGTCGTCGAGTCCATCCAGGTGGACGGCGTCTGCGACACGGTGATCGCCCCCGCCCCCGAGCTGGACGAGGCGCTGGCCGGCGAGGCCCAGCAGCTCGCGCTGCGCATCGCCGACGAGCTGGGCGTCGTCGGACACCTCGCGGTGGAGCTGTTCGAGACCCGCGGACCCGACGGGAAGCCCGGCATCCTGGTCAACGAGCTGGCGATGCGCCCGCACAACTCGGGCCACTGGACCATGGACGGCGCGATCACCTCCCAGTTCGCCAACCACGTGCGGGCGGTCCTCGACCTCCCGCTCGGCGACCCCCGCCCGCGCGCGCCCTGGACGGTCATGTGCAACGTCCTGGGCGGCGACTACCCGGACATGTACCAGGCGTATCTGCACTGCATGGCCCACGACCCGCAGCTCAAGATCCACATGTACGGCAAGGACGTGAAGCCCGGCCGCAAGGTCGGACACGTCAACACCTACGGCGATGACCTGGCGGACGTGCGGGAGCGCGCCCGGCACGCGGCCGACTACCTGCGAGGAACGATCACCGAATGACTTCCCCCGGCACCGGATCCCCCGCCGCCCCTCTCGTCGGCATCGTCATGGGCTCGGACTCCGACTGGCCCGTCATGGAGGCCGCCGCCAAGGCGCTCGACGAGTTCGAGATCCCCTACGAGGTCGACGTCGTCTCCGCCCACCGCATGGTGCACGAGATGATCGCGTACGGCGAGGACGCTGCCGGACGCGGCCTGAAGGCGATCGTCGCGGGCGCGGGCGGAGCCGCCGCACTGCCCGGCATGCTGGCCTCGGTCACCCCGCTGCCGGTCATCGGCGTGCCGGTACCGCTGAAGTACCTGGACGGCATGGACAGCCTGCTCTCCATCGTCCAGATGCCCGCCGGGGTCCCCGTCGCCACCGTCTCCGTCGGCGGCGCGCGCAACGCGGGCCTGCTGGCCGCGCGGATCCTCGCCGCGTCCGACCCCGCGCTCCAGGAACGGATGCGGGAGTTCCTGCAGGAGCTGAACGACCAGGCCACCGAGAAGGGCAAACGTCTGCGCGCCAAGGTCCAGGGCGCGGACTCCTTCGGCTTCGGAAAGTAGGGGGCGGCACATGAACGACGCCTACCTGGCGCGAGCCCGCGAACTCCTCGCCGTCCACCCCGTCGTCGACGGCCACAACGACCTGCCCTGGGCCCTGCGCGAACAGGTCGGCTACGACCTCGACGCCCGGGACATCGCCGCCGACCAGCGCGGCCTCCTCCACACCGACCTGAACCGGCTGCGGGCCGGCGGGGTCGGCGGCCAGTTCTGGTCGGTGTACGTCCGCACCGACCTGACCGGCGACGCGGCCGTCAGTGCCACGCTGGAGCAGATCGACGTCGTCGGCGAGCTGATCGCCCGCTATCCGACGCACCTGCGCCGCGCGCTCACCGCCGACGACCTGGAGAAGGCCCGCGCCGAGGGCCGTATCGCCTCCCTGATGGGCGCCGAGGGCGGCCACTCCATCAACAACTCGCTGGGCACCCTGCGCGCCCTGTACGACCTGGGCGTCCGCTACATGACGCTCACCCACAACGACAACATCGACTGGGCCGACAGCGCGACGGACCTGCCGCGCCTCGGCGGCCTCTCGGCCTTCGGCCACGAGGTCGTCCGCGAGATGAACCGCGTCGGCATGCTGGTCGACCTCAGCCACGTCGCGGACGGCGTCATGCGCGACGCGCTCGCCACCAGCACCGCGCCGGTGATCTTCTCGCACTCCTCGGCCCGCGCCGTCTGCGACCACCCGCGCAACATCCCCGACGACGTGCTCGCGGCCCTCCCGGCCAACGGCGGCGTCGCGATGGCGACCTTCGTCCCGAAGTTCGTGCTGCCCGAGGCCGTCGCCTGGACCCTGGCCGCCGACCGCAACATGCGCGAGCACGGCCTGCACCACCTGGACACCACCCCGACCGCGATGCGCATCCACGAGGACTTCGAGGCGGCCAACCCGCGCCCCGAGGCCACCGTCTCGACCATCGCGGACCACCTCGACCACATGCGCGCGGTCGCGGGCATCGACCACATCGGCGTCGGCGGGGACTACGACGGCACGGCGTTCACCCCGCGCGGCCTGGAGGATGTCTCCGGCTATCCGAACCTCATCGCCGAACTGCTGCGGCGCGGCTGGTCCGAGGGCGACCTCGCCAAGCTGACCTGGCAGAACTCCGTGCGGGTGCTGCGCGACGCGGAAGCCGTGGCCCGCGACGAGCAGAGCGGGCGGGGCCCGTCCCACGCGACGATCACGGAGCTGGACGGCCCGCTCGGCTGAGGCCGGGGGCCCCTCTCCGCGCCCACCGCCGCGAACGGTCCGCGAGGACCGGGGCGAGCGCCCCGAAGCGCTCGCCCCGTGGCGGTGGGCGTCGGCCTTCAGGCCTTCGGGCGGCCCATCGCCCGGTACGTCCACCCGGCCTCGCGCCACACCGCACTGTCCAGGGCGTTGCGGCCGTCCAGGATGATCCGGCGGGCGGCCACCTCGCCCAGCTCCGCCGGGTCCAGCTCCCGGAACTCGCGCCACTCCGTCAGGTGCAGCACCACGTCGGCCCCGCGCACGGCCTCCAGTGCGGAGTCCGCGTAGCCGAGCGTCGGGAACAGCCGCCGGGCGTTGTCCATTCCCTTCGGGTCGAACACGGTCACCTGGCCGCCCTGGAGGTGGATCTGCCCGGCGACGTTGAGCGCGGGGGAGTCGCGTACGTCGTCGGAGTCGGGCTTGAACGCGGCGCCCAGCACCGCCACCCGCTTGCCGAGGAACGAGTCGCCGCCCACCGCCTCCCGGGCCAGCTCCACCATGTGGCCGCGGCGGCGCATGTTGATGGAGTCCACCTCGCGGAGGAAGGTGAGCGCCTGGTCCGCGCCCAGCTCGCCGGCGCGCGCCATGAAGGCGCGGATGTCCTTGGGCAGGCAGCCGCCGCCGAAGCCGATCCCGGCCCGCAGGAACTTCTTCCCGATGCGGTCGTCGTGCCCGATGGCCTCCGCGAGCTTCACGACGTCCCCGTCGGCGGCCTCGCACACCTCGGCCATCGCGTTGATGAAGGAGATCTTGGTGGCCAGGAAGGAGTTGGCGGAGGTCTTCACCAGCTCGGCGGTCGGGAAGTCGGTCACCACGAACGGCGAGCCCTCCGCGACCGGCACGGCGTACACCTCGCGCAGCAGCTTCTCGGCCCTCTCGCTCGTGACGCCGACGACGATCCGGTCCGGATGCAGCGTGTCCTTCACGGCGAAGCCCTCGCGGAGGAACTCCGGGTTCCAGGCCAGCTCGGCGGCGGCCCCCGCCGGAGCCAGCTCCGCGAGCCGGTCCGCGAGCCGGGCGGCGGAGCCCACCGGGACGGTCGACTTGCCGACGACCAGGGCGGGCCGGGTCAGGTGCGGGGCCAGCGAATCGAAGGCGCTGTCGACATAGCTCATGTCGCAGGCGTACTCGCCGTGCTTCTGCGGGGTGTTCACACAGACGAAGTGGACGTCGCCGAACTCCCCGACCTCCTCCCAGGAGGTGGTGAAGCGCAGCCGCCCGGTGGATCCCTCGATACCGGCGACGTGCCGCTGGAGCATCTCCTCCAGGCCCGGCTCGTACATAGGCACGCGGCCGGTGGAGAGCAGCTCGATCTTCTCCGGGACGACATCGAGCCCCAGGACCTCGAAGCCCAGCTCGGCCATGGCCGCGGCATGGGTGGCGCCGAGATAGCCGGTGCCGATCACAGTGATCCTGAGGGCCATGGAGTGCTCCTGGGAGGTGCGGACGGACGTGCGGACCGAGCATAGTCGGGCAGCGGAAGGCCGGAATTCACCGCTCGATCTGTCCGCCGTATCGGATATGTCCCACCCCTGTCGGGAAGCTCACGTACGCGGCACGTATGCCGTCCGGCGGTCTGCGCACTAAAATTGAGTTACTTAACGGTAGTTAGCATCTGGGGAGTGAGCGTCTTGGCGGGTTCGACCGATTTCGACCTGTACCGTCCGGCCGAGGAGCACGACATGCTCCGCGAGACCATCCGCGCGCTCGCGGAGACGAAGATCGCCCCCTTCGCCGCCGCGGTCGACGAGGAGAGCCGCTTCCCGCAGGAGGCGCTGGACGCCCTGGTCGCCTCGGACCTGCACGCCGTCCACGTCCCGGAGGAGTACGGCGGCGCCGGCGCCGACGCGCTCGCCACGGTCATCGTGATCGAGGAGGTGGCCCGCGCCTGCGCCTCCTCCTCCCTGATCCCCGCCGTCAACAAGCTCGGCTCGCTCCCGGTGATCCTCTCCGGCTCCGAGGAGCTGAAGCGCAAGTACCTGGGCCCGCTCGCCAAGGGCGACGCGATGTTCTCGTACGCCCTCTCCGAGCCGGACGCCGGCTCCGACGCGGCGGGCATGAAGACGAAGGCCGTGCGCGACGGCGACTTCTGGGTCCTCAACGGCGTGAAGCGCTGGATCACCAACGCGGGCGTCTCCGAGTTCTACACGGTCATGGCCGTCACCGACCCGACCAAGCGCTCCAAGGGCATCTCCGCGTTCGTCGTCGAGAAGTCCGACGAGGGCGTCTCCTTCGGCGCCCCGGAGAAGAAGCTCGGCATCAAGGGCTCCCCGACCCGCGAGGTCTACTTCGACGACGTGCGCATCCCCGCCGACCGGATGATCGGCGAGGAGGGCACCGGCTTCGCCACCGCGATGAAGACCCTGGACCACACCCGCATCACCATCGCGGCCCAGGCCCTCGGCATCGCCCAGGGCGCGCTGGACTACGCCAAGGGGTACGTCCAGGAGCGCAAGCAGTTCGGCAAGCCGATCGCGGACTTCCAGGGCATCCAGTTCATGCTCGCCGACATGGCGATGAAGCTGGAGGCGGCCCGCCAGCTCACCTACTCGGCCGCCGCCAAGTCCCAGCGCGTCGACGGCGACCTCACGTTCTTCGGCGCCGCGGCCAAGTGCTTCGCCTCCGACGTCGCCATGGAGGTCACCACGGACGCCGTCCAGCTGCTCGGCGGCTACGGCTACACGCGGGACTACCCGGTCGAGCGCATGATGCGCGACGCCAAGATCACCCAGATTTATGAAGGCACCAACCAGGTCCAGCGCATCGTGATGGCGCGCAACCTGCCGTAACGCCTTCTGTCGAACGGTCCCCGGTGGAGAACGCCGGGGACCGTTCGCAAGGGCCCAGCCCACAGCGGAGTGACGGACACTACCGCGGTGTCACGGCCGCCATCTCTCCCCGTGCGGCCGTCCCGTCCGGCCAGGTCCAGCCGGCGACGAGGCTTCCCGGTGACCCCTGCTCGGCTTCCGTCGCCCGCAGAACGCGGTTGATCCGGACGTCGGCCCCCTGGCCGGCACCGGCACCGGCCCCGTGCACGATGACGGTCGGGTCGGGGGTGTCGCTCACGTTCTGTTGCTGCGGTTTCGCCTCGCCGCCGAGCAGGGCGCGCAACCGCGCCAGCACCACCGGGTCGTGGGCGCCGTCGTAGATCCATCGGGTGCCGAGCACCCCGTGTTCGGAGGTACCGATCAGCGCCTCGCCGGGGACGTCCTCCAGCGCCGCGCCGCGGTAGCCCAGCGGCACGAGATACGCCACCGGCTCCTGCCCGGCCGTGTCCGCCACGACCATGAACTCGATCCCGACCTCTCCTTCCGGATCGTCCAGACGGAACCCGCCGGCCTTGACCAGCTCCGGCGTCTCCCCGGAGCCCGCGTACCAGCTCTGCCCCGGCAGCCAGGCGGTGAGGAGCTCCAGCTTGCTGGGCGTCAAGGTGGTGTGGTGGATGGTTGCCATGCGGGCTCCCTGATACGTAGGCCGGTCCGTCCTCACGACGGGTGTGTCCGAACCTACGGTGAACGGCCGCTCCGGGGGCGGGGTGTTCAGCCGCGCCGGACCCGGAGTGCTCGGCCGCGCCTAAGGTGGAGCGATGATCATCTGGCTGAACGGAACCTTCGGCGCGGGCAAGACCACCACCGCGAAGGAGGTGACCTCGCTCCTCCCGGAGTCCCGGCTGTTCGACACCGAGAAGGTCGGCGAGATGCTCTGGCACGTGCTCGGAGTGCCGGAGAAGGACTTCCAGGACTTCCCGCCCTGGCGGGGCCTGGTGGTGGAGACCGCGCGGCAGGTGCTCGACCACGTGGGCGGAACGCTGGTGGTCACCCAGACGGTTCTGGTCGAGTCGTACTGGCAGGAGATCCACGCCGGCCTGACGCGGGCCGGAATCCCCGTGCACCACGTCCTGCTGTACACGGACCGGGACACCCTCGTCGAACGTATCGAGACCGACAGCAAGCCCGAGAGCGCCGGCGCCCGGCAGTGGCGGCTGGACCATCTGTCCGACTACGAACGGGCCCTGCCGTGGCTGCGCCGGGAGGCTCGGCTGGTCGACACGACGGGTGTCGTGCCCGCCGAGGTGGCGGAGACCGTCCTGCGAGGGGTGCGCGCGGGCTGACCGGCCGGGCAGGGGCGGGGGCGCCGGTCCGGCCGCGTCCGGGGAGGCGCCCCTTCCGGGCGCGTCAGCGGACGACCTCGAAGACGTTCTTCTGGATGCCGTTGGCGTACGCCTCGTGCTCGACCAGCCTCAGCTTCTGGGCGTCCTTGTCCGTGTCGCTGAACAGGCGCTTGCCCGCGCCGAGCAGGAGAGGGAAGACGAGCAGGTGGTACCGGTCGATCAGGTCGGCGTCCGCGAGGTTCCGGTTCAGATCGGTGCTGCCGTGGACGATGATCGGGCCGCCCTCGGTCTTCTTCAGGGCGGCGACCTCGTCGAGCGACCGCAGGATCGTGGTCTCGCCCCAGTCGGCCACCAGGTCGCCCTCGGTCAGCTCGGTGGAGACGACGTACTTCGGCATCGCCCTGTACCCCGTGAACTCCTCCATGCCCGGCCACACCGGGCTGAACGCCTCGTAGCTCGCCCGGCCCAGCAGCAGGGCGGTGGCCTCCTCCTGTTCCTGGCCCTTGATGGCGTACGCCTCCGGCAGGAACTCCACGTCCTTGAACGTCCACCCCGAGTTCCGGTAGCCGGGCTCGCCGCCCGGGGCCTCCATGACGCCGTCGAGCGAAACGAAGGCGGTACTGATCAGGGTGCGCATCAGGTCTCCTGGCTGTGTCGTGGCGGGCTCAGGCCGGCGCCCGGCGTCGCCTCTCAGTCTTACGGAAGTGCAGACCGCGCACCCCGCGAGAACTCATCGGTCCCGCACCGCGCACCGTCCCCGACCGCACCCCGGCCCCGGCCGGTAGCCTCCCTCCCCATGACCGAACTCGACAGGCTGACCGCCCTCTTCAGCGCCCTGGGGGCGGATGACGACGCCCGCGACTGGGCCGAGTCCGAGGCCGAGGAGGGGCTGCCGCAGCTCGCCCGCTACCGCCTCCTGCGGACGGTGTGGCAGGACGTCGAGGCCTGGGGCACGGCGGCCCCGCAGTGGGTCGACGCCTACCGCACCGACGGGGCGGCCGCCGACGCCGTCGCCCGGGCCCTCGCGGCCGGGCTCGCCCCCGAGGACCTCGGCGCACTGGCCCGCGAGGTCGCCAGGGAGACCGTGTTCGGGGTGCTGCACGCCCTGGCGGACCCGGCGGACGGGTCGCTCCCGGCCGAGGTGGAAGCGCAACTGCCCGGCTGGCGGCTGGCGGAGCTGACCCCGGCCGGCGCACCGACCGGCCGCCATCTCGACGCCCTCCACGAGGACTTCGCCGAACTCGAACCGAAGGGAGCCGTGTCATGACCGCCTCCTCGGTGCCACGGGCAACGGGCGCGGTGGCCGTCTCCCCGGGTGCGGACGCGGAGCGTTTCCCGACCCCCTTCGACCGCGCCGAACGCCGCATCTGGTCCGGCAAGGCCGAGGCGTACGCCCGCACCTGTGCCCTGCTCTGCGCCCACCCGGCGGCGGCCCTCCTCGACGCCGCCGGGGCCGGGCCCGGCAGCCGCGTCCTCGACGTGGGCTGCGGCAGCGGCACCATCAGCGCTCTCGCCGCCGGGCGCGGTGCGAGGGTGCACGCCGTCGACGCCGAGCCCGGTATGGCGGAGGCGACCCGCCGGGCGGTCCCGGAAGCCGAGGTGCGCACGGCAGGGTTGCCCGAACTTCCCTACCCGGACGACACGTTCGACGCGGTCGTCGGCAACTTCGTGCTCAACCACGTGGGCCGCCCGCGCGAGGCGCTGGCCGAGCTGCGCCGGATCGCCCGCCCCGGCGGCCGGGTCGCGGTCACCGTCTGGAGGTCGCCCGGAGCCCCCGGTCAGGCGCTGATCGGCCGCGCGGTACGGGCGGCCGGGCTCACCCGCCCCGACTGGCTCCCCGCACTCGCCCCCGAGGACGACTTCCCCCGTACGCCCGAAGGGCTCGCCGCCCTCCTCGACGGGGCCGGGCTTCTCGGCGCGGAGTGCTCCGAGGCGGTGTGGGAGCACCGCTGTGACCCCGAGACCTGGTGGGCGGGGGCGGAGCGGGGGATCGGCGCGATCGGCCAGGTCCTCAACAGCGGGGGCGCGGAGGGGGTGGCGGCGGCCAGGCGCGTGTACGACGAGCTGTGCGCCGAATTCCGTTCTGCGGACGGGCTGTTGACGCTGCCGCACGCCGCGTTGCTGGCAAGTGGGAGAGCGTAGAGGGGCGGGGCGTCAGGCCGGGCGTCCGGGCGGGCCCGACAGGTGTCTGACGGGCGCCTGAACGATGCGAACGCCGATGCGGATGCCTGAGCGGATGCTGATGAGTGGATGCTGATGAGTGGATGGGACAGGAACCGATGGACAAGAAGTGGCTGCCGCTGACCGTCGTGCTCGGCGTTGCCGGGGTGGCCGTGGTGACAGCGAGTGTCTGGCCGGACGGCGAGGAGGAGCCGCCGTTGCCGCAGAGCCTGTGTCACGGTGCGCTCAGCCGGGAGACGGCCGGACTGATCGACGACGGCAAGGGCGGTGAGGTCAGCACGGAGGAGTGGGAGAGGAAGGGCAGGAGCACCGACTACGCGGTGTTCAAGGGGTGCTCCGTGTTGCGCGCCGGCCCCGACAGCGACTACCCGCGCGGGGTCTACCAACTGCTCATCGAAGACACCCGGAGCGCCCCTGGCGACAAGAAGGACTCCGTCCCTCTCGGTCCCGGGTTCACCGGCTGGGCGCGTCCCGACTCGGCCCACGTCACCCTGCCTGCCGGCTGCGCCGCCCGTATGGGCTCGACCGCCCCGTACATCGCGGCGTCGCTGAAGGTGCCCTCGCAGGACGAGGAGGGCTTGGCCTCGCGAAAGGAGAAGCCGGGCCTCGTCGACCCGGACACCGCGCAGCGCAACAACGCGACCGTGATGCGGGAAGTGGCCACCAGGCTCGCCGAGCGGTACGGCTGCGGCGCCTGACCGCCACGGGGCTGGTGCGGGTTCACTTGCCGACGACGCTCCACACGCCGTCGTCGGCCGCAGCGGTGCGCTCGAGGGCGGCCCACGCGGCGTCGTCGAGCTTGAGGGCGTCGAGGAGGTAGGCGGAGACTACGTCGGCGACGAGGGCGACGCGGTCGGGGTCCTCGTCGGTGGTCTCGGCGGCCCTCTCGCCGGCGAGGCCGCCCAGGGTGTGCTCGCCCTCGGCGATGGTGAGCAGGCTCTTCGGGGACGGGCTGAGGTGGTAGGCGTCGGTGAACCACTCCGGGCCCCGGGTGGAGAGCTGGGACTGGTCCTTGCCGCCCGCGACGACCAGGGCCGGGGTGGTCATCGTGGAGTAGTCCGGCCTCATGAACGGAAGGTGTTCGGCCGCGAACGGGGTGAGGGTGTCGCCGGTTCCGGTCGCGGCGATCAGCGCGCCGGCCGAGACGGCGGGGTGGGAGAAGTCCTCTCCTGGAACCCCGTCGGCGTCCAGCACGCGAGCTCCGAGGATCGCCCCGGCGGTCTGCGCGCCCCAGGAGTGGCCGATGACCGCGATGCGCTCCTGATCGACGCGGGTCTCCAGGCCGCCGGCCTGGGCGAGGAGGTCGCCGAGGCCGTCGAGGACCGCGTGGAGGTCGGCGATCCGGACGCGCCAGACGGTGGCGAAGCGCGGATCGTCCCACCCGATGCCGTTGCGGCGGGAGTCCAGGTGGGTGGGCTGTACGACGACGAACCCGGCGGCCGCCCACCGGTCGACGAGGGGCTCGTATCCGTCCAGGGACCATGCGTTGCCGTGGGAGAACACGATGACGGGAAGGTCGTGGCCCGACAGGGGGGCGGTGACCTTCACCTGGAGGCCGACGCTGCGGCCGGGCGCGGGAACGGTGATGGGCTTGATCGCGACGATCCGCTGGTCGCGGTCCGGGCCGCGGACCAGGCCGAGGCCGAGGTGGCTGGAGGGCATGGGGGACCTGCGCTCTCTGTACGAGGTCGCTCTGCCATACTTTGGCGGAGCAGCGTTCCGCCAACTTAGCGGAACATTGTTCCGCGAGCAAAGGGGGAGCCTCGTGCCGGAACCGGTCGGAGTACGCCAGGCGCAGGCGCAGCGCACCCGCGACGGCGTGTTGGCGGCGGCGTCGGCGGTCTTCGTGGATCAGGGCGTCCAAGCCCCCATCCGCGACATCGCCGAACGGGCCGGCGTCGGTGTCGGCACGATCTACCGGAACTTCCCGACGCGGGCGGACCTCGTCACCGCCGTCTACCGGCACCAGATCGACACCTGCACCGCACTCGCGCCCCGGCTCCTGGAGGAATCGGCCTCCCCGTTCACCGCCCTGACCCGCTGGGCGGACGCGTTCGTCGAGTTCCTGGTGACGAAGCACGGCCTCGGCGCCGCCCTGGGATCCGGTGATCCGGGGCTGGAGAAGCTCCACGCCCTCATGCTCGACACCCTGGTCCCGGCCTGCGCGACGCTGCTCGACGCCTGCGTCGCCGCCGACGAGGTCAGCCCGGACATCACCGCGTACACGCTCATGCGCGCCATCGGGAACCTCTGCATCACCGGCCCCGACTACGACCGGGCGGACGCCGCGCGCATGGTGGCGATCCTCCTCGCCGGATGTCGTCGCCAGGCGTAGCGGCAGGACCCGGCCGCGCGCCCGGGGCGTGACGGCCGGCACACGTCACGGTTGCTTCTTCGCCGGAGGGCTCACCGTGTGGAAGGGGCGCGCCGGAGTCACCTGCCGTAGATGGACGAGTACGTCGAACCACTCGCCCGGAGAACCGCCCGTCATGTGGTGATCGGTGTCGCGTCGAGGGTCGTGGCGTGGTCCGATGAGCCGGGACACGGCGGTCCGGGTGAGCCAGTCGGCGACCTCCCGCGGAGCCTCCGCGCGGAGGTTCAGCAGGTAGTCGCCCGTGGCCTCGTCGTCCAGCACCGACTCCATCAACGGTGGTACGGGGCCGGGCACCCGGAAGGCCGGGGCGTCGGTGTAGGTGGCCAGTTCACCCGCACCGAAGGTGAGGCCGATCGACAGGTACCGGGTGCCGAGGTGTTCGCGCAGGTGGCTTCCCGCGTTACGGGACGGAGAGGCCGGGTCCGGCGGAAAGCTGACGACCCTGGTGCGCGCGTCGGCGGTGTGGGAGCTGGAGGACCAGAACAGCGTCCGGTGGCCGGTGTGCCGTTGCCACCACAGGACGTTCTCGGCGAAGAACCGCTCGTAGTACGCCATGTTGTGCGGGTCCAGCGGATCGTCGTCGTGGTCGTGGAGCTCGTAGTACTGGACGATCAGCCGCGCGTTGTGGAGTGCCCAAGCGTGTCCGTCGTGGATCGGCGCTCCCGCCACCAGGTCGTGCGCCGCCTGTGCGCGGTCGCGCCAGGGCCGCCTGTCGGACAGCGCCCGGAATCGGCTTGTGTGCGCGGACACGTCACCCGCGGGGCGGAGGTCCGCGTAGTGCCGCTCCAGTTCGTCC
Source organism: Streptomyces sp. NPDC102283 (assembly GCF_044766265.1). NCBI lineage: Bacteria > Bacillati > Actinomycetota > Actinomycetes > Kitasatosporales > Streptomycetaceae > Streptomyces > Streptomyces sp. NPDC102283. Next base: position 442,567 of record NZ_JBIWLQ010000005.1, read on the forward strand.
ATCAGCTCGGGTTCGGTTCCGCGCACGTAGTCGGCCACCGTGTCGTACGTCGACGCCCCCGTCCCATGAGGGCTGACCCCGATCAAGCGGACCGGATCACCCGGGTGCGTCTCGTTGAAGGCGCGCATCCACCGGAGGAGGGCGAGGATCTCCTCGGTGCGGCAGAACGGGTCGGCCGCCTCCAGCAGTGCCACGGGGTCCCCGGCCCCGGTGCGGATGTGGGTGTCGAGCCGGGCGGTGAGCGTCCAGTCCTGGTCGAGGGCGACCGTTCGGAAGCCCGCCTCGCCGACCAGCAGACGGGCCATGCGCGTCTGGAGAGCGGAGACCTGGTGTGCGCCGCGCGTCCCGGCGCCGTGGCCCACCACGACCGTTCGCTCGGGGACCATGCCGAGCAGCGGCCGTAGGTCGTCCAAGGGCTCCGACGCGTCCACGGTGGTCAGGGAATGCGCTGTCTCCCTGATCCAGTTCCGAACCGCCGCGCGCTGTTCCGTCGAGATCGTCATGGCGTCACCCTCAAGCCTCAACTCCGGTTGAGGTCAAGCCCGTCCGGGCGCTGCGGGGTGATACGCCTAGGCCGCCTCCCCGTACTGGGCCCGGCAGTCGCGGCAGTGGCCCGGGGCCGGGGAGCGGAAGGCGCGGTCACAGCCCTCGCAGGTCTGGAAGGGGGTGACGGGCGTCCGGCGGACCGGGGCCAGCTCCTGGGCTCCGGGGAGCGGTGGCGGCAGGAGGGCGGTGAGGCGGTGTCTGACGATCTTCGCCGGGTACTTGGGCGGCTGCGGGAGCTCGGCCGTCAGGGCGTGGCGGACGGCGTCGGGGTGCGCGCCCCGCTCCAGCCAGGCAGCAGCGCCGGGGACGAGCTCCTCGACGTCGTCCTCGGAGAGCACCAGCTCCGGCGCGTGACGCCGGAGGTCGGCGAGGAGTGCGGATGCGGCCCGGTGCAGTTCCGGGGTGAGCTCGCGGGGCTGCGGGAGCGGCCTGCGCGGAGGCTTGGGCGCGCTGCGCGACGGTAAGCGGGCCGGCGGGTGTGCTTCCTCCGGTACGGGGGTGGGCTCGGGCGCAGGTGGGGGCGCGGGCGCAGATGCGGGCACCACGGACGTCACCACTGGCCCTGGCGCTGGCCCTGGTGCCACCCCTACCGGCACCACGGTCCCGCCCCGCAGCAACGCCCCCGGCCGGTTGCAGAACACCGTACGGGTGATCATCCGGCCGTTCGCCAGCCTCTCGCGGGTCCGGTGCAGATAGCCGTGGGTCTCCAGCTCGCGCAGGGCGGCGGCGATCGTGGTCTCGCCCTCGGCGAAGCGGGCCGCGAGCGCCTTGATGCCGACCTTGGACCCGGCGGGCAGCGACTGGATGTGTACGCCGATCCCGATCGCGGTGAGGGAGAGCTCGGCGTGCTGCGCGAGGTGGTTGCCGACGACCGTGAAGCGGCTCGTGTGCGGGATCGCGACGTGGATGACGCCGGAGAACGGCAGCGGTCCGGGAATCTCCGCCAGGGCGCGGGTGAGGGCGATATCGTGCTGGGTATCCATGGGGAAGCTACTTCTTCCTTGGTGGTCAGGTCCTCGCTCGGGATTGCCGTCCCGGCGGGGGCCGTCTCATGTCTGGGGTTGTGTGTCAGCGCGAGCATATGCCTGCCAACCCGGCCGAAATCCACACCAGTTGGTGAATCTCACCCATGTGGGTGACCGGCCCGTCCCGCAATTGACCACCGGGATCGGGTGGGGTGGGGTTGGGTAATTTCTCTTGGTTCTTTGAGTAGTTGACGTCGTGGTCCACCGGGTCGCGGTGGACCACGATCCGGTCGGCCTCCACCGGGTCGTGGCGCGCCGCGACCCGGTGTGAGCAGCGATTCCGGGTGGATTTCCGAGGGTCCGTCACTCGGCCCGGTCCGCCGTCCCTGCGCTGCGCACCATGGCTGACGAAGACGTGACCGAGCCCGAGCCGGATCTCGACCTGGACATCGATCCGGCGGACGATTCGAGCGCGGTGATGGCCGCCGTGGGGCGGCAGATCAGACTCTGGCGGGAGGCGGCGGGGCTGCGCGCCGCCGAACTGGGCACGGCCATCGGATACGGCGAGGACCTCGTCTACAAGGTCGAGGGCGGACGGCGCATCCCCAAGCCGGAGTTCCTGGACGGGACGGACCGAGCCGTGGGGGCGGGCGGCAAGATCTCCGCGATGAAGCAGGACGTAGCGGAGGCCCGGTACCCGAAGAAGGTGAAGGACCTCGCCAAGCTCGAACGGGCGGCGGTCGAGTTCGGCGCGTACGACGATCACAACATCAACGGGCTTCTCCAGACCGCCGAATACGCCCGTGCGCTCTACGAGATGCGGCGGCCGTCCTTCGCGCCCGACGAGGTCGAGCGGTACGTCGCGGCACGCATGGCACGGCAGGAGATCTTCCGCCGGAAGCCGCTGCCCATGCTGAATTTCGTCCAGGAGGAGGTGACGATCCGGCGGCCGCTCGGTGGGCGCCCGGTGTTGCGCCGCCAGCTCGAACACATCGTGGAGCTGCAACAGTTGCGGAACGTCGAGATCCAGGTGATGCCGACCGACCGGGAGGATCACGCCGGAATGGGCGGCCGGCTCCAGCTCCTCAAGTTCAAGGACGGAACGGCGGTGGGGCACTTGGAAGGACAGTTGTTCAATTGCCTGACCTTCGCCCCCAAGGGGCTAAGGGTCCTGGAGCAGCGGCTCGGTCTCGTCCGGGCGCAGGGTCTCACTCCCCGGGAGTCGATGGCCTTCGTCGAGAAAGTGCTGGGAGAGACAAGACGCGCAAGAACACGGGTGGAGACAGCTCCGCTCTGGAGTGGTTCAAGAGCAGCTACAGCAGCAACGACGGCCCTGCCTGCGTCGAGGTCGCCGCCGCCCGCAGCGCCGTGCACGTCCGTGACTCCAAGGACCTGGCCGGGCCGCAGCTCGGCTTCACCTCCGCCGCCTGGGCCGACTTCGTCCCGTACGCCTCCGGTTCGGCCTCCGGCAGCTGAAGCTCACGCGCCAACCCGCACGCTCCGAGCGCGCTCGGCCCCCACGGACGGCCGGGCGCGCTCGTCGGCGTCAACTCCGTTCGACGGGGACCCTTTACGGCGGAAACCCTGACACCGACACCCCCCTTCGGCACACTGAGTGCATGAATGCTCACCCGGAGAAATCGCCGGACCACCTCACGATCAACGTCACCCGTCACGACGACCCGGTCTCCGAGGTCACCGAGGCGGACGCCTTCGCCTCGGTCCGCAAGTACCCGAACATCGTGGTCCGGGGGCCCCTGTTCGGGCTTGCCGAGCAGCGGCGCGGCGACCGGCCGCGCTGGCGGCTGCTGGGCGAACTGGACTGCGGCTTCCCGCAGATGGCCCGGGACGAGCTCAACTCGCTCCTGTGGTTCAGGGCGAGGGACGACACCGAGGACCCGGCGGTGCGGAGGTCGCTGCTGGACGCCGTGGCGCGGCTGGAGGTCGAGGCGACCGACGAGGTGTCGGCGGACGGAGTCCGCTACCGGGTCGTGCGCGCCGACGAGTTCGCCCGGATCGGCGGCGACCGCCTGGAGCCGCCCCGGGCCACCGACCCGGACGACGACAGCTGGGACCTGGACGCACCCGACACCTGTCGCACCGAGGGCTTCGTCGTCGACCACGCGGCCGCCGTCGGGCTGACCGAGGGGATCGACCGGGCCGGGCTGCTGGGGCTCTCCTACACCGCCACCCGCTTCCCCGAGGACGTACGGGCCGACTCCCGGCGGGCGTTGACCACTCATCCCGGGGTCGTGCTCCTCCCGACGACGTTCCGGGTGGTGGAGCGGAAGGAGTTGACCTGGTCGATGGTGACCGGGCAGTACTCGACCCCGCAGGGAGCCCGCCGTGCCCTCGTCCACCACCTCACCCGGCCCGTGCCCCAGCTTCCGGATCTGCCGGACACGCCGGAGCTGCCCGCCTGGATGAAGGTGGACGAGAAGGAGGCGGCCCTGCGCGCGCGGGCCGCGAAGAAGTTCACCGCGCGCCGGAGGCCCAACGAACTCGTCCTGCGGGGCCGGCGGTTCGAGGTGGTCCGGGTCGAGAGGGTGATGCGGATCGGTCCGGACGGGCCGGAGAAGTCGCGCCCCTCCGACGTGGACGACTACGGCCCCTCCCAGATCCACCCCCTCATGGACGAGAAGGGGAACATCACCCACGGCTCGTAGGCTGCCCCGGCAGACGGAAGAGGGGCGCCGGGCAACAGCCCGGCGCCCCTCAACGGCTCTGCTCGCGGCCTCAGTTGCCCTTGACCGTGACCTTCTCGTCGTTGTTGAGCTGCTCCACCAACTGCTTCACCTTGGCCTTGTCCCAGACCAGGTTGCCGCCGACGCTGCCCGAGATCGGGATGTTCATCGACGTGCCCTCACCGCCCGTGACGCCCTTCATCGCGAAGAACATGTTGCCCAGTGCCCAGAGGGACATGTCCTTGTCCACGATCAGCGTGTCCAGGCCGGCGCCCATCGTCGGGTACAGCTTGAACGGGTTGATGATCGTGGACGGGGTCGCCGTCTGGCTCGCCAGCGCCGCGAGGAACTTCTGCTGGTTCTTCGTACGGTCCAGGTCGCTGCCCGCGAACGCGTACCGCGTCCGGACGAAGGCGAGGGACTGCTCGCCGTTCAGCGTCTGCTTGCCCGCCTGGAAGTCGGCCCCGGACTTCTTGTCCTTGAAGGCCTTCGGGATGTCCAGCTCGACCCCGCCGATCGCGTCCACGATCTTCGCGAAGCCGCCGAAGCCGATCTCGACGTAGTGGTCGATGTGCAGCCCGGTGTTGAACTCGACCGTGCGGACCAGGAGTTCGGGGCCGTCCTCGGCGTAAGCGGCGTTCAGCTTCACCTGCCGGCCGGTGCCCTGGAACTTCTTCCCGGACTCCGACCCCACGAAGGACGGGATCTCGACGTTGGAGTCGCGCGGCAGTGAGATCAGCGTCGGGCCGCCTGAGCCGTCGTGCAGGATCATCATCGAGTCGGTCCGCTTGCCCTCCGCGGAACCGGTGCGCAGCCGCTTCTTCTCCTCGGCCGACATGCCCTCACGGCTGTCCGAGCCGACGATCAGGTAGTTCGTGCCGTCGCCGGACTCCGGGCGCTCGATGACCTTGGAGAGGTCGACCTCGCGCTTCAGCTTCGAGTCGGCCCAGAAGTACGTCGAGATCGAGACCGCGAGCACCACGACCACCAGGGTGAGCGCGCCGAGCTTGATCCGGCGACGCCAGTCCGGGCGGCCGTGGACGTAACCCCCGTCACCACCGCCGCGACGACCGCCTCCGCCGCCGCCCGATCCGCCGCCCGAGCCGTAGACCTGGCCCGTGTTGTAGCCGCTGTCGTACCCGGGGTCGGGGCTGTTGCCGTAGCGGTCGTCGTATCCCTGGCCCTGCTGCGGCACCTGCGGCCTCTGCGGCGGCGCCGACGGCCTCCGCGGGGCGGGGCGGCGCTGGATGTGCGGCATCGCCCGCGCACTCTCGGGCTGGGGGTTGGCACTGCCCCGCCCGTAGCGCTCGCTGCGGTCGCCGGTCCGTCGATCGGGCCAATCGTTCATCCGCACAGTGTGCCGTCCCGGCCCACAGGTATTACAGGGTGTAAGGGAAATCGCACCAGGGCTGTTGCGAACCTGATGCATTCTGCGGGACGCGGGCCCCCGCATAAGGTGGACTGTATGACAGATCAGGCCACCCGCCCGGAGGGCGAGATTCCGGGCAAGCCGACCGCGGCGTCCCGGACCACCCTCAGCCACATCATGACCGGCAGCGACACCAACCTCCTCGGCACGGTGCACGGTGGCGTGATCATGAAACTGGTCGACGACGCCGCCGGCGCGGTGGCCGGCCGGCACTCCGGCGGGCCCGCGGTGACCGCCTCGATGGACGAGATGGTCTTCCTGGAGCCGGTCAGGGTCGGCGACCTCGTTCACGTACGCGCTCAGGTCAACTGGACCGGCCGCTCCTCGATGGAGGTCGGCGTCCGGGTGATGGCCGAACGCTGGAACGAGTCGACCCCCGCCCAGCAGGTCGGCAGTGCCTATCTCGTCTTCGCCGCCGTGGACGGGGACGGCAAGCCGCGCCGCGTACCGCCGGTGATCCCCGAGACCGAGCGCGACAACCGGCGCTACCAGGAGGCGCAGATCCGGCGCACCCACCGGCTGGCCCGCCGCCGCGCGATCAAGGAACTGCGCGAGAAGCGCGCCGCCGACGGCATCGACGACTGAGCCCGCGCGTACGGCTGCCGATTCGCGGTCACCGGTGACGACTGGACCCGCGCGTACGGCTGCCGAGTCGCGGTCACCGGCTGGACCCGCCCGTACGGCCCCCGACTCGCCGTCACCGGGTTACGGGCAGACCACCTCGTCGCCACGCACCGTGGAGAAGTCGCCCGTCTGCCGGCTCTCCGCCCTCACCCGCTGCACCTTCGTGAAGTCCGAGCCCACCGTCACCTTCATCTGCGGGCCCTGGCCCTTCACCGCCTTCAGCTCACTCCCGGGCAGCGCCGTGGCCAGCGACTTCGCCGACCGGTCCCAGCGCGGGTCGTACTCCACGAGCGTCCGCTTCAGCTCCCGCGCCTCCCCGTTGAGCGGGGCCTCGGTGGTGGCGAAACCGGTCGCCCGCAGCGCCTCGTCCACCGTCCGGCCGAGACCGTCCTTCGGGGTCCCGTTGTAGACCTGCACCCGGACCTGCTTCGGCGCCACGTCCACGAGCGTGGCCGGAGGCTTCTCCGGACCGGCCGCGGGCTTCTGCTTCGCCGGGGCCAGCGGCTTGTCCTCGCGCAGGGCCCGGAACAGCTTCTCCGCCTTCTCCGCGTCCCACTGAACCGTCGAACCGATGCCCTTGACCGGGAAGCTGGGGTTGCCGACGGGCACGGAGGCGAACTCCGACGACTCGGGCCCGAAGTCCTTCATCGCCTTGCCGAGCGCCAGCATCTGCTCCGTACCGAATCCCTCGTCCGCCCGGACCGAGCCGAGCGCCGAGGCCGAGACCTGCTGGAACTTCACCGGGTTCAGCAGCACCCCGCTGCTCGTCGCCTGCTTGATCAGTGCCGCCACGAACTTCTGCTGGCGTTGCATCCGGCCCAGGTCGGAGCCGACGTCCACATGGCGCGAGCGCACGTACTGGAGCGCCCGGCCGCCGTCCAGCTCATGGGTGCCCGCGGGGAGGTCCAGCCCGGTGTACGAGTCCTTCATCGGCCGCGCCGTGCAGATCTTCACCCCGCCCACCGCGTCGACCGTCTTCATGAAACTGGTGAAGTCGACCTCCAGATAGTGGTCGATCTTGACCTTGGTCATGCTCTCGACGGTCCGCACGGTCAGCGTGGGCCCGCCCTCCGCGTACGCGGCGTTCAGCTTCACCGGATGGCTCTCGTGGTGCTTGCCGGTGGTGCGGTCGGTGTGGGCGGGCATCTCGGCGTAACTGTCCCGGGGGAGGCTCACGACGCTCGCCCGCTGCCGGTCGGCCGACAGATGGACCAGCATGATCGTGTCGGTGCAGTGGCAGGGCGCACCGCCGAGCCGGTACTTCTTCTTCTCGGCCTCGGTGATCGTGTCCCGGCCGTCGGTGCCGACGAGCAGCAGATTCGTGCCGTGGCCCCCCTGCGGGCGGTTCTTCATGTCCTTGAACGGATCGACCCGGCCGATCCCGCCCTCCAGGCTGCTCACCACGGCGTGCCCGATCCCGCCGGCCCCCAGCACCAGCACCGACAGGCCCGTGGCCACCCGCATGCCCCAGCGCGGCCGCTCGTCCTGCTTGCGGCGGCGGACCGGCCGGGTGCCCTGGGGCGGGCGGCGGCGCGGGGGAGTGGAGCGGGGATGCGGCGGACGCTGCGGTCGTTGCGGTGCGGGCACGGGGGAGACACCTCCGGGGTGCAAGGGAGACACCTCTGCGGTGCAAGGGGACCATCGCACGGTAGGCCCATACGATCTCCGTCCCGGCCCACGACCCGGCGGCGCGCACCGGTATCCCCCATTCGCGGTAACGTGGCGGCCGAATAGCGCCACCTCCCGGGGCGCCCGCCTCCAGCGGTGCGGCACCCCCGGCGCCCCCGAGGACCACCCGAGGACCACATGTCTGCCGCGCAGTACCCCGCCGTCTCCGTGATCATGCCGGTGCTCGACGAGGAACGTCATCTCAGGAACTCGGTCCGGCACATCCTGGAGCAGGAGTACCCCGGTGAGATGGAGGTCGTGATCGCGCTCGGCCCCTCCGCCGACCGTACCGACGAGATCGCCGCCGAGCTGGTCGCCGAGGACCCCCGGGTCCACACCGTGCCCAACCCCACCGGCCGCACCCCCGCCGCCCTGAACGCGGCGATCAAGGCCTCCCGCCACCCCGTCGTCGTACGGGTCGACGGCCACGGCATGCTCTCGCCGAACTACATCGCGACCGCCGTCCGCCTCCTGGAGGAGACCGGCGCGCAGAACGTCGGCGGCATCATGCACGCCGAGGGCGAGAACGCCTGGGAGGACGCGGTCGCCGCCGCGATGACCTCCAAGATCGGCGTCGGCAACGCAGCCTTCCACACCGGCGGCCAGGCCGGCCCGGCCGAGACCGTCTACCTGGGCGTCTTCCGCCGCGAGGCCCTGGAGCGGGCGGAGGGCTACAACGTCGAGTTCATCCGCGCCCAGGACTGGGAGCTGAACTTCCGCATCCGCGAGGCCGGCGGGCTGATCTGGTTCTCGCCCGAGCTGAAGGTCCAGTACCGCCCGCGCCCCACGGTGAAGGCGCTCGCCAAGCAGTACAAGGACTACGGCCGCTGGCGCCACGTCGTCGCCCGCTACCACTCCGGCTCGATCAACCTCCGCTACCTGGCACCCCCGACCGCCGTCGTCGCCATCGCGGCGGGCCTGGTCCTGGGCGCGGCCGTCACCCCGTGGGCCCTGATCGTCCCCGGCGGTTACGTGGCCGCGATCGTCGCCGGGTCGCTGCCCGCGGGCAAGGGCCTCTCGCTGAAGGCCCGCGCACAGATCCCGGTGGCGCTGGCGACGATGCACATGTGCTGGGGCTTCGGCTTCCTCACCAGCCCCCGGTCCCTGGCCAAGCGGGTCATCGCGAGCCGCCGCCCGGCGATGACCGGCAGCAGCGAGACCGTCTGACCCGGCAGCCGTACACGACAGAAGGGCCCCACCGCCACCGCCGGGACCTGGAGTTCCAGCGGTTTCCAGGGGCCCTTCGGCCGCGTACACGTGCCGTTCGCGACGTCACCAGGTGTAGTTCGGGTTCACCTTCATGCAGGCCTTCTCGTCGTCGCCGTTGAGGGCGCCCGCCGAATCCGGGGTCTTCTCCTTGCCCTTGGACACCGGGTACGTCCCGTCCTCGCGCCAGTCCGCGCCCACGGCGAGCGAGATCCCCGAGACATCGGTGGACTTCTTCACCTGCGACAGCGGAATCCCGAGCGCCTTGGCGACCGCCTGCGCGTCCCCCTCCAGATCCGCGCTCGGATACAGGATCGCCGTCCGCGCGGCCCCGGTCACGTTCCCCGGGTCGACGGTGGCCTTCGCGAAGCCCGCGTCCTTCAGCTGCTCCATCACGTCACCGGCGCGCCCCGAGGCCGACCCGAGCGCGTCCGTGGCGGTCCCGTTCCGCACGGCGACCGCGATCTCGCCGACCGGCGCCGACGGGTCCTTCGTGACCTCCGGCTTCTTCCGCTTGGAGGCCTTGCCGTCCAGCGGAACGTCGTCGCGGACCATCCGGAACAGCTGCTCCGCGTCGCCCGCCTTCGGGTAGACCCGGCCGTTGTTCGTGCCGGTGCCGTACACGTTGGGCATGGTCGACATCGTGATGCGCTTCGTGGGGACCTTTTTGAACTCCTCGGCCAGGTCGTAGAGCTTCTTGACCGTGTCGAGGCCCTTGTCGACCGTCAGCGCCTCGGTGGCCGCCTCGGCGAGGTTCATCAGCTTCGCCGGGTCGGTGAGCTTGGTGCCCTTGCGCAGCTGACGCACCATCGAGTTCATGTACTGGTGCTGGGCCTTCGCCCGCCCCAGGTCGGTGTTGTCCTCGAAGCCGTACCGGGTGCGCAACCACTGGAGGGCCTGCTCGCCCTGGACGGAGGTGGTGCCCTTCTCCAGCTTCAGCCCGGAGCCCTTGCCGTCCCGGCCGCGGGAGTTGATGTTGGCGTCGACGCAGACCGGGACGCCGCCGATGGCGTCGGCCATGGACACCACACCGGCGAAGTCGATCATCATGAAGTGGTCGATCCTGATGCCGGTCAGCTCGTACCAGGTGGCCACCGTGCACCCCGGACCACCGCGGCCCAGGCTCTGGTTGGTCTGCACCTCCGTGGTGCTGGCCGGGAAGACCTCGCCGTCCGGGGCCGTGCACTTGGGCATCTTCAGCATGGTGTCGCGGGGCATGCTGATCACGGAGAGGTTGCTGCGGTCCGCGGAGATGTGGAGCAGCATCTGCACATCGGCCAGCGGCGGTGCGCCGAAGGTCTCCTTCGCCCCGCCCAGCTTCTGGTTGGCCTTGGAGTCCCGGGCGTCGGAACCGATGAGCAGGATGTTGAGCGGGGTCTGCCCGGCGGCGTTGGCCTTGTGATCGGCCATCTGCTTGTCGCCGAGGGTCAGATCCTCTTTCTTGATGTTGCCGTTGAGGTGCTCGTAGTAGAGGTAACCGGTCGCGCCGGTGGCGAGTATGACCACCGAGAGCACGGAGGCGCTCCAGCGCAGCACGCGCCGCTTGGCGCTCTTGGGCGCGCGGCGGCTGCTGCGCCCCTGGACGCCGCCCCCGCTCCCACCCTGGCCCCGCGCCGTCCGACGGCCGCCCTCCGGCACCTCACGGCCGCCCTCCGGCACCTCACGGCCACCCGGCCCGTCGCCGTCCCCCGGCCCGTCGCCCCCGCTCCGTCCGCCGTCGCCGTGCGGGCTCCCGTCCCGGCCGAGTTGATCGGCGCGGCGGCCGCGTGATCGCGTCCTCGCCCCGGGCGTGCTGCTCCGTCCCACCGGACCCCCCATGCTGTTCAGATTTCCGCTGTGACGCGGTGACCCGGTGTCACTGGGCGCATACCGCCTTGTCGGCGCTTGCCTTCTCGATGTCCTTCGGCGGCTTCGCCGGTCCGGTGATGAGCTGGCCCGCGCCCTTGAAGTCCGCCCCCAGCGTGAGCACCATCGCCTCGAGTCCCTCGGCGTCGGCGGTGCCCTGCTTCATGGCCGTTGCGGGAAGTCCCATCATCTCGGCGAGCGCCCGGGCCTGATCGGCCTGGTTGGGCGCGTACTCCAGCGTCGTCTTCTTGATCTTCTCGGGTGCGTTGGCCTTGTTGGTGGACTTCAGCACCCCCTGCTCGTTCTGGAGCCAGGTGACGGTCGAGCCCGCCGCGCCGGGGATCTCACCGCCGTTGAGGACGTCCACGCGTACGTCGGCGGCCTCGGCCTTCGGCCCCTTGAGCAGGGCCGCCTGCTTGCCCTTGGCGGCCTTCTCCTTCTGCTTCACCTCGGTCAGCGAGGTGTCCGAGCGCATCATTGCGAAGAGCTGCTCGCCCTTGACCGGGTCCACGACCACGGTGACGGGCTTCGGCTCGGCCGGGTTGTCTATGACCGGCATGGTGAGGAAGCTGATGTTCTTGGTGTCGACCTTGCCGATCTCCTCGGCCAGCGTCATCAGCTTCGTCGCGTCGCCGATGGCCGTGTCGACGGTCAGCGCGTTGGTGGCGGCGTCGGCCAGCTTGTACAGCTTCTTCGGGTTGGTCAGGGTGTCGTTCGACTTCATCTCGCGGATCATCGAGCCGAGGAACTGCTGCTGCACCTTGATCCGGTCGAGGTCGCTCCTGTTGCCGAAGCTGTCCCGGGTGCGCAGCAGGGCCAGCGCCTTCTCGCCCTGCACCTTCGACTCGCCCTCGGGCAGCTTCAGATGCGACTTCGGGTCGTCGATCGGCTTCGCCATGCAGACCTTGACGCCGCCGACCGCGGTGGTGAGGTCCTTGACCGCGTTGAAGTCGACCATCATGAAGTGGTGGGGCTTGACCCCGGTGATGTTCTCGACCGTCTTCATGGTGCAGCCGGGGTTGCGGCCGTTCTGGCCGAGGCTGGTGTTGAAGCGTTGGTTCGGGGTGCCGGGGATGACCGTGGAGGTGCCGTCCCCGTTCTTCGACTCGCACTCGGGGATCTCGGTCATCAGGTCGCGCGGGATGCTCATCGCCGTCGCGTTGGTCCGGTCCTCGGAGACGTGGAACAGGATGGTGGTGTCGGCGTGGCCCTCGCTGCCCTTGTCGCCGTACCCCTCGTTGCCCTTGCCGGTGCGCTTGTCGGTGCCGATGATCAGGATGTTCATCGGGCCGTCGGTCACGACGTTCTTGCTGCCGGCGTCGCCCACGTCGATGGCGTCGATGTTCCCGTTGAGCTTCTGGTAGACGAGGTACGCGCCGAGCGAGGTGCCCACCACGACGAACGCCATGACCCCGCCGGTCCACAGCAGCGCCTTCTTCTTGCGCGACTTCTGGGGCTTGCGCTTCCGGCGGCCGGCCGAGGGCGGTTCGGCGGCCCCGCGTCCCCCCGGGGAGCTGCGGCGGCTGCGCTGACCCGGTACCTGCCGCGGCCCGTCCGGGGCGCCCTCGCGCTCACGCGAACCGGACCCGCGGCGTCCCGAGCCCTCGCGTCCCGAGCCCTCGCGGGACGAGCCCTCGCGGGACGAACCGGTCCGGGAGCCGCCGCGGCGACCGGTTCCCTCGGCTGTGGCCGTACGCGAAGGACTGCTCGACTCCCCAGTGGAGTGATCCAGTCGCAGTTCGTAATTGCCGGTGTGCGGGTTGAGTACCCACTGGTCGGCGGGGTCGATATCGTCCGCCCGTCCACGACTGTGCGCGTCCACGGTTGCCTGCGTCCTCCGTCGGTGCCACGCGAGGCGCCCTCCCCCGGCAAGGCGCTCGTTCCTTCGCTCCAGCAGTGCACGACCTGACGGCCGGAAGCACCGGATCGCGTCACACTATCCGGCCGATTCCGCGTCGAGCGACGTGCGTGACACATTCCACGCCCCTTACAACCGGGCATTCTTCCCATTAGGCGTCGATTGTGTTCTGTGTCTTGGCAATTGCTTTACTGCTTGCACAGGTCGTCTGCCGCACTCGACCCCGAATAGGTGGGTGTGGGCGTCGGACTCCCGGACCCCGTGTCGTCCGGTTTCCCGTCCTGCTTCCCCTCCTGGCCCTGCCGCGCTTCCTTGAGTTCGTCTGCCGGGACCACGGCGACGGGCCGGTCCTCGCGGAGTTGCTTGAACAGGTCACCGGCGTCCGGTTCGACGAGTTCGTCCCGGTTCGCGTTGTTGCGGTACGGCTGCCGGGGCACCGTCAGGAACTGCACCTGCTCGGTCGGCACGTTGCGCATCCCGCGCACCAGGTCGTACAGGTCGCGCAGCGAGTCCAGCCCCGGGTCCGTGGTCAGCGACTTGGTCGCCGCGTCCAGCACCGGGTAGAGCCGCGTCGGGTTGAGCAGGACGCCGTTGCTCTGCATCTTGTTCACCAGGGCGCCCAGGAACTGCTGCTGGCGCTCCATGCGTTCGGTGTCGCTGCCGTCGCCGAGGGTCTTGCGCGCCCGTACGTAGCCGAGGGCCTCCTCGCCGTTCAGCGTCTGCCGGCCCGCCGGGAGCTCCAGGTGCGCGTCCTTGTCGTCGATCGGCTCCTTGAGGCAGATCTCGACCCCGTCGACGGCGTCGACCATGTCCTTGAAGCCGTTGAAGTCGACGACCATGTGGTGATCGACGCGGATGCCGGTCATCCGCTCCACGGTGCGGATGGTGCAGGCGGTTCCACCGAGTTCGAACGCGGTGTTGAACTGGGTGAACTGCTCCCGCGTCTCCTTGTCGTCCTCGGTGCGGCAGCTGGGGATCTCCACCATCAGGTCGCGGGGGAGGGACACGGCGGTCGCGCTCTTCCGGTCCGCCGCGAGGTGCAGCAGGATCGTGGTGTCGGAGCGCTGGCTGCCGCCGTCGTCCCGGCCGTACTTCCGGTTGTCCCCGGCCCGGCTGTCGGACCCGATGAGCAGGATGTTCTGGGCGTCCATGACGACCGGGGTCGGCCGCTCCTTCTCGTACGCCTTGAGTTCGGCGGCGGCGCTCGTGTCGGTGGTGATGTTCCCGTCGAGCTTCTGGTACATCCACCAGCCCACGCCCGCGGCGACCAGCACGAGGAACGAGGCGCCGAGCGCGGTCCAGCGCAGCCAGCGGCGCTTGCGGGCCGCGACGATGCCGTCCTTGGGCCGGTCGGCCCAGGTCCGCACGCCGGCGTCGCCCCCTGCCTCGGGTGCGCCGTCACTTTCCCCGGCGCTCTCGCCGCTGCCGGCCTTCGCGGGATCCGGCTCGGGTTCGGCGCCCGGCTCGGGTTCGGAGCCCGCCTCGGGCTCGGGATCCGCGGCGGCCGGGGTCTCCTCCCCGGCCGCCGGTGTCCCGCCCTCAGGGGCTCCGTCCTCGGGGTTCACATCCTCGGGGGTCCCGTCCTTGGGGGTCCCCTTCTCGGGGTTCGCGTCCTCGGGTCCGGGCTCTTCCTGCGACCTGCCCTGCGGCTTGTCCCCGGCCGAGTGGTCCGGGTCGGACGGCGGGCCAGCACTGTCGGTCACGTCTGCGTCCATCCTTCACGTTCGGCGGCGCGAGGGGCCGCCGGTCGCAGGAGTAGACGGCTGAAACTCACGCTTGGTTGTGCACGGCCAGGAGAGTGGTCTGTACCGCCCGATCATCTACCCGCTCCGGAGCCGATTACCGAGGACTCGGCCCGCTGTGGGCCGGACGAGTGCACCTCAGAGCGCTTGTCATACCGCGGTGTTGGTGACCCGCTCGCTCTCGGTCCGCTTGGCCAGTCCGTCTCCGCCGAGCTGCCCGAGGTGGCGGCAGAGCACGACGGAACCCCCGGCCGCCAGTGGCGCGAAGAGCCCGGCGCTCAGCCCTTCCCAGCTGTCGTACGTACGCCCGGTGAGCAGCCGGGACCCCGGTACGAGTCCGAGGGCGTCGGCGTCCTCGCGGGCCCGGGCGACGAGCCGCGCGCCCGTGAGCTCGATCCCGCCGACGACCAGCGCGGGCGCGTCCGGGTCCACCGGGGCGAAGGGCGCGAAGCGGTCGCCCTGGCTCGGCACCTCCACCGCGTAGTCCATGAACCCCTCGGGCGTCTGCGGGAACCGGCCGCCCAGCGGCCGCAGTGCGAGGGCGACGCGCTCGCCCCGGCAGGCCCGCGCCCGCTCCAGGGTGTCCGGGCCGGTCACGACGAGGTCGGCGGCGGCCGGGTCGCCCTGGACCTCGGCGACGACCCCGACGGAGGAACAGGCGAGCAGCCAGACCGCGGACTGCCAGTGCGCGGGGAGCAGCAGGGCGAGCCGGTCGCCCGGCTCCGCGGCGAGGTCGCCCTGGAGCAGATTGGCGGTCTTGGCCACCCAATTGGCGAAGGTGGCCACCGACAGTTCGACGCGTTCTCCGGTGGCGTCGTCGTAGAAAGTGACCAGAGGTCGGGTCGGGTCCGCGGCGAGCGCGGATCGCAGCAGGTCGGCGGGGGTGCGGTCGCTGGAGTTCACCCGCGCAAGCGTACGCGGGGGCGCTGTGCCGGGCGGGCTGAACGGGTGTCACGTACACCGGTTCGGCAGACGGCGCGTCACGTGGAGGCCGATGCCCGGGTAGCCGGACTCATGACTGTATGGCCAGGATCATGCGTATGCGTGCACTATTGGTCACCTCAGTCGGCGTCACCTGCGCAGCGGCCCTCACCCTGCCGCTCGCCGCCCCCGCCCTGTCCGCCCCGGCCGCGCACTCCGCCTCGGCCCGGCCTCCTTCCCTGTCCCCCGAGTCGCCCGGATCCGGCCCGCCGTCGGCCCGGACCGAAGCCGCCCCCGAAGTCCGCGGGGTCCCCGAAGCCTCCCTGGCCCCCGAGGCCGCCCCGCCGCGCACCGGCACGACCCGTGCGGCCGCGCTCGCGGGCTCGACGCAGTCCCTGCCGCTGGAACCCCTCGCCGCCCCGTCCGACCGGTCCGTGGGCCCGGCGGCTCCCGGCCAGGGGCTGGACCGGCGGACGGCCCGGCCCTTCTCCCTCGTGGGCGTCGTCTGGGACGACGCCGAAGCCGAACTCCACGGCACGGTCCAGGTCCGCACCCGCGCGAGGGGCGGCACGAGCTGGTCGGACTGGCAGGACGTCGAGACCCACAACGCCGAGCACGCCGCCGACCTGGGCAGCGCCGAGCGGGCGTCCGGCGCCGTGCGCGGAGCGACCGCCCCGCTCTGGGTCGGCGACTCGGACGGCGTGGAGGTACGCGTACGCCCGGAAGCCGCCGATCCGCAGCACGGGTCCGCCGCCCCGCTCCCCGAGGGGCTGCGCCTCGAACTCGTCGACCCCGGCGAGGATCCCGCGCCCGAAACCGCCCCCGACGCCTCGGCCGGCCGGACCGTCACGCAGGCGATGTTCGTCGGCAACCCGGTGCCGCCGACGACGACGGGGGTCGTGCCGGAGGTGCTCACCGCCGAGTCCGCCGCCAGCTCGGCCGTCATCCCCGCGCTGACCAAGGCGGAGACGGCGGAGGAGGCGGCGATCGTCGCGGCCGGGGCGAAGCCGTACATCGGCCCCCGCCCGAGGATCGTCACCCGCAAGGGCTGGGGCGCGGACGAGAAGCTCCGCGAGCGCAACTTCGCGTACACCAAGTCCGTCAAGGCGGCCTTCGTGCACCACAGCGCGACCGGCAACAACTACACCTGCAAGCAGGCCCCTTCGGTGCTCCGCAGCATCTACCGCTACCACGTCAAGAGCAGCGGCTGGCGCGACTTCGGCTACAACTTCGCCGTCGACAAGTGCGGAAACATCTACGAGGGCCGGGCCGGAGGCGTCTCCAAGGCCGTCCTGGGCGCCCACACCCTGGGCTTCAACACCAACACCATGGGGATCGCGGTGCTCGGCACGTACTCCTCCACCAACCCGCCCGCCGCCGCGGTGACCGCCGTCTCCAAGCTCACCGCCTGGAAGCTCGGCCTGTTCGGAGCCAACCCCAAGGGCAAGGTGACCCTCGTCTCCGGCGGAAGCGGCAAGTACAAGAAGGGCAAGAAGGTCAAAATGAACGTCATCTCGGGTCATCGGGACGGCTTCGCAACCGAATGCCCCGGAGCGCGTCTCTACAAGAAGCTCGGCAAGGCCCGGACCAGCTCCGCCAAACTGCAGGGCCGCTGACCGGGGAGTTACCGACCGGTCTGCTTAGACTGGCCAGCCACATCCGGG
Organism: Streptomyces sp. NPDC102283; assembly: GCF_044766265.1. NCBI lineage: Bacteria > Bacillati > Actinomycetota > Actinomycetes > Kitasatosporales > Streptomycetaceae > Streptomyces > Streptomyces sp. NPDC102283. The sequence continues at coordinate 459,719 of NZ_JBIWLQ010000005.1, forward strand.
CCAGGCCCCAGCAGGAAGCAGAGACGGTGCTGTGACAGAGGCAAAAGAAGCGATTCTCCTGGTCGGTGGCAAAGGCACCCGGCTGCGCCCGCTCACGGTGCACACCCCGAAGCCGATGGTTCCGGCGGCGGGGGTCCCCTTCCTCACCCACCAGCTGGCGCGGGCCAGGGCGGCCGGGGTGGAGCACATCGTGCTCGCCACGTCCTACCTGGCGGAGGTCTTCGAGCCGTACTTCGGCGACGGATCCTCGCTCGGCCTGCACATCGAGTACGTCACCGAGCAGGAGCCGCTCGGCACCGGCGGAGCCATCCGCAACGTCGCGCCGAAGCTGTCCTCGGGGCCGGACGAACCGGTCCTGATCTTCAACGGCGACATCCTGACCGGGCTCGACATCCGGGCCCTGGTCACCTCGCACACCGTCTCCGGGGCGGATGTCTCCCTCCACCTGACCCGGGTCGAGGACCCGCGCGCCTTCGGCCTCGTGCCGACCGACGCGACGGGCCGGGTCACCGCCTTCCTGGAGAAGCCGCAGACGCCGGAAGAGATCGTCACCGACCAGATCAACGCCGGGGCGTACATCTTCCGGCGCTCGGTCATCGACTCCATCCCGGCGGGCCGCCCGGTCTCCGTCGAGCGCGAGACCTTCCCCGGGCTGCTCGCCTCCGGCGCCCACCTCCAGGGCATGGTCGACTCCACGTACTGGCTGGACCTCGGCACCCCGGGCGCCTTCGTCCGCGGCTCCGCCGACCTCGTCCTCGGCCGCGCCCCGTCCCCGGCGGTCCCCGGCCGCTGCGGCGACCGCCTGGTCCTGCCGACCGCCTCCGTGGCGGCGGACGCCAAGCTCACCGGTGGCACGGTGGTCGGCGCCGGCGCGGTGATCGGCGCGGGAGCGAGAATAGACGGCTCGACGATCCTGGACGGCGCGGTCGTCGAAGCGGGCGCGGTCATCACGGACTCCCTGGTCGGGTCCGGCGCCAGGATCGGCGACCGTACGGTGCTGGCGGGCGCGGTCATCGGCGACGGGGCACAGGTGGGCGCGGACAACGAACTGCGCGACGGGATCAGGATCTGGTGCGGCGCGGTCCTGCCGGACGCCTCGGTCCGCTTCTCCTCGGACCAGTAGGCCCGGTACCCGTACCCTCGAAGGACACCCCCGCACCAGGAAACACGCAGAACACCGAGGCCACCCGTGGCAGGACGATTCACCCCCCGCACCGCGCGAGCGGCGCTGCCGCACCAGGCTGCCGCCCCGGCGCGCCGGGCGGCTGCGCCCACGCACGACGGACCGCCGCTGACCCGGGAGTGGGCCCCGCCGGGCCCGCTGGACCTCCGCCTCGTCCTCGGCCCCCTGCGCCGGGGTCCGGCGGACCCCACGTTCCGGGTGGTCGCGGACGGCACGTTCTGGCGGGCCACCCGCACGCCCGAGGGCCCCGGCACCCTGCGCGTCGCGGCGCGCGGGGACCGGATCACGGCGGCGGCCTGGGGCCCCGGCGCGGACTGGCTGCTGGCGGGGCTCCCCGCCCTCCTGGGCGCGGACGACGACCCGGACGCCTTCGTCCCCCGCCACCGCCTGCTCGCCCTGACCCGACACCGCCGCCCGGGCCTGCGACTCCTCCGCACGGGCCTGGTCATGGAGTCGCTGATCCCCTCGATCCTGGAGCAGAAGGTCACCACGGACGAGGCGTACCGCGCCTGGCGCCACCTGGTCCGCCGCTTCGGCACCCCCGCTCCCGGCCCCACCGCGGACCTGGACCTGCATGTCATGCCGGACCCGCGGGGCTGGGCGATGATCCCGTCCTGGGAATGGCACAGGGCGAACGTCGACCCCAAGCGATCGTCGACGATCCTGCGCGCGGTACGGGTGGCCCGCCGGCTGGAGGAGGCGGCGACGATGAACCTCCCCGAGGCCCGGACCCGCCTGGAACTGATCCCCGGCATCGGCCCCTGGACCTCGGCCGAAACTCTCCAGCGCTCGAACGGCGCACCGGACGCGGTCACGGTGGGCGACCTGCATCTCCCCGGCATCGTGGGCCACGCCCTGGCGGACAACCGCGACGCGGACGACGAGGAGATGCTGACCCTGCTGACCCCGTACGAGGGGCAGCGCCACCGGGCGACCCGCCTGATCCTGCTCTCGGGCAACACCCCGAAGCGCCGGGCCCCGAGGATGACCCCGGGCAACATCACCCACCTGTAGCCGTCTCCGTCTTCCAGCCCCTCCGGCGCTGCTTCCAGCCCCTCCGGCGTTTGAGGAGCGGGGCCCGGGGCGGAGCCCCGAATCCAGCCCGTCCGGCGCTTGAGGACAAGAGGGGCCCGGGGCGGAGCCCCGGTTTCGGGAAGGGGCGGGTAGGGGAAAGCCCCGCGCAGCGGCACCCAGCGCCCCCCGCACCACCCCGCCCCACATCACCGCACGGTGAGAAACGCCTCCACATCCCGAACGCCCCGCTCCCGAGGCGCCCCCGCCGCATGCCCCACAGCCACCGCCCCCAACGGATCCCAGGACGACGGCAGCGACAACACCTCCCGCACCACGGACCGGCAGAACATCGTCGAGGACACCCACGCCGACCCCAGCCGCTCACCCGCCAGCGCCACCAGGAAGTTCTGCACGCCCGCGCCCGCCGCGACCACGAACATCTCGCGCTCCGCGGTGTCGCGCCGCTCGTCCCCGTACGTGTGCGAGCCGTCCATCACCAGGCACGGCACCGCCAGATACGGCGCGTCGCGCAGCACATCCCCGCGCCGCACCCGCTTGGCGATCGACTCCTCGTCCTTGCCGTCGCGCCGCAGGTCCTCGATCCACGCGTCCCGCATCGCGTCGAGCAGCCGGGTCCGCGAGGCGGCGGACTCCAGCAGCACGAACCGCCACGGCGTCGTGTGATGAGGAGCGGGCGCGGTCACCGCCGCCGCCACCGCCCGCCGCACGGCCCCCGGATCCACCGGCTCGTCGGTGAACTCGCGCACCGTACGCCGCAGCGTCACCGCTTCACGGACCGCCTCCGACGTCCCGAGGCGGAACATGTCGTCGGCGGCGCTCCGCACCAACGCACGGGCACCGGGTTCGTCGCCGGGGGACACCACGTGCCGCAGCCCCCGCACCACGGCGACGGGCAGTCCCTCCGTCTTGCCCTTGACCAGGTCCCCGGCCGCGGCCAGCTCGTCCGCCGTGGCCACGACGGTGGCGCTGAGCGGATTGCCGTACGCGTCCGTCCCGCCGCGCAGATCGTCCAGCACCCGCACCCCGGCCGCCCCGATCGCCACGTCGGTCAGCCCGTTGCGCCAGGGCCGTCCGAAGGTGTCCGTGACGACGACGCCGACCTCCACGCCGAGGGCGTCCCTCAGCCCGTCCCGGATGGCCCGGGCGGAGGCGTCGGAGTCCTCGGGCAACAGCAGGACGGTTCCGGCCGGCGTGTTCGAGGCGTCGACCCCGGCGGCGGCCATGACCAGACCCTGCCGGTTCTCCACGATCCGCAGCGGCCCGCGCCGGGCCACGACCCGCACGGTCTCGGCGTCTATGGCGGCCTCGCGGTCGGCGGCCTCGACGATCCGGCCCTCGGCCTTGGAAACGATCTTCGAGGTGACGAGCAGGATGTCCCCGTCGACCAGCGCCGGCTCGGCCGCGGCGATCAGTTTGGCGAGATCGTCGCCGGCCCGCACCTCGGGCATCCCGCCCAGCGCCCAGACCCGAAAGGAGGGTGCACCGTCACCAGCCCCAGGTCCACCGTCACCAGCCCCAGGACCACGATCACCGACGCCAGGAGAACCGCTCACGCCCGTACCTCCTCGGCCAGATCCAGCGCCTGCCGGGCCATTTCGGCGGTCGCGTCCACGTCCGTCATCATCAGCGGCACCGCCCGGCAGCGGATCCCCGCCGCCTCGACCTCACCGACCGCACCCGCGTCCACCGTGTCCACCAGCCAGCCGTCCAGCAGCCCCGAACCGTAGTGCTGGGCCACCGCCGCGGCGGTCGACTCGACGCCCACCGCGGCGAGCACCTTGTCCGCCATCCCGCGCACGGGCGCGTCCCCGACGATGGGGGAGAGGCCGACGACCGGCACCCCGGCCTCGGCGATGGCCTCCCGGATCCCGGGCACCGCGAGGATCGTGCCGATGGACACCACCGGATTCGACGGCGGGAAGACGATGACATCGGCCGAACCGATGGCCTCCAGAACCCCCGGAGCCGGCTTGGCCTGCTCCGCGCCGACCGGCACGATCGCCTGCGCCTCGACGGAGGCGCGCAGCTTCACCCAGTACTCCTGGAAGTGGATCGCCTTGCTCTCGCCGTCCGTCTCGACGGCGACATGCGTCTCGACCCGATCGTCGGACATGGGGAGCAGCCGCACGCCCGGCTGCCACCGGGCGCAGAGCGCCTCGGTGACCGCGCTCAGCGGATAGCCCGCGCCCAGCATCTGCGTACGGACGATATGGGTCGCGAAGTCGCGGTCGCCCAGCCCGAACCACCCGGGCCCCACGCCGTACGCCGCGAGCTCCTCCTTGACCTGGAAGGTCTCGTCGGTCCGCCCCCAGCCCTGCTCCTCGTTGATGCCACCGCCGAGGGTGTACATCACGGTGTCGAGGTCGGGGCAGACCTTCAGCCCGAACAGATGGATGTCATCACCCGTGTTGCCGATCACCGTGATGTCCGCGTCGGGCGCGGCCTGCTTGAGGCCGCGAAGGAAGCGGGCACCGCCGATACCACCGGCCAGAACAACAATGCGCATGCGGAGCAGTTTGTCAGGCGGGTACGGCGTCCACGGCCGTCGGGGCGCTTTGCGTGGCGTGCATCGGCATCTCGGTCAGGCCCGGGTAGTAGATGTGCAGACTCACCGCCGGTTCGAGTGAGTCGTTGACCACTTCGTGGACGTACCCCGGCGCGAAGGCGCGCTGCGCGCCCGCGCCGAGCGACCGCGCCCCGCTCTCGGTGCGCTCGGTCAACTCGCCCTCCAGGACCGTCAGTACGCCGGCGGAGAGGCCGTGGTCGTGACGCCCGCTGCCCTGTCCGGGCACCCAGCTGAGCAGCCACACCTCGTAGCCGGGGCCCTGGTGCAGGCGGTGGTACCAGCGGGAGGCGGAGTCGTACTGGACGATTCCGGCCCACCGCGTGCGGTCGGCCGCGATGGAGCGGGCGAGGCCGACGAATTCGGAGACGGTGGAGGGGTGCTCGCGGGCGGGCTGCAGGAGGTGCTGGACCTCGAGGATGTCGCCGGCGATCTGGAGGTCGCTGTCGCTGTTCATGGCTGCGGTGGTTCCTCGGCATGGGGGGTGCACGTGCGGGGGAGTCGCGGTGAGCGTCGGCGGCTCGGAAGGAGCCGCAGGAGGTGCGAGGTGCGGGGGAGGAGCGGGAGGAGACGAAGAAAGACGCTCGACCGGAGAGGCTGGATCAGAGCTGGAGCGCTACGGCATCAACAGCTGTGACAGCTGGAACAGCAACAGCGGGCCTGGACAGCGCTACGGAACCCACGGATGTGGGTGACGCGCGTGGCTGTGGTCGCTGGCATGGAACCAAGGAGACCGGCTCGGGGCGTCCACTGTCAACCCAATGCCCGATATGGGGGCAATGTTTCACCCCTTCCGGTTGTCGGGTTTGGAGAAAGGTTTATGCATGCCTGGGCGGGGACATGTGGCGCATCATCCGCGCCTTCAAACGTGACTGACGCTCCGTGACCTGACTGTGATCTTGATCGCTTCGGTGATCGAATCGCAACACAAGGGTGGGCTCGCTCGTCTCTCACGGGGAGGGCGTGGAGCTGTGGGCCCGTGGCATATGTCAGGTTTTTGCTGATTTGAACACTTTCTGCGTACGCTTGGTTCCGCAGAGTGAATCCCTGGGCCAATAGCAGATCCTCGCTTGACTGGCCCGAAGCTACACACTTGTAATTTCACTCGTGTCGTTCAGCCGCAAACGGCTGCATCACGGGACGCAAGAGACAGACGAGGGGCGCACATGACCGAGCTGTTCCAGCAACTGCTGGTCGAGGACGCGGACGAGGAACTCGGCTGGCAGGAGCGCGCACTGTGCGCCCAGACCGATCCCGAGTCCTTCTTTCCCGAAAAGGGCGGATCCACCCGCGAGGCCAAGAAGGTCTGCCTCGCCTGTGAGGTGCGTTCGGAATGCCTTGAGTACGCCCTCTCCAACGACGAACGCTTCGGCATCTGGGGTGGGCTCTCCGAGCGGGAGCGACGGCGCCTCAAGAAGGCCGCCATCTGACCGCCCGCCACCAACCGGCACCGCCACCACCCGCCACCGGGGGCGTCGGCCACCGCACCCCGCACCACCAAGAGCCCCCGGGGCGCGAACCGCAGAGCGGCCCGCACGCCCTCTCCCCACACCTCCTACCTCCCCGCACGCCCTCCCCCGCGCCTCCGGCCGAGCCCGCCCCCTCCCATCGGGCAGGCTCCCGGGACCCGATTCCCCACCCTCGACGGCCCGCCTGCCGCCCCCTTCCCCGGGGCTCGGCAGGCGGGCCGTCGGCATGTCCGGGCCCGGTACCTTCACCCGCTCGGACCCTCGCCACCTGTCCGTACCGTTAGTGTGGGGCCCCGTCCGAGACGCGCCAACGCCCCGACGGCGCGCGCGTGTACACCGATGCAGCCCCCGGGGACGCCCCCGGACCCGGCCGGAGGGCCCGTACCTCGATGTCCGTGCACAGCCACTCGGCGGCGCCGAACGCGGCCGCCGCCGCCCCAGAGTTCCCCCGGCACGTCGTCACCGCCGTGCTCGTCTCCCACGACGGCGCCCGCTGGCTGCCCGACGTGCTGGCCGGGCTGCTCGGGCAGGAACGCCCCGTACAGAACGTCGTCGCCGCCGACACCGGCAGCGCCGACGATTCGGCCCGGCTGGTCACCGAAGCGCTCGGTGACGAACGCGTCCTGCACCTCGCACGCCGTACGAGCTTCGGCACCGCCGTCGACGAGGCGGCCCGCACGGCCGGAGTCCTGACCCCGGACGACCTGCCCTACCTCAAGCGCCCCAGCGGCTGGGACCCGGCCGGCCGGACCTGGGTCGACGAGAACTACGACCTCCCCGAACTGCCGCACGGCGAACCGGTCCAGTGGCTCTGGCTGCTGCACGACGACTGCGCACCCGAGCCGGACGCGCTCGCCGAGATGCTGCGCGTCGTCGAGACCGACAAGCACGCCACGATCGTCGGACCCAAACTGCGCGGCTGGTACGACCGCAAGCAGCTCCTCGAAGTCGGCGTCTCCATCGCCAACAGCGGACGCCGCTGGACGGGCCTGGACCGCCGCGAGCAGGACCAGGGCCAGCACGACCAGGTCCGCACCGTCCTGTCCGTCTCCTCCGCCGGCATGCTCATCCGCCGCGACGTCTACGAGGAGCTCGGCGGCTTCGACCGCAGGCTCCCCCTGATGCGCGACGACGTGGACCTGTGCTGGCGCGCCCACCTGGCGGGCCACCGGGTCCTCGTCGCCCCGGACGCCGTCCTGCGGCACGCCGAGGCCTCGGCCCGCGAACGCCGGCCCATCGACTGCGCCGGCCGCTCGGTCGCCGGCCCGCACCGCGTCGACAAGGCGGGCGCGGTCTACACGATGCTCGTCAACGCCCGCGGCAAGGCCCTGCCCTGGGTCCTGCTCCGGCTCGTCGTCGGCACCCTGCTCCGAACCCTCGCCTACCTCGTCGGCAAGGTGCCCGGCCAGGCCCTCGACGAGGTCACCGGCCTGCTCGGCACCCTGCTGCGCCCCGGCCGGATCCTCGCCGCCCGCCGCGACCGCGGCAAGGGCGCCGTCGACGCCGCCGAACTGCGCGCACTGTTCCCGCCGCCGGGCGCGACCGTCCGGGCCACCGTCGACCAGGTCGCCGGCAACTTCGGCGGCCGCAGCGACGCCGACGCGGGCGGTTCACGGCACGGTGCCGTCGAATCCGGGCCGGGCGGCGACGACGCCGACTTCCTCGAAGTCGACCAGTTCGCCCGCCTCAAGCGCATCGGCCGCAAACCGGGGCCCATCCTCTTCGCGCTGCTCCTGATCGTCTCCCTCGTCGCCTGCCGCAACCTCCTCAGCGGCGGCGCACTGGCGGGCGGTGCGCTGCTGCCCGCCCCCGCCGAGATCGGCGCGCTCTGGGGGAGCTACGCGGACGCCTGGCACACCGTCGGCACCGGCGGCACCCAGACCGCACCGCCCTACCTCGCCCTGCTCGCCGCCCTGTCGGCCCTCTTCCTCGGCTCGACCGGCCTCGCCGTCAGCGTGCTGCTGGTCTGCTCGATCCCGCTGGCCGGGCTCACCGCCTACTTCGCCTCCCGCCCGCTGCTCCCCTCCCGCCTGCTGCGGGCCTGGGCGAGCGTCGCGTACGCCTTCCTGCCCGCCGCGACCGGGGCCCTGGCCACCGGCCGCCTCGGCACCGCCGTCCTCCTCGTCCTGCTCCCGCTGACCGCCCGCGCGGGCGTCGCCGCCCACGGGCTGGGCGCCGACAGCGCGGCGGGGGAGCGCGGCAGCTGGCGCGCCACCTGGGCGTACACGCTGCTGCTGACCGTCATGATGGCGTTCACCCCGATCGTCTGGCCGCTCGCCGTGGTCCTCGGCATCGGCGTCCTCGTGCTGCGGCGCGGCGACATCACGGCGTACGGACTCCGCTTCGTCGCCGCCGTCGGCACCCCGGTCCTGGTCCTCGCCCCCTGGTCGCTCACCCTCCTGACGAACCCGTCCGCGCTCCTGACCGAAGCGGGCCTGGACATCGGTACGGGAACGGCATCGGGCCTCGACCTGCTCGGCATCAGCCCCGGCGGCCCCGGCGCGGCGGGCGGCATCCTGCTCCTCGGCATCGTGCTGGCGGCGCTCGCCGCCCTGCTGCGCGAGGAGCGGCAGTTCGCCGTCCGCACCGCCTGGGCGGTCGCGCTCGTCGGCTTCCTCTTCGCCGCCGTCGCCAACGGGTCCACCTGGGCCGGACCCGCCACCCTCGTCTACGGCACCGCCCTGATCGCCGCCGCCCTGGTGGGAGCGGACGGGGCCCGCATCCGGGTCGCCGAGCAGAGCTTCGGCTGGCGCCAGCCCCTCGCCGTGCTGATCGCGCTGGCCGCCGGGCTGGCCCCGGTCCTGGCCGCGTTCAGCTGGATGATCGGCGGCGCCGACGGGCCCCTGGAGCGGCGCGACCCCGTCCAGGTGCCCGCCTTCGTGGCGGAGGAGAGCACCACCCGCGACCAGCCCCGCACCCTCGTCCTCGGCGGCAGCTCGCCCGACTCCGTGGCGTACAGCCTGGTCCGCGGCTCGGGCGCGCGCCTCGGCGACGGCGAACTCACCGAGGCGGGCGGCAGCAACAGCCACCTCGACAAGGTCGTCGCCAACCTCATCGCCGGGTCCGGCGCCGACCAGGGCGGCCAGCTCGGCGGCTTCGCGATCCGCTACGTCCTCGTCCGGGACGGAGCACCGCGCCAGATGAGCCGGGTCCTCGACTCGACGCCCGGCCTCAGCCGCCTCAGCCAGCTCGACGGCAGCGCTCTGTGGCGGGTGGACCGTCAGGTCGCCCGCGTGATGATCACCCCGGCTTCCGGCGAGGGCGAGCACCTCCCGGTCGGCTCGGCCGCGGTCGAGGCCCACTCCGACATCCCGTCCGGCGGGCCGGGCCGCGTGCTGCGGATCGCGGACGCCGCCGACCCGGGCTGGACGGCGACCCTGGACGGCAAGCCGCTGACCCGCAGGACGGTCGACGGCTGGGCCCAGGGCTTCGAACTGCCCGCGGACGGCGGCCGTCTGGACCTCACCTACGACGCCCCGATCACGCACACCGCGTGGATCTGGGCGCAGGCCGGGCTCCTTCTGGTCCTGGTGGTCATGGCGTTGCCGGGCCGCCGCAGGGAGATCGACGACGACCTGCCCGAGGAGACGGCGCCCGCCGTCGCCGCCGAGCCGGTCGACGGAGAGGGCCGTCGCGCCCGCAGGCTGCGCGCCGCGGCCCAGGCCGAGGCGGCTGCCGCCGCCGAGGAGACCGGGGACGGCGCCTACCTCGACGACCGCGATCCGTCGCGAGCGGCGGACCCGGCGGCTGACCCGGCGGCGAACCCGGCAGGGGCCCCGGCACCGGTCCCGACGGCGGCCCCGGGGGAGTACATCCCCGCGCAGCAGTCCGCCGACCCGTACGCCGCGAATCCCCCGGCGCACGACCCGCAGGAAGCCACCGGCGGCTACGCGGCGGTCCCGCAGCAGCAGCACGACGCGTACGCGCAGTGGGACGGCCAGCAGCAGCCGGGCGCCGACTACTACGCGACGTACCAGCCGGACCCGTACGCCCAGCAACAGCAACAGCAACAGCAACAGCAACAGCAACAGCAACAGGGCACCGGCTACCAGGGATACGACGCCCAGGAGCCCTACACACAGCAGGGCACGTACACCGAGCAGGGCACATACGGCGGCCAGGGCACGTACAGCGACCAGGCGTACAACGCCCAGGGCGCGTACGACGAGTACGGCCAGTACGCCAGTGGGCAGTACCAACAGCAGCCCTACACCGACCCCGCCCAGCAGCCCCGGCCCGACCAGCACTCCGCCGAGAACGGCGAACACACCGACACCCCGGCCCCGGGCCAGGCCCCGTGGCAGACCGGTAACGCATCGCGAGGCGAGTCCGAGTGAAGTCCACCCACCTGTCCCTGATCGCCGGCGCCGCCGTCCTGGCCGCCATCACCGGATTCGCCACGGTCACCGCGCCCGGCGCCCCGGCGGACACCGCGGCGAAGTCCGCCGCGCTGCTGCCGGTCGAGCGCTCCAGCCTGGTCTGCCCGGCGCCCAGCAGCTCCGACCTCGCGGAGACGCGGTACACCTCGTTCACCCCGGCGGGCGAGGGCGGCGACGCCAAGGGCACCGCCGAGCTGAAGCCGGCCCTGCCGGTCGTGGACGACGAGGACGAGACCGACCCGAAGAAGGTCAAGAAGGCCGAGGACGCGGCGAAGAAGGCGAAGGAGAAGGCCGACAAGCCGGTCCTCGCCGTGAAGGAGCCCGGAAAGCCGGTCGTCGCCGAGGCGGACGGCGCCGACGCCCCGGCCCTCGTCGGCACGGCCACCGGCAAGCTGGCCCCCGGCTGGGCCGCACAGCAGACCACCGAGGTCACCGCGGGCGGCGCCCGCGGGCTCCTCGGGGTCACCTGCACCGCGCCCGACACGGACTTCTGGTTCCCGGGCGCGAGCACCGCCAAGTCCCGCCAGGACTACCTCCACCTCACCAACCCCGAGGACGCGGCCGCCGTCGCCGACATCGAGCTGTACGGCCCCGAGGGCGCGCTCAAGTCCGAGGTCGGCGACGGCATCACCGTGCCGGCCCGCTCCAGCGTCGCCGTTCTTCTGTCCACCCTCACCGCCGAGGCCGTCGACCAGTTGACCGCCCATGTCACCACGCGCTCGGGGCGGATCGGAGCGGTCGTCATGAGTGCGGACGACAGCGCGGGCAGCGACTGGATCACCGCGTCCGAGGACCCCACCGGCACGCTCGTACTGCCCGGCATCCCGGCCGACGCCACCTCCGTACAACTGGTGGCGTTCGCGCCCGGCGAGAACGACGCGGACGTGAAGGTCCAACTGATGGGGAAGAACACGGCGTTCTCCCCGGCCGGGAACGCCACCCTGCACATCAAGTCCTCGATGACGGCGGCCGTCGACCTCAAGGACGTCACCCGCGGCGAGCCGGGCTCCCTGCGCCTGAGCCCCGTCGAGAAGGACCGGGCGACCCCGATCGTGGCCGCACTGCGCGTGGTCCGCGGCAAGGGCGACAAGCAGGAGGTCGCCTACATCCCGGCCACCGGACCGGTCGGCGCACGGGCGAGCGTCCCGGACAACCGGGCCAAGGGCTCGACGCTGTCCCTGACCGCGCCGGGCGCCACGGCCAAGGTGAAGGTCACCGCGTCGGCGGGCAGCGAAGGCGGCGAACCGACCGTGGAGACGTACACGGTCAAGGCCGGCACGACCCTCGCCGTCACCCCGAAGGCCCCGGACGGCCTCAAGGGCGCCTACGCACTGACCGTCGGGACGACCTCCGGCGGCCCGGTCCACGCGTCGCGTTCCCTGACGCGCACGGAGGGCGGCGTCCAGATGTTCACCGTGCAGACGCTCCCCGACGACATGGGCACGGTCGCGGTCCCGTCGGCCGTCCAGGACCTCTCGGTCCTGGACGACTGAGGGCGCGTCCCGCAGCCGGGCACCGGGGAGGGCCCGGCCTTTCGTCCGGACCCACCGGGCTCGCGGGGGCCGACGGGTCCGGCGGGGGGCGGCGGATCCGGGTGGGGTCCGGCAGCTCCCGGGTGGGGTCCGGCAGGTCCGGCCTGATCCGATCCGGTCTGATCCGATCCGGCCTGATCCGGACGGAAGACCCTAGTCCTGCCCGTACCGGGGGTCGACCGATTCGGGCGCCAGCCCCAGCAACTCGGCGACCTGCTCGACGACGACCTCGTGCACGAGCAGGGCGCGCTCGTCGCGGCTCTTGGTGCGGAGCTCGACGGGCCGCCGGTAGACGACGATCTGCGCGGGCCGTCCCTTGCCCGCGGACACCGAGCTGCCGAGCGGAACGACCTCCTCCGGAGTGCCGGGCACATCGAGGACGACGAAGTCGACCTCGGCCAGCTGGGGCCAGCGCCGCTCCAGCCGCTCCACCGAGTCCTGGACCAGATCACGGAAGGTCTCGCCCCGGCTGGCCGACAGCGGAACCTGCGGTGGCGCGACCGGCCCGCGCATACCGCGGCCATGACGGTCACGGCGCCGGGGCCGCGGCTCGAACGGGTGGGGAGGTACGGAGCTGTCCATCACCGACGCAGCCTAACGCTCCGGGGACCGGCGTGATCGGCGAGCCGACGCGGCCGACCGGGCCTTTCGGAGGGGGACTCGTCCCCCTTCCGGATGTCCGCAGTTGAACATTTCGGCCAAGGTTGAGCCCTTTTCAGGCCCGTGATCCGATCATCGACCCTGCGCCCCGACGCCGCGAGCGGCCTCCGCCCGTGAACGGCACGACCGCCGTGCGATCTCCTGCCCCCGTCCCGGCGCAGGTCAGGGCAGTCGCCTGGAACGCGGCCGTGCCGCAGGCCACAGGGCGACACGGTGGGGTGACCCGAGGGGGGAGTCGTCGCAGCCCGCTCAAGAGTGCGGTACCGTCCAACATCGTGAGCCCTGTACGTCGCTGTTCGCGCACCGCGTGCGGCCGCCCTGCCGTCGCGACACTGACGTACGTCTATGCCGATTCGACTGCGGTCCTCGGCCCGCTCGCCACCTACGCCGAGCCCCACTGTTACGACCTCTGCGCCGAACACAGTGAGCGGCTTACCGCGCCACGGGGTTGGGAAGTGGTGCGGCTCTCCGACGGCTCCGCACCGGCACACCCCAGCGGCGACGACCTCGAAGCACTGGCCAACGCGGTCCGCGAAGCGGCACGCCCGCACGACCGGGGCCGGGACGGCGGGGGCCGGGGACCACGCGCCGCCGACCCGGTGGAAGTGGCCCGCCGAGGTCACCTGAGAGTGCTGCGCTCACCGGACTCCTGAAGCCGACTTCCCGGCCCATCCCGAGGCCCCATCCTGAGGTGCGGCCAGGCCGGGTAGTTTGGGCGGTCCGCAAAGACCCCAGGAGGACCGGCCGTGGTTGCTGATCTGTCGCAGCTCGTGAAGGCGTACGACGTGCGCGGCGTAGTGCCCGACCAGTGGGACGAATCGCTGGCCGAACTCTTCGGAGCCGCGTTCGTCCAGGTCACGGCCGCCGACGCGATCGTGATCGGCCACGACATGCGCCCCACGTCGCCCGGTCTCGCCGGCGCGTTCGCCCGGGGCGCGGCGGCCAGGGGCGCGGATGTCACGCTCATCGGCCTCTGCTCGACGGACCAGCTGTACTACGCGTCGGGGGCCCTCGGCCTCCCCGGGGCGATGTTCACGGCCTCGCACAACCCGGCGCAGTACAACGGCATCAAGATGTGCCGGGCGGGCGCCGCCCCGGTCGGCCAGGACACCGGCCTCGCCGAGATCCGCACCCTGGTCGAGCAGTGGTCGGAAGGCACCCCTCGGCCGACGGCCGCCACCGCCCCCGGCACGATCACCGAGCGGGACACCCTCACCGACTACGCTGCCCACCTCCTCGGCCTGGTCGACCTCAAGGCGATCCGCCCCCTCAAGGTCGTGGTCGACGCGGGCAACGGCATGGGCGGCCACACGGTCCCCACGGTCCTCGGAGGCCTCCCGCTCGACCTGGTCCCCCTGTACTTCGAGCTGGACGGGACCTTCCCCAACCACGAGGCCAACCCCCTCGACCCCAAGAACATCGTCGACCTCCAGGCCCGTGTCCTCGCCGAGGGCGCCGACCTCGGCCTCGCCTTCGACGGCGACGCGGACCGCTGCTTCGTGGTCGACGAGCGGGGCGCGGGCGTCTCCCCCTCCGCGATCACGGCCCTGGTCGCCGCCCGAGAGCTGGTCCGCAACGGCGGCGAGGGCATCGTCATCCACAACCTGATCACCTCCTGGTCCGTCCCCGAGGTGGTCCGCGAGAACGGCGGCACCCCGGTCCGCACCCGCGTCGGCCACTCCTTCATCAAGACGGAGATGGCGGAGCACGGCGCGATCTTCGGCGGCGAGCACTCGGCGCACTACTACTTCCGCGACTTCTGGAACGCCGATACGGGCATGCTCGCCGCCCTCCACGTACTGGCCGCACTCGGCGGCCAGCAGAAGCCGCTCTCCGAACTGGTCGCGGAGTACGACCGGTACAGCGGCTCCGGCGAGATCAACTCCACCGTCGCCGACCAGGCAGGCAGCCTGGCCGCGGTCAGGAAGGTCTACGGCGCCCGCGACGGCATCACCTTCGACGACCTGGACGGCCTCACGGTCACGGCCGCCGACTGGTGGTTCAACCTCCGCGCCTCGAACACGGAACCGCTCCTGCGCCTGAACGTCGAGGCGCGGGACGAGAAGACGATGGCGGCGGTACGCGACGAGGTCCTTGGCCTGATCCGCGAAGCCTGAACCAGCAGACGTCCGCTCGGACCCCGCTAGGCACCTCCGAAGCCTGCTCCCCACCCCGGGCCCATCCCTTCTTGGGCCCGGCGCATTCAGCCCCTCCGGCGTCTGCTCCCCACCCCGCCCCACCCCAGGCCCATCCCTTCTTGGGCCCGGCGCATTCAGCCCCTCCGACGTTTGCTCCCCACCCCGCCCCACCCCAGGCCCATCCCTTCTTGGGCCCGGCGCATTCAGCCCCTCCGACGTTCGCTCCCCACCCCACGCCCATTCCTCCTTGGGCCCCGCGCATTCAGCCCCTCCGGCGTTTGAGGAGCGGGGTCCGGGGCGGAGCTCCGGTTACGGGAAGGGGCGGGGCGGGGAGAAGCACGCCGCAGGCGCCCACCTTCGCCACCCGAGCCTGCGCCCGCCACCCGAGCCTGCGCCCGCCACCCGAGCCTGCGCCCGCCACCCGCACCCGCACCCGCCACCCGCACCCGCACCCCACCTCGCACGGCAACCCCCACACACAGGCGCCCACCCGCATCCCCCGTTTCGTCCCCCCGGCCGGGCCGCGCCCCCTCCACCCCAGCGGTAGGCTGACGACGCCTGATCCACGCGGATCGGAACTCGCATGCTCGAAGGGACTCACCCCATGGCGCTCGAAGCCGGCCTCCTGGAGATCCTGGCCTGCCCTGCCTGCCACTCCCCGCTCGACGACCGTTCGGCGGCGGACAGCCCCGAGCTGGTCTGCTCGGGCGACGACTGCGGCCTGGCCTACCCGGTCCGGGACGGCATCCCGGTCCTTCTCGTCGACGAGGCGCGCCGCCCCGCCTGACCGCGAGCGGCACGCGTATGGGCAGGGCGACGCCGGACGACGCGGAACGGCACCCGGCAGCGCACGACAGCCGGGCCCGACCACAGGTAGGGGCCACCGTTCGGCACCGTGCCCGCCCCGGCGGCCACGCCGCCCGTACCCGTATCCGCAGCCCGCGACCCGCCCGGTGATCGGAGGCCCATCGCCATGCTCGACGAGTCCCTGCTCGACGCCCCGGAAGCCCTGGCCCGAGCCGACCGCCGCGAACTGCTGCGCGGCGCCGCCGAGGCCGGCGCCCGGGTCCGTACCGCCGCCCGGCACGCGGCCGAAGCCGGCATCGGTGGCCTGAACCCGGAGGGCCGGCCCCGAGCCGTCCTCGTGGCGGGCCCCGGCACCGCTGCCTCCGGGGTGGCCGACCTGATCGGCGCACTGGCGGGCGCGGCCGCCCCCGTCGTACGCATCCACCCCACGGGCGTGGCCGCCGCTCCCGGCGCCCTCCGCTGGGCCCTGCCCGGCTGGGCCGGCTCCGTGGACCTGCTCCTCATCGCGACCGCCGACGGTTCCGAACCGGGCCTCGCCCGGCTCGCCGAGCAGGCCTACCGCCGCGGCTGCACCGTCGTCGCCGTCGCCCCCACCCGTTCACCGCTGCGCGAGGCGGTCGACGGGGTGCACGGCCTGGTCGTCCCGATGGCCGCCGCCCCGCACGGCGAGTACGACGCGGAGACCTCCGCCGCCGGCCCCGGCACCCTGTGGGCGCTGCTCACCCCCCTGCTGGCGCTTTTGGACCGGGTCGGCCTGGTGACCGCGCCTCCCGAGGACCTGCAGAAGGTCGCGGACCGCCTGGACCGCACCGCGGAACGCTGCGGTCCGGCCATCGCCACGTACGGCAACCCGGCCAAGACACTCGCGGCCGAGCTCGCCGACAGCCTGCCGCTGCTGTGGACGGAGGGTGACGCCGCGGGCCCGGTGGGACGCCGCTTCGCCGCCGTACTGTCCGAACTCGCCGGCCGCCCCGCCCTGTCCGCGGAACTGCCCGAGGCACTGCCCTCGCACGGCACGCTCCTCGCCGGGGACTTCGCGGCCGGCGCGGACCCCGACGACTTCTTCCGCGACCGGGTCGACGAGGGCGAGACGCTGAGGGCCCGGGTCGTCCTGCTCCGGGACCGCCCGACAGGAGGCCTCAGCGCCTACCCGGCGGCACGGGAGCTGGCGCTCGGCCACGACACCCCCGTGAGCGAGCTGGAGCCGGAGGAGGGCAGCGCACTGGAGGCCGTGGCCGAACTGCTCGCGATCACCGACTTCGCGGCGGTCTACCTGGCACTGGCCTCGGCCCCCCAGCCCTGACGCAGCCCTGACAGAAGCACACGCCCCCCGGGCACAGCGCCCACGGCCCCCAGGCACCGTGCCCACAGGAAACACCCCACAGGAAACACCCCACAGGAAACACCTCACGGAGCACACCGCGCGAGGACCGCGCGAGGAAAGCACAGGCAGGGACCGCGCCGCGTTACCCTCCGGCCACCCCCACGACCCCAGAACCTCACGCACCACTGATACCCCTGGTGCCACACCCACCCGCCCCGCCCCACCTGAGGACGACTCCATGGACCGGCTGTCCAACACCGTGCGCCCCTACGCCTGGGGGTCCACCACGGCCATTCCCGCCCTGCTCGGCACCGCGCCCACCGGCGAACCCCAGGCCGAGATGTGGATGGGGGCCCACCCCGGAGCGCCCTCGCGTATCACCCGCACCACCGCGGCCGGTGAGACGGAGCTGGCGCTCACCGAGGCCATCGACGCCGACCCGGAGGGGGAGCTGGGCGCGCCCACGGTCGCCCGGTTCGGCCCCCGCCTCCCCTTCCTCCTGAAGCTCCTCGCCGCCGGCGCCCCCCTCTCCGTCCAGGTCCACCCGAATCTGGAACAGGCCCGTGAGGGCTACGCCGACGAGGAGTCCCGGGGCGTCCCGATCGACGCCCCGCACCGCACGTACAAGGACGCGAACCACAAGCCCGAACTCATCTGCGCCCTCACCCCCTTCGACGGACTGTGCGGCTTCCGCAGCCCCACCGAGGCGGCGGACGCGATGGAGGCGCTCGGGGTCGACTCCCTCAAGCCGTACGTGGACCTCCTCCGCGCCCACCCGGAGGAAGCGGCGCTCCGCGAGGTGCTCACGGCGATCCTCGGCGCGGAACCGGCGGAGATGGCCGAGACCGTGGCGGAGGCGGCCGCTGCCGCCGAGCGTCTCGGCGGCGTCCACGCCCCGTACGCCCGTATCGCCCACCACTTCCCCGGCGACCCCGGCGTACTGGCCGCGATGCTGCTGAACTACGTGCAACTCCAGCCCGGCGAAGCCCTGTTCCTCGGCGCGGGCGTCCCGCATGCCTACCTCGACGGCCTCGGCGTCGAGATCATGGCCAACTCGGACAACGTGCTGCGCTGCGGCCTGACCCCCAAGCACATCGACGTCCCCGAACTCCTGCGGGTCGTCCGGTTCGAGGCCACCGAGCCCGGCGTGCTGCGCCCGGAGGCGGCACCCTCGGGCGAGGAGCTCTACGAGACCCCGGCCGACGAGTTCGCCCTGTCCCGCTTCACCCTCGCCCCAGGGGCGGCCCCCACCGAACTGACCGCCCCCACGCCCCAGATCCTGCTCTGCACGGCGGGCTCGGTCACCGTCGGCGAACTCGCCCTCGAACCGGGGGAGTCCGCGTACGTTCCGGCCGGCGAGACCGCCGAAGCGGCGGGACAGGGAACACTCTTCCGGGCCACCGTGGCCGCCTGACCCACGGACCGTCCCGACGGCTGCAACAATGTGCCGCCTCACCGCGGCGGCACCTGCCGCACACCGACGAAGGGACACCACGCACTCATGAGCGCGTCAGGCGGAACCAAGGCGATCGTGGCGGCACTCGTCGCCAACCTCTCGATCGCCGTGGCCAAATTCGTAGCGTTCCTCTTCAGTGGTTCGTCGTCGATGCTCGCGGAGAGCGTCCACTCGCTCGCCGACTCGGGCAACCAGGGACTCCTGCTGCTCGGCGGCAAGAAGGCGAAGCGCGACGCCACCCCTCAGCACCCCTTCGGCTACGGGCGCGAGCGCTACATCTACGCGTTCCTCGTCTCCATCGTCCTCTTCTCGGTCGGCGGCATGTTCGCGGTCTACGAGGGCTACGAGAAGATCAAGGATCCGCACGAGATCGAGGCCTGGTACTGGCCGGTCGGGGTGCTGGTCTTCGCGATCATCGCGGAGATCTTCTCCTTCCGTACGGCGATCCGTGAGTCCAACCAGACGCGCGGAGACCGCTCCTGGACCGAATTCGTCCGCCGCTCCAAGGCGCCCGAACTGCCGGTCGTTCTCCTGGAGGACCTCGGCGCGCTCGTCGGCCTGGTCCTGGCGCTCGCGGGCGTCGGCCTGGCCCTCGGCACCGGCAACGGAGTCTGGGACGGCATCGGCACCCTCTGCATCGGCATTCTGCTGATCCTCATCGCGATCGTCCTGGCCGTCGAGACGAAGTCCCTCCTGCTCGGCGAGTCCGCCGGCATCGAGGACGTCGAGAACATCAAGGCGGCCGTGGTCGACGGCGAGACGGTCACCCGCATCATCCACATGCGCACCCTCCACCTCGGCCCCGAGGAACTGCTGGTCGCCGCCAAGATCGCGGTCCGGCACGACGAGACCGCGACCGAGGTGGCCGACGCCATCAACGCCGCCGAGAACCGCATCCGCGCGGCGTGCCCGATCGCCCGGGTCATCTACCTGGAGCCGGACATCTACAACGCGGAGGCCGCAGCGACCGGAACCAACCCGGGCACCGACACGGAAGACGGCCCGGCTTCGAAGGAATCTGGCCACTGACCCACCGCACATCAGCCCCGATCGGCCCGGTGACCCCTCACACACGCCCCTCTCCGCGAACGGGCTGGGGCTCACTGGGCCGTTCGGTGTAGATTCGGATACGGATAACAGACGTCGCTGCTGATGGCGGTCGACCGGCTGGCGCGAGCGAGCCGGGCGAGGGA
This sequence comes from Streptomyces sp. NPDC102283, assembly GCF_044766265.1. Lineage (NCBI taxonomy): Bacteria > Bacillati > Actinomycetota > Actinomycetes > Kitasatosporales > Streptomycetaceae > Streptomyces > Streptomyces sp. NPDC102283. Next base: position 479,458 of record NZ_JBIWLQ010000005.1, read on the forward strand.
CAGAGGGCCTCCGACGGACTGCACTGCGAACCGCCCGGGCATTCGTGTGCCCGCCGTGCCGCAGAGTCAGCCCAGACAGCCCACCCTCGACCCATCACGAGGAGCAGCCCGTTATGACGACGGCCACCAACCGCCAGGACTTCAAGGTCGCCGACCTCTCCCTCGCCGCCTTCGGGCGCAAGGAGATCACGCTCGCCGAGCACGAGATGCCCGGCCTGATGTCGATCCGCAAGGAGTTCGCCGCCGCTCAGCCGCTGGCCGGCGCCCGTATCACCGGCTCGCTGCACATGACCGTGCAGACCGCCGTGCTCATCGAGACCCTCGTCGCCCTGGGCGCCGAGGTCCGCTGGGCCTCCTGCAACATCTTCTCCACCCAGGACCACGCCGCCGCGGCCATCGCGGTCGGCCCGAACGGCACTCCGGAAGCCCCCGCGGGCGTCCCCGTCTTCGCCTGGAAGGGCGAGACGCTGGAGGAGTACTGGTGGTGCACGGAGCAGGCGCTGACCTGGCCGAACACCCCCACCGGCGGTCCGAACATGATCCTGGACGACGGTGGCGACGCCACCCTCCTCGTCCACAAGGGCGTCGAGTTCGAGAAGGCCGGCGCAGCCCCGGACCCGTCGACCGCGGACAGCGAGGAGTTCGCCCACATCCTCACCCTGCTGAACCGCACCCTCGGCGAGGCGCCGCAGAAGTGGACCCAGCTGGCGTCCGAGATCCGCGGTGTCACCGAGGAGACGACGACGGGTGTCCACCGCCTGTACGAGATGCACCGTGACGGTTCCCTCCTGTTCCCCGCGATCAACGTGAACGACGCGGTGACCAAGTCGAAGTTCGACAACAAGTACGGCTGCCGCCACTCCCTGATCGACGGCATCAACCGCGCCACCGACGTCCTGATCGGCGGCAAGACCGCTGTCGTCTTCGGCTACGGCGACGTGGGCAAGGGCTGCGCGGAGTCCCTGCGCGGCCAGGGCGCCCGGGTGATCATCACGGAGATCGACCCGATCTGCGCGCTGCAGGCGGCGATGGACGGCTACCAGGTGGCCACGCTGGACGACGTCGTGGAGCAGGCGGACATCTTCGTCACCACGACGGGCAACAAGGACATCATCATGGCCAAGGACATGGCCCGGATGAAGCACCAGGCGATCGTCGGGAACATCGGCCACTTCGACAACGAGATCGACATGGCCGGCCTCGCGAAGATCGACGGCATCGTCAAGGACGAGGTCAAGCCCCAGGTCCACACCTGGAAGTTCCCCGACGGCAAGGTCCTCATCGTCCTGTCCGAGGGCCGCCTCCTCAACCTGGGCAACGCGACCGGGCACCCGTCCTTCGTGATGTCCAACAGCTTCGCGGACCAAACCCTCGCGCAGATCGAGCTGTTCACGAAGCCCGAGGAGTACCCGACCGACGTGTACGTGCTGCCCAAGCACCTGGACGAGAAGGTCGCCCGACTCCACCTCGACGCCCTGGGCGTCAAGCTCACGACGCTGCGCCCCGAGCAGGCGGCGTACATCGGTGTCGAGGTAGCGGGCCCGTACAAGCCCGACCACTACCGCTACTGATCCACCCGAGGCCACTGATCCCCCCTCGGCGTTCGGAAGGCCGGCCTCCCGAACGCCGAGCGGCGTCACAGCCCGCGGCAGCAGATCCGAGCGCAGGCCCCCGCACCCCCGTGCCGGGGGCCTGCTCCCGTTACCGCCCCCGTACGACCCGAGGAACCCGAAGGACCCCATGCCCCGCGGCAGGTATTCGCTCCACGACCTTCACGATCACACCCCCCTCGGTGAAGAACACTTCCACTGTGCCCCCGGCCCCTCCGGCTGGCGCTACGTCTCCCAGACCACAGCCCCCACCGGAGACCACCTCGGCTCCGTCGACCTCGCCCTGGACGAGCTGGGCAGGCCCATCCGCCTCGAACTCCACGCCGCGAGCTGGCAGGTGCGAGGAGCAGCCCTGGAAGGGGTCACCTGGGTCCGGACCGACCCGACCGGCAGCCACGCCACCGAAGGCAATGTCCGCGCCCACGCCTTCGCCGGCACGTCCCCCGCTTTCCTCGTCGCCATGACCCGCCTCCTGCGTCTCACCCCCGCTTCCCCCACGACCCGCGTCCGCGTGGTCACCTTCACGGACCCGGTCCTCGCCCCCAGGACCGTCGACCAGTCCTGGGCCCTGGTGAACAGTGAAGCGCACACCACTGACAACGGCCCCCTGATCGTGGACGAATACCAGGTCAGCGCCCTGGACACCGGGGAACAGCACACCATCCACATCGCCGGTGACGTGGTTCTCGCGGCCCCCGGCATCGAGCTCGAACACCTGGAGACGCCACCCTCCCCCCGCGCCTCGGACACCCGGGCCGGCCAGGACCTGTCGCCGCCCGCGCCGGACACCGTCTAGCCGACTAGCCGGGCGGAGCGAACCCGCCCGAGGGAGCACTCCCACGTCGCGGCCCGTGGCCACCGTCGGCACCGCGCCCCGCTCCGGAACCGCCCTCGGCGGCACCTCCACCGGCGGAGCCGCCCTCACCACGGGACTCCACAGCCCCACCGAAATCACCGACCCGAGCGGCTACGGAGCCCCCAGGAGCCCCGGTGTACCCCCCGGCCACGGCAGGCACCGACCCCCCGAAGAGCCCACCCGACCCGCCAGGCGCGACGACCCCGGACGGTACGGAGGCCCCCTCGGCGCGAGGCCCGGCGAACACGCGCCGCGCATCCCGTGACTGCCGCTCATGAACCACCGCGGCCAGGAACGCGGCGGCCGGAACGCCCTGCGGCGCGGCGGCTCCCGTCCGTGCGACCAGGTCACCTGCCAGCCGTTCCGCGATCGAACGGCCCACGCCGGGATCCAGCTGCTGCATCCGGGTCAGGTACTGCCGTATCGCGAGCCAGAGTTCTTCGGGCACGGCAGACAGATCCACCTGCGCGAACCGGCCGACCAACCAGGGCGGGGGAGGCGGCACGGAGACGGACCGGCCCGTGGCCGCGACCCGTTCCCGGATCACCAGCGTCCCGGCGAACACGTCACCGATCCGGCGTCCCCGCGCCGACACCAGCGACGCGACCGAGGCCACGGCGCCGAAGGTCATGAGGATCTCGACAAGCCCCATCGCCCCGCGCACGAGTGCGTGCCGGAACCGGATCGGCCCACCGTCGTCCCGCACCACCCGCAGCCCACAGGCCAGCTTTCCCAGTGAGCGGCCATGACTCAGCGTCTCCACCGCGACCGGCCCACCGATCAGCACCAGCAGGAAGGAGGCGACCCCGATCGCCGCGACCGCGGCCTCGTCCAAGGAGACGGAAGCGACGCCCAGCACGACCGATACCAGGATGAAGACGACGAACGTCACCGCCAGGTCTATCGCCGAGGCCAGCGCCCGGCTCGGCAGCCGCGCGGGCCTCAACCTCAGAACGACCGCGTCCCCGGTCACCAGATCACTCATCGGGCCCCACCCTTCGCCGACCTTCTCTGCCCCAGCCGGGCACAGTCTGCCAAGCTGACCGCCAGCGCCCCGCAGCAGTACATACCTGTACGCACCCTTGCCTGGAGCAACAGACGCCCATGGACCTCGACGTCTTCGTCACCGCCCACCGCACGGAGTGGGACCGCCTCGAACACCTCCTCCGCCGGGGGCGCCGCCTCACGGGCGCGGAAGCGGACGAACTCGTCGTCCTCTACCAGCGCACGGCGACCCACCTCTCGCTGGTCCAGTCGAGCAGCCCCGACCCGCTCCTCACCGGACGCCTCACCCAGCTCGTGGCCCGCGCCCGGTCGACGGTGACCGGCACCCGTAAGGCCTCCTGGCGGGACGCGGCCCGGTTCCTCACGGTGGGATTTCCCGCGGCGGTCTACCGCTCGCGTCACTGGTGGATTCCCACGGCAGTGCTCTCGACAGCGCTGGCGGCACTGCTGGGCTGGTGGATCGGTACGCACCCCGAGGTACAGGCCGCGATCGCCGCGCCGGATGACCTCCGTGCGATGACCCGGCCGGGCGGGGAGTACGAGACCTACTACTCCAGCCACCCGGCCGCGTCGTTCGCGGCGCAGGTGTGGACGAACAATGCGCAGGCCGCGGCCCTGTGCCTGGTCCTGGGGGCGTTTCTCTGTATACCCGTGATCTGGATCCTCTTCCTCAACATGCTGAACCTCGGCGTGGGCATAGGCCTCATGTCCTCCGCGGGCCGTCTCGACGTCTTCCTCGGCCTGGTCCTGCCCCACGGTCTGCTCGAACTGACCGCGGTGTTCGTCGCCGCCGGCACAGGGCTACGCCTCGGCTGGACCGTGATCGACCCGGGCCCCCTGTCACGCAGGACCGCCCTGGCTCAGCAGGGCCGCGCCGCCCTGGGCATGGCGATCGGTCTGGCACTGGTCCTGTTCGTCTCCGGACTCATCGAGGGATTCGTGACCCCGTCCGGCCTTCCGACCTGGGCCCGGATCACGATCGGCATCGCCGCTGAGCTGGCCTTTCTCGCATACGTCTACATCCTGGGCGGCCGTGCGGCCCGCGCCGGCGACACAGGTGACCTCGCAGCGGTCGAACGCAGCGCCGAACTTCCCACGGCAGCCTGACGGCCGATGTGCTTTCACCCCTGCTGACCTGCTAGTGTCCTCCAAGCCCACAAAAACCGTTGACACGGTGAATGTGGGGAGGTAGATTTGAACGGTTGCCTCGGACTAGACAGGTTCGAGTTGAGCGCGTAGTATCTATCCCGCTCGTGCAGGAGTGCCTGTTAACTCCGCCGGGCCAAGTGATTCTCCTTTCTCGAAATCTCATCGAGCCGTTCGTTTAGCTCCGAGAGTTTCTGATAAAGTCGGATCTGCCGAAAGGTAAGGTCACTCCGCTGGCCACCGGAAATCAAATTCGGACCGGAAACGGAACGGAAAAGAGTCTGGTAAAGTCGGACTCGCCGGAAAGGGAAAACGCGAAAGCGAAGAACCTGGAAAGCGAGATGCGGGGCCCGCTTCGACCGGGAATCGGACACGAAAGAGTCTGATAGAGTCGGAAACGCAGGACAGCAAGACAAAGCAGTAAACGAAGGGAAGCGCCCGGAGGGCCCCGGTGATACGGGACCGAAGGAAGCGTCCGTTCCTTGAGAACTCAACAGCGTGCCAAAAGTCAACG